>CAYZPQ010000104.1:0-8038 GCA_964480185.1 uncultured Planctomycetales bacterium | reverse complement strand
CCGCCACATGCAGTTCGGCGCGGGCTACAAGAAGGAAGAGTGGACCCCGGCGCTTGCCGAGCGGATCTTCCATTCCCGCGCCTATGATTTCCTGGAGAGCCGCTTCCGCAAGTTTCCCCGCGTAAAGGTGGTGAGCCGGAATCTCTTCTCGCGCGAGGCTTCGCACGGCCGCTTGCTGGAAGAGCTCGTGGGCTCGGGCCCCAATCATGCCGATCTTTACGGTCAGAGATCATGATGATGTCAGCCGCATTATGGTGGAACCTCATTTCTACGTCGAGAAGAAAGCAACTGACGCTGAAACAATTCAATACAATACTCAAAGAATATTCGTGCTTATCCGCATGAATGGGGTTGGATGCACAAGCGTTGGAAGAGTCGCCCTAATGAAACCCCTGCGACAACAACACCCGAGGTTGCTGATGTTGCTTAGAATTGTCATAGGTATTTTAGGTTTTTTATTTGTCATTTTTGGCATGGCCTTGATCTTAAAAAATTGGGATTTATTAAGCCACGTGATTATTGTCATCGTCGGGCCCGTTATTGCTGTTGGAGGCTTGGTCATGATGTTTTATGCATCCATTAAACCCAGCCAGATCAAATGAATCAACCTCGAGAATTACGCGCTATTGTTTTTGATTTAGATGGCACATTAGTGGATGCTTATTCTGCCGTTGTTTCAAGTGTGAATCATGCATTAACTACACTTGGGTTTAAACCTCGTTCTTATGATGTGATTAAAAAATCTGTGGGTTGGGGTGATAAGCATTTGATGGCAGGTTTTGTGGGGGAAGCCAAGGCAGAGAAAGCCATACGCATGTATCGACCTCATCATGCCAAGGCATTAACAACTCAAGTGCGTCCTTTAGCAGGTGCGCGTGTTCTGTTAGCAGGATTAAAACGTCAAGGTTATCAGCTGGCGATTTGTTCAAATCGACCATTGCGGTTTACGAAGATCATTTTAAAGGGCATGGGATGGGAAGGTTTATTTGATGCCGTGCAATGCGCGGATAAGGCCAAACACCCTAAGCCACATCCGGCCATGTTAAAGGTCATTGCCAAAAAATTTAAGATCAAGCCTGAACAAATGCTTTTTGTCGGCGACATGACCATCGATGTCCAAACAGGCCATAATGCAGGCATTAAGACGGTCGCTGTCACAACTGGCTCAAGTACCATCAAAGAATTAAAAGCATTGAAACCTTGGGCAATTATCGCTAAAATCATCGAATTAAAGAAAGTACTAAGCACTATATAAACAGGAGTCTAAAATGAGTAAGCGTTTACGTAAGGGAAAATTAAACTGGCGTTCCAAAAAAGCTAATCACGGAAAGAAACCAGGTAAGGGTTAAGACCATGATCACCACGCACCGATTTAAATTATTAAGTTTAATGTGTGTTTTAAGCTTAATGTTAAGTGGATGTGTACCATTGTTTATTGCTGGTGCCGGTGCTGTAGGTGGTTATTCGGTGAGTCGTGATAGTGTTGAAGGTGTCACAGCCAGTAGCCAGGATGAAATTTGGGATGCTGCCCAGAAAGTATTAGCGATCATGGGCACATTGAATGAAAGCGATCGCAATAAGGGTGAAATGATTGGGCAAGTTAATGGGGCAACGGTTACCGTCTCATTATTGCCAATCAATATCACCACCACAAAACTTCGTGTCAAAGCTCGCAAGAATATTCTTCCGCGTGTGGGTGTAGCCCAAGATGTCTACACCAAGATTATGAACCAACTCGGGCAATAATATTTATTCCCCCACAAAAGATGGTTTGTTGACATTTGAATTTTTTTGGCTAGAATAGGGCTTTGTTTTTAGCAGTGATTTGTCTAGCACTTCCGCCGCATCGACTTTTATTATTCTGACAGTCGATACGGCTCGATCTAATCTAGAAGTAGTTCTATATATTTTAGGAAGATCTTCGCCGAGATAGCTCAGTTGGTAGAGCGAAGGCCTGAAAAGCCTTGCGTCCCCAGTTCAATCCTGGGTCTCGGCACTTCTTTCCTTAAGTGTAATCCGAATAATATTCCCGATAATGAAGTGCCTGTCCCGCGTAAGCGGGACGGCACGTTTTAGTTATCAAATTCCCGCCTTATTTCCCCAAATTTATAAACCAAGTCTTTTTGATCACAGTCTTGACGTGATGAGCAGAATCAGGTATAAAAAGACTCTTATTTTGTGAAATTGCTGGCGTAGCTCAGTTGGTAGAGCAGCGCATTCGTAATGCGCAGGTCGTCAGTTCAATCCTGACCGCCAGCTTTGATACATTCCTAATCGAGTAAAACTGATCCGACCTGAAAAGGGGTATGGGGAAAATTTTTCCCCATGCTTTTGGGGTTACAGTCTTCGCTTGCGAAGACGCCATAGGGGCAAAGCCCCTGTGGAGAGCCCGAAGGGCGAAGGTCGTCAGTTCAATCCTGACCGCCAGCTTTTTCTTTTCCATTCTCCATAAAATAATCAAAGAAGCCCGAGTGTCATTCGGTGATTATTGTATAATAGCGCCATGCTATTTAAGTCCAACTGGCTTCGTGCTTTCCTTATTATCTCTGGTGTTTTCTTCTGCTACTCATTCATGCTGGGGTCGGATTTTAAGACTTTGGATGATCAGTATTCTGTCGTCGATAATCAATTGATTAAAGATGCAGATATTAAGCAGATGTTCATTACCGGGTATTTCAAAGATAAATCCTATTATCGACCTTTGACCAATTTATCCTATTGGTTGGAATATCACGTCGTTGGACTAAATCCATTTCAATATAACGTTGATAATTTATGGCTGCATGCAGCTAATGCGATGTTGGTATTTGCGTTTGTCTCATGCTTGTCGACGACCGCAACTGGATTCTGGGTCGGATTACTCTTTGCCATTCATCCTATTCAATGGGAATCGGTCGCGAATATTTCGGGACGGGCGATTTTATTAAGCACATTCTTTAGCTTACTTTCCTTACTTACAGCATGGTTTGCGATTCATCGTCGGCGTCGTTTCAAATGGCTTTGCTTTAGTCTTATTGCGTTTACTGGCGCTTTATTAAGCAAGGAATCAGGCATTATTGTTTTTCCATTAGTCGTGGGGCTTATGTTTTTTACACATCGCTTCACCAGGTATTGGAAAATGTTAATACCTTTTGTTGTCATTATTGGATGTTATGTTTATTTAAGACACATTTTAGATATTACGGAAACATTTCGCGCTGAGCATATCAGCATGTGGCTTCTGGGCATTGCGTCTTTCTTGTATGCCTTGATTGATTTAATGCGTTTATTTATTTTGCCGGTTGATTTGCATTTTGATCGTTCCGCGGAACATTTTTTATTATGGTCGGATTGGCGTGTGTGGGCGGGCTTTGGGGTATGGTTACTTATTGCAGGGTCATTATGGGTTGGTCGACGACGCATTAATGCCCAAGGGTGGTTTTTAATCGCATTGATTGTATTAAGTTTATTGCCTGTTGCCCAAATTGTCACGAGTATCGGGGTGCATCCTGGGCGTTTATCTGTTGCCGAACATTTCTTATACTTTACAGCGATTGGTATGTTGTATTGGATCGTTACTGCTATTCAATGGCTTTTTCATCATGCTCCCAAAGATCGTCATGATTTTATGCGGTTATTAATTGGTGCTGTGATCGCGATGGCCGTGTGCATGACCGTTGAATTGAATATTTATGCATCTAATGAATATAATATGATTAGCCGTTCATTAAGTATCAATCCAGAAAATGCGCGGTTAAATTATTCCATGGGATTTATTTATGCCATGATTCATCATTTTCCCGAGGCAGAAGCGCATTTTCGTAAATCAGTGAGTTTAGATCCATTAAATGCTCGTTATAGAATCTCTTTGGGGAAGTCGATTTGTGATCAAGGAAGGCTTGATGAATGTTTGGTGATCTATGATAGTATTACAGATGCAGGATTTTTAAGCCCTCTGTTAGCCGCGAATAAACAAGTAGCACTGTTACAAAAAGAGAAGCTAGAGAAGAAATAGAGTATGTTTAAATTTATTATTAATAGAGAAAACCGCGACTTTGTTCGCTTTTGGTTTGCTCAGCTTATTTCTCAGTTTGGCGATCGTGTGCATCAAATGGCCCTAGTTGGGCTTATTGCCACACGCGCCCCAGGCTCTTCGTTTGAATTAGCCAAATTACTTTCCTTTACGATCATTCCTGTATTTATCATTGGCCCTTTTGCAGGTGTCTGTGTTGACCGTTGGGATAGGCGCACTACGTTATTTGTCTGTGATTTCTTAAGAGGGTTTATCGTACTTGCCATTGCCTGGTGTTTTATGGATATGACGTCGATGATCCCATTATATATTGCGGTATTTTTAATTTTTACCTTAAGCCGTTTTCATGTGCCTGCCAAATTATCGATTGTCCCGCAAATGGTGGAAGTGAAAGATTTGCATATTGCCAATTCACTGGTGACGGTGACGGGTATGATTGCTTTTGTAATGGGGGCTTTATTGGGTGGATTAATCGTCGAGCATTATGGAAGTAAGGGTGGGTTCTTATGGGATGCGGCGACATTTTTTCTTTCGGGGATGCTGGTATTCTCGATGGGAACGGTGCAACGCATTAAGATTGATACGCATAAGGGGGCCCAGCGCGTGAAGGAATTTGTCAGCGTCTCTAAAGATTTCATCACAGAAATCAAAGAGGGGATTGCGTATATTGCCCAGGAACAGAAAATTCGTTTTATCTTTTTAATCATGACGGTATTATTTGCCGCCATAGGGGCTATTTATGTCGTCATCATTACGTTTATCCAACAAGCGTTTGGAACAGTGACCAAAGACTTAGGGTTTTTGGCTATTCCTTTAGGGGCTGGTTTATTTTTAGGCAGTATTATTTATGGAAAATGGGGGAATAAAGTTTCGAAGTTTGATACGATGTTCACATCTTTAATTTTAGGTGGTCTGATGGTGGCGGTATTTGCGTTGTTTGTTGAAAGCACGCACAATCGGCTGCTTGCCATGGGTTTATCCTTATTATTGGGTTTTGTCGTCGGACCATCAGTCATTGCTGCCAATACCGTTGTTAATGAAGTGTGTGCAGGACATATGTCAGGTAAAGTTTTCTCTGCACTTGAATTTGTGATGCATTTGGCTTTCTTAGCATCAATGCTGTCCTGTTCTTTATTATCCGAACATGTTGCCCGCGTCTGGATTTTAGTCGGCGTAGGTGTTATATTTTTAATAGTGGGTTTAATTGGCTTAGTGAAGTTTAGGAAAATTTAAGGTGAGCGTATGAAACGATTTGCCGTATTAGCCTCGGGCAACGGAAGCAATTTGCAAGCGATTATCGATGCTGTTAAGAAAAAGAAAATAGGTGCTCAATTAGTCTTAGTCTTTTCTGATAAGCCCGACGCCTTTGCCTTAAGCCGTGCGAAAAAAGCCTCAATCCCATCCGTAACACTAAGCCCCAAAGAATTCGATACACGCCAAGCCTTTGATATTGCCGTGCTCGCGATCTTACGTGCGCATAAAGTTGATTTTGTCGTCTTAGCTGGCTATATGCGCTTATTAAGCCCTGAATTTATTGAAGCGTATGCAGATAAAATTTTAAATGTGCATCCGTCATTATTACCGTCATTTAAAGGCACACACGCCATTAAGGACGCCTTTGACGCAGGGGTTAAGATCACAGGCCCAACCGTACACTTTGTTGTTGAAGCCATGGACGCAGGCGCTATCATTGCTCAGCAAGCTGTTGAAGTAACAGCGAAAGATACACTCGATACACTCACCACCAAAATCCATGCGGCAGAGCATCTCATTTATCCTAAAGTCATCGATTTATTTGCCAAAGGCAAAGTGAAGTTGACGAATGGGAAAGTTAAAATTACTTAGTTTCTTCGGTGGTATTTGAAACAGTCGGGGTCTTTTTATCTTCGTCAGGAAACGTGGCTTTGCCATTTTCAAAGATGATGCGGATAAGTTTGCCGTCTTTTTCATTCACAGGAATCTTAGGCCCTTCTTTAGAATCCTCTCCGTACTTGGGAATTTCCTCAGGGGTGAGTTTCAATTCATGCTCAAGGCGTAAATTGAGTAACTTGACTTGGGCATAATCTTTGAACGTATAGTAACTAAATGTATCAGCCACTTGATTAGCAATGTCGCGATCATAATCATCGCCGGGTTGAAAATCACTGCGTTGAAATTTAAAGCGAATACGATTCACAATTTGTTTGGTTAAGAAATCCGTCATGGTGATCGGCGTATAATCAATATGTGTCCCGATTTCATCACCAATCATGGATAAACCACCTTTAGCGTCGGACAAATAGCGTTTCATGAATTCTTCTTGTGGCAAATCCCCTGACACATAGCGTTTAAAGTCATTCATTTCAATCACCGAACGACTTTCAAAGCCTTTGACAATATCCGTGATGATAATGACAAAAAACTCCGGAAGTTTTTCGGTATGTTTTGGATTCACATCCAAGAATGATTCCGACATGGCCACAAAAATGCCTTGTTGCTGCTTTAAATAACTTTCCGTGTAATTCATGCTGTAGCCAGCATCATCCGTTGATGATTTCTTTTTATCAACAATATCGTATTCGAAATTAAATGAATTAATATCAAACTTCCCCTCAAGGTAGTTGATATTGAATTTAGATGGTTTTGCCGCATTGGTTTTATCGCCTAGATCTTGCTGGGCTTCATAATCGATCAAGGGTTTATCGGTGGTTAGATAAATGAAGAATGTATTATCAACTTGGCGGGTGCGCACGTGCAAATCAAAATCAACGCGGCATTTCTCCTCGAACTTCTTTTGAGTTTCACTCAAAGAGGGGGCCGGGGCATTTTCTATTTTAGAACAACCCATCGCAAATAGAAAAACCGTACCAACGACCAAATATTTGACAGAAGCCTGAAATGTTTGAAATGTCATAACAATTTAAGCAATCGTGACCCGTGTGAGCGGTTTAACACCAAAATTATTAAAGATTGCTTCAATATCGTCGTATTCTAATTCTTCTTTTTTGTACAATTCTTCAGCAAAGAATTCCAAGAGTTCTTTTTTCTCAACGAGAATTTGTTCTACATCTTTAACACAGCTTTGTAGAATTTCTTGAACATCAGCGTCGAGAATCTCACGTGTTTTTTCCGACATATTCACAATGCCGCTTGTGGAAGCCCAACCACCAGGGCCTTCAAGCGCATGAAAATCCCCAATATAACCACTCTTGCCCATGCCTAAGCGCCATACCATCGCATGTGCAATACGCATGGCTGTATAAAAATCACTACCAGGCCCACCACCAACACCAGCGGAGGTGCTGCCGAATTTAATACGCTCAGCAACATACGCGGCAATGCAACGCTTGATGTCAGCGATTAAATCTTCTTTGGTCTTAGAGAATAATTCTTCCTGAGGACGACTGGCCACCATCCCAAGTGAACCTTTGCGGGGGATAATGGTTGCTTTAATAACATCGTCGGTGGGATGAAGTAAATACCCGATAATCGCATGGCCAGCTTCATGATACGCCGTCCATAAACGTTCTTTATCATTCATCTTAATATTACTCTTCATCCCAAAGGCAATACGGTCATAAGCTTCCGAAAGATCTTTAGGTGTAATGGAGCTACGGCTATCACGAATGGCCAAGATACTTGCTTCGCGCACCATGTAATCAATATCCGCCGGGGAGAACCATAATGTTTTTTGGGATAAGAGCTTGGTGTTAACGGATGCATCAACACTCATATCCAAATTTTTTAAATAGAAATCAAACAACTCTTTGCGTTCTTTTAAATTAGGACGGGTGACGTGGATCTTACGTTCAAAACGACCAGCACGCATAATCGCTTCATCTAGCTCATGTTCTCCGACGTTAGTTGCCGCAATACAGATAATATTATTTTCTTTTTTACGCAACCCGTCGAGCTGGGTTAAGAATTGATTGATTGTGGCATTCTGGCTTGTTTGACCACCTAAACCAACATCCGCCATACGAGGACGGGCGAATGAATCGATTTCATCGATGAATGTTCAAGAGTCATTTCGAGAGGTGAATGTTG
>CAYZPQ010000103.1:2863-8095 GCA_964480185.1 uncultured Planctomycetales bacterium | reverse complement strand
GTGTTCTTATTAGCAGGTTCTCTTTATTACAGGTATCACGGTTTTATCGAAGAAAAGCTTAATAATCATTTCTTCGTGGTTTTTGTTATTTGTTTAGTAGTGTTGGTTTCTATTATTTTCTTCGTATTGGGGCATTATATGGAAAAGCTTATCAATCAAATCAAAATATGGCAATCGGGAATTAAGCCTAATTCGAAAGAAAAGGGTATTTCTAATCCATTTGTTTCATTCGATCTTCCCGAACGGCTTAAAGATTTCTATAAAGATAATCAACATACTCAAGAAACTTTTCTTGGGCTTGATGCTGAGAAAGAAAATAAAGAGGTTGTGAGTATTCCTGATATTCAACGAAGTCAACATCTTCAAGTATTAGGAATGACGGGAACTGGTAAGACGGCTGGGATTTTTTTGCCATTAATTTATCAGGATGCTTTAAAGAATCGACCAGTGATTATTCTGGATGCTAAAGGTGAATTATCATCCATTAATCAACTTAATGCCATGCTTGAATCTATCGGCCGAAGTGATGACTTTATGCTGTTTTCATTGGTGCATAAGGATAAATCTTGCACATATAATCCACTTTATGTTGGTGAATGCGATCCGCAGATTGTCATTGATGCATTCTTTAATAATTTTGAAGACGACAATTCATTCTTTCGAGAAACCGCCAAAACTATTTTTACGAATACTTTCTATGTTTTACATTCATTAGGCAAACCATTTACACCAATGGATGTATACACATATTTAACTAACAAACACTGTCGTGAATATCTTAACCGTCAAATTACCGAAACAAACCAAAGGGGAATGCTTCATTTAAGGCTACTTAATACTCTTACAGAACAATTAACAGAACAATATAAAGGATGGGAGCATGTAGTTACTGGCTTTAATAATTATTTATTGGCTCATAAAGAAGATATTCTCAATGACGATGATAGTGATATTATTCTGACTGATATAATTCGCCAACGAAAGATTGTTTATTTTCAACTTCCTACCAACGCTTATCCTATACAAGCAGTTAGTATTGCACGAATGGTTCAAGCTAATTTAAGGTATATTTCTTCATTGATTCAAATTGGTCAAATTCCTAAAGATATTTTAGTAAGTGTGATTATTGATGAGTATGCTTCATTTGCAGAGGAGTCATTTGTTGAAGTCCTTAATAAAGCCCGTAGTAGCGGGATGATGGTGACTTTGGCACATCAAAGCCTAAGTGATTTAAAGGCGATTTCTGATACTTTTATGAAACGTATTGATGAAAACACATTAAATAAAATATATCTTAAGCAAACTGATCCCGAGCTTTGTGAATTGATAGCAAAGAGTATGGGAACATATATTAAAGAAGAAAAAACATATCAAATGTCAGGAGGTAGTTTTGGGAATCAGATTCACAGCGGTAATTCTTCGAATCGTATTGTTAACGAGTTTTATTTTCCACCAGATAAAGTTAAAAATCTTCATAGGTTTGGGCAAGGTTACTTTATCTATAAAGGAGAAAATACTCATAAGTGTGTAAATTTTGGATGCTTTGAGAGTATTAATGAATTGCCATATAAGCAAAAGATTAAAAAGCACAAAAAGTTAGGATTGTCATTATTTGAGATTTTCTATATTCAAGATAATGCTCAAGAGCTAATCGTTAATAATATTTTTGTTAAACCAGGTGAGGGTATTGCTGGTGATGATTAGCGCTAACAGGTTTTGTGTGTATTACACAAATAAATCAATTTATGTTTAAAAGGCTATGCAGGAAACTAAAAACAACCAACGGAATCATGTTGTTGATTGGAAAAAAATTAAAATTGTTTTTATTCCAGCAGTTAAGACTAAAAGCAATCCTATGAATCTAAATTCAAAACTTAATGAAGAAGACCGTAAAAAGCGTTTATTAGAACTGTCTGCTAGAATTTGGGCGCGTAAATGAGATGATTCACACCATAAATCATTAACAATTCTATAAAGAAAATGATATATTAATTTCATTAATCTTAAAAGAAGGTTTCTTTAAAGATATGACAAAAATTAATGCGCAAAAATTATTCGGCTCTAGTGAATCGACCACCATTGAGTGGAAGCCATCGCTTTCACAAGCCCATGATATTATCGAAAGCATAACTGCTTTTGCTAATACTGAGGGTGGACGATTATTTATTGGGATATCGAAGGTTGGAGAAATCATTGGTGTTCAGGTTGGTAAGGGTACCATCGAAGATTTAGTCAACCGTATTGCTCAACATACTGATCCGAAAATCCAGCCAAAGATTACAGTCAAAAAGATTGAAGACAAACAAATTATTATTATAGAAGTTAAACCCTCCAAAGATAAATTGGCCTTGGCTGACGGTCGTCCATATAAGCGCGTAGGGCCTTCAACTCGACAGATGGGTAAAGATGAGTATGAGGGGCTTATTTTAGAGAAACATAAAACTGAATTAGATTTTGATTCTCAAATTTGTAAAGGTGCAAAGATTCAGGATATAAGCAGAGAGAAGATTATTGCTTTTATCAAAAAAGCTAAGAAGGAGAGGGGATTAAATATTAATCCAAGTGCGCCTATCTCTGAAATTTTAAAAAGGTTAAAACTAATAAAGGATAATAAGATTACTAATGCGGCTATTGTATTATTTGGTAAAGATCCACAAGATTTCTTTTTGCAGGCTGAGTTGAAAGCTATTAGGTTTCGAGGTTATGATGTGACAGGAGAGATGATTGATTTTAAGACGATAAGCGCTGATGCTATTACATTACTTGAGAAGGCAGAGAATTTTATTTTCGAACATATTCCTATGAAGGCGTGGATAGAATCAGGAAAGCTTCAACGTCAAGAAAAATGGTTATATCCTCCAGATGCGATAAGAGAAGCGTTGGCTAATGCGTTAGCACATAGAGATTATAGAAGTACAGGTAGGGTTCAAGTTAGAATTTTTGATGATCGTTTGGAAATTTGGAATCCTGGGATATTACCTCAAGGATTAACGATTGAAAAATTAAAAAGAAAACATGATTCTATGCCGCGAAATCCAAGTATTGCTCGGGCATTTTTTTGGGTTAAATATGTTGAGGAAGTTGGTACCGGAACAGAGAAGATTCTTAAATGGTGTAGAAAATGGGGGCTTCCTGAACCAAAATATGAAGAAGCGGGCGGTAGCTTTGTAGTTACATTTGGACAATCAAGATTCTCGGATGATTATTTAGCATCAATAAAATTAAATGACCGGCAACAAACTGCAGTGGGCTTTGTAAAACAAAATAAACAGATTAGTAATAATCAATATAGAGAATTAACCAAGAGTAGTAAGAATACTGCTACTAGAGATTTAAATGAATTAGTTGAAAAAGGCATACTGCATTCAATTGGACAAGGAAGGTCTTTGAAATACGAATTTAAGGAATAAGTTTGGGTCAATCGTGAGTCGATTATGGGGCGATTGGGGCGATTATGGGGCGATTACATATTTAATGTCCATTCGTTAATATTTTTTGAAATTTACCGTATTGTTTTTCTTTTGGTAGCAGGGCAATACTTCGTAATCTGCGTTCGTTCCAAAAATTACTTTGCCGTGGATTATCAATGTTTTGAATGTAATCAATAATTCGTTGATCTAATTTAAGCAAGTTTAGCATTTGATGAATCCTGACACGAGAAACACCGACTTGGTCGCCTACTTTTTCCATTGATTGATAGGCAGCATCTTCATACATTCTTTGATATCTTAAAGCAATAGTGATGGGATTTGGTTTACAAACAACTGGTTTATGGCGTCTTAAAAAAGCTTTATTAATACGTTCTGTGGTTAAAATTTCGTAAGGTGCTTTACCTTCGACAATTTCTAAAGCCCTAGTAGGACTAAAGATAAGATGAATTGGAATATGCATGGTCAAACGATTTCTGGTGCGCTGGCTGTCTCGACCCGGGAGCCATTGTTGACAATCATACGTATTTTGCGTATGGTTGGTTAACGCCTCGCTGGTAGTAATATCAGCGGGGCGTTTTCTTTTTGTGGAGGTATCGGTGCATTCGGATTCGATGTGCGCTTCGAGCATTGATTCCGGTTGTCCAATATACATTTTCACGTCGATGTGGTTATCGTGGATGATCAGTTCCTTGATCAAGGCGCGGATGAGGCTTTTCTGGGCATCGACAGGGGCTTTATCGATGTGTTTCATGGCAAATTGCAGGGTTTCATAAAGGAATTCTCCTGAGTTGGCGGACATTTCACCCGCGGTCTTTTGGGCGTACATCTTTTGCAGGGCATCTTCTAGTTTTGTAATCGTTTCATCCAGTTCACTCATCCGCGTTTTAAAGGTCACCCCTTGCGCCACGTTGCCACCAGCGGCAAGATCTAGCAGGTTTCTGGCTTCTATCCTTACTGATTGCAATTTCGTTTCATTTTCTTTGATGACCACTTCAAGTTTTTCGACCTTGACCTGTGCTTCCTGCATGGCGCTTCCGATAGCGTTAACGATAATGGATCGGTCTTCAGATGCTTTTTTAAAATAATCAATCAGGGCTTTATCAAATACACCAGCCGGTATGGCGGAGGTATCGCATCCTAGTTTTTGCTTAGATCGCCCGCACATATAATAAGCAAATGTTTTTCCGGTATGGCCGGTTGAAGATATCGAGATATGGCTGGTTCCGCATTTACCGCATTTTAAAATCCCGCTTAAAAGATAATTGAACTTTTTTGGCTTACGGCTGAAGCCGTGTCCGGGTAGTTTTGCTGACATGATCTTATTCGCTTTCTCCCATAGGGCTTCATCGACCAATGCTTCATGTCTACCTTTATGTGTTTCGTTTGAATAAAATAATTCACCTTTATAGAAAGGATTCTTGATGATCTTAGATAAGGTCTGGCGACGCCAGTCATGGCCGTGTTGTGTTCGTACATTAAGCCGGGTTAATTCAATTCCGATTTCTGTTAGTGATTTGTTATCAGCGGCCATTTCCCAGATGACGCGCATTCTGTCCGCGATTTCTTTATCAAGAATTACTTTATGTGGTTGCCGGCCGTTGGGCAGGGGATCGCCGTCTTTTTCCAGTTTATAACCATAGGGGAGGAATCCGCCAACCCATTTGCCTTGGCGTACCCGGGCAATGGCTGAGGCTTTGACGCGTTCGCCGGTCAGCTCGCGTTCGAACGCGGATAGCAGTCCAAGGATGCCAATGACCACACGTCCAATGGCCGTTGAGCTGTCCAGATTTTCTCTGACAGA
>CAYZPQ010000103.1:0-2853 GCA_964480185.1 uncultured Planctomycetales bacterium | reverse complement strand
ATCATTATCGCGAAATAAATCGATGAGGCCGTAAAGATCACGTGGGTTGCGCGTTAATCGGTCTAATCTAAAGAATATAATCCCATCAAATTTCTTGCGTTTATCTACGTTGTTTAATATCTGCTGTATACCCGGCCGGTTTAAATCTTTTCCCGAATATCCATCATCATTGATTACACCTTTGTTTCCTATGTCCGCTAATTCATAACCAAAAGCATCCAGCATGTTTTTGCAGTGATGCGCTTGGGCATCAAGCGTTGTGAAATCGCCTTGCGCTTGATCATCAGTGGAACAGCGCGTGTAAATTACGAAACGTTTTTTTTCTTTGGATTTTATCGGTGCAATCATTTTCTTCTCCCAAAAATATTGAGCATTATCTGCATATAGAAAAAAGTATGTTTAAAGCGATATTTTGTCATTGACCAACCCTATAACAACTACTAAGAACAGTCAATAAGCCATTTGATACCATGTTCTTATGTCTTTTTGATAACTTTTCTAATTAGCTTATGGTTCTTAAATTCTTACATAAACAAAAAAGTTGTTAGAAAGGTTGTTCCATGCCGCCATAAACGCAATTTCTAACCCCCAACCTTACATACGAAAAAAACAACAAACCTGCTGGGAATTTTATGTTTTTCAAACTTTTTTCCGGCAGGTTTAGGAACTTTTACGTATGTACGGTTAGAGGGGGAATTCATGGGCGTACAACAGACTGCAAATTTTGATAAACGCTTCAAAAAAGGTTTCAAGATCATTTACGCAGATAAGCCTTTGGAAGGCGATTCAAGGCGTATGCAGAATCAAAAGATCTTGGATGCTGTTACTGCAGTCTTACGCGGAATCCTTAAGCGTGAACCTACGCCCGATGAACTATCGGGATGCAAGCCGATTGGAAAGAAGCCTTAAGAAATAAGCGGCAATGTAGTTGTTTTGCCTGTGGAACGCCATGCAACAAGGAGGTGTTCTATAGGTAATAACTACTCAGGGCTATTTGATGTATGGGAAATAAATGACGTTAAGCACATTGTTAAGAGATTCCAGAAAAGATTCAAGGTTTTGTTGCTGGAATCACCCGATGATCTTATGCAGGAATGTTTAACGCATTGGTTTCTGAATAAGAACAAGCATTGTCATACAAAAGCGACTCACCGAACTTTTTTAGATCGAATTGTAAGGAATAAGCTTTTGGACATTGTTAGGAAGCGCGAGGCTGTTATTCGAAAGGCATTTTTTGAAAGCGTTTCAATTGAGAGTGAGTGTAATGAAAATATGGAGGCATTTTTAATGATATTCGACGATGAATTTGATGATTCGACACGTATAGAGCTGACAGCTTTGGTATCAACGGCATTATCAAAATTAACAAAACGTCAGCAATTGCTTTGTAATCTCTTAGGAGAGGAGGGCTTAAGTCAAGTTCAGGTTAGCCGTAAATTAAATATTTCAAGAGCATCAATTCAAGATGAGATTAAGAGGATTCGAAATGTATTTAAAGAAGAAGGTTTAGAGGATTTCTTAAGGGCTTGACTGGAGGAGGTATGGCTAGAATTTGTATTCTTTTTAAACTGCTTGGTAAGAATGCAACCATTGATCAAACAAATTCAAAGGCGGATTCTATGAAGGTAATAAAAGGCTTGAAGAAGATATATAAAAATATGAGCCCATACAATAGAAGAAAATTGCGTGAGGCAAATTTTAAAACCAGTAAAAAAGTTGATCTTAAAAAGAAACCAAAATGACCTGGATGCTTGTGGTGTTATCCATTGTTGGTGTCATTTTAAATATTTATCACCACCGATATGGTTTCTTATTTTGGATGATTGCTAATTTGGGGTGGATGATCATAGATTTCTTCCATGAGCTATACGCACAGGCTTTTTTATTTGGTGTTTATTTTTTATTAGCTTTCTGGGGATGGTTGGCATGGGAAAAATAAAGATAACAAAGCACAATGAACATTTTGAAATCAGGGACTTGCGTGACGGTAAGTTCTTGTGGATAGCTAAAGCCGCTTTGGAGTATATCAGCGAAAAAACAGGCAGTTTAGGAGTCGCGGTTTATTGCTGGCTTTGTTATTACGCCAATGGTAAAGCACAGGATTGTTTTCCATCTACAACGACATTGGCCAGTCGCTGTGACTTAAGTAAGCGGACAGTCATGCGCGTTTTAAAGGAGCTTGAGATCATTAAGGCCATTGTTATTGAGCGGGATAATGGCAAGAGCAATGTCTATAAACTATTGGATATTCAGGGAAAGCATCCGGTCGTAACCAGTGCTGTTTCTGTCACTGGTGACACAAACGACACTGGTGGGGTGACAGAAAAGGCACTGGTACCAGTGACAGAAACGACACCCGAACAAGAATTATATAAACAAGAATCAATTAACAAATCAGCAAGCTGTCTTTTGGATTTCTGGAAAGATTTAAATCTTCCTTATGCCATGCCGACATTACAGGTCATTGAAGAGCTTGATGCGTTGTGTCAGCAGTTGATCGAAGAGGTTAATCTTTACCGATTCATATTGGACTTTCGTACGGAGCGTGGGTATCCACCACCACCAGATGCCTTGATCAACGCCTGCCGTAAATACGAACGATATAAAGACCGTATTGAGAACCCATGGGGATGGTTTCGCAAGATGATCGATGTTAAAAGTGGGGATTACTTTGCTAATGAGGAGGTTAAACAGCATGAGAAGCTCAAGAAAGAACTACCGACCGTGGGGACGATACTTGCCCAGATGGCGAAGATCAATTAGAAGAATTTTGGTTCCCCCTATGGGGGGTGCCGTGTGCGGGTCGGGCGAGGCGCAGGTCGTCAGTGATATTGGCGGAAAAAATCGATGTCA
>CAYZPQ010000102.1:0-8125 GCA_964480185.1 uncultured Planctomycetales bacterium | reverse complement strand
TGCTTTAAGTTCATCTGTAGCTGACTCAATATTTACAGCACTATTATAGCGTGGAGGCTTAACACTGTAGTTTCGATATTGTTCCGGATCATCGACGATCTCTCCGGCCTCAACCGCCTTGATGATATTATACAATTCCCTAGCTGTGACGTAATGCAAAATATATTTAACACCATCATTATAGTTGGATTCTAAATGACTCAGAATATCATCCATTTTTCGCCCCAACACCGCATCAGCATCCGCTGCCCCATGAGTATGCGTTTTAATAATGACTAAATCATCTTTTCCTTCAATACGCACTCCGGATTTAACCCACATATCAACGCGCTTCTTAGATACAGGCGTAAAGCAATCTACCACATCCCCAACTATTCTGTAACTAAAAGGACTTTTAGTCACAAAAAATGGATGTAATAACCCCTGAATAATCATCAAACCACCATTATGCTTACGCGTTGGACTTACATTGACTCCCCAATTATGGGATTTCGGTTTGTGGGGATTATCGTTGGCATAATAAATAGAATTTATTTTTAAAGGATTCGACGTATTTGTCGAAGGAAACGTATAATCAGCATAACACCCTGTTTTCAGCAGTATCTCAATCTCATTATTGACCCCACAAAACTTATCATGGCGTGAATTATCCAATGCCCAGTCGCCATGAATAAACCCATATTTCTTCAATCCATTCTCTTCGCCAAATATCCCAAACTGTGAATATTCTTTGATACATTGCAAGATCGTCTTCTCAAGATTCTCTGAAGTATCAGGTTTTATTTTGCCATGATGAAGATGCAACTCCACTTCACCATAACCTAACTCACATAAGGATACCAATTCTTTAAGATTATTGTGACGGTGATAATGGGGAGGAAAAAACCATGTCCGTTTAGGTGGATGTCCTGCAGAATCTTTATGTCTTTTGGACAATTCAGGAAATTTTTCTAATAACAAACGCATCCTGGCTTTTTCAACTTCAAAAGATGCGTTCCCCTCTCCAGGTTCATAATGGTCTACCATGCAAAACAAGACATGAACCGGATATTTCGTTCTTCGGATAAAACCATAAAGGTATCTCGGCAACCACAATATAGTTATTAAAAAAGAGAAATATATTTTCCACATCATATAGTCAAAACTCCGTCGATTTAACGTTGAATACTTTGCCTGTCATTTCTCATTTTATTGGCCCAATTAATAAGATGCTTTCTCGGCCATACCATCAAATAATTTGTTGGAACATATTTACCCGCCTCAAAGAGTTTCTGGCGTTCAGTCGATCGTGTCAAAGCCCCACCAACACCCTTTTTGTCTTTGGCAATAAAAAAGAACTTTGCCCCATTGTGTAGCGGTCGTTCTCTTAAAAAACTTAGCCTCGGACTTATATGCTCTATCTGAGGATCGAAAAACCAACTAATGCCATAAATACCTTTAACATGCTGATTTAATTCTAACATCGATGCCATTCTTAAATAACAACGATCCCAACCTTCTGGCGTAAATTCTCGAAGCAATGATAAATCCGACTGATCCGTATGCATTTCATAAATAGGTCTAAGCCCTCCTACTTCGGACATCAGGTAGGAAAATGCTTTAATGCATGTTAACCCCCCAGCATTTAGCAATTCTTTCCTTGGAATACCATTTAAGATAATCTTTTGAGCACCGACGGGAATTAGTCTCAGGATGCAGGCAAACAAATCTTTACTAAATTTATCATTCGAGTATTGATAAAATTCTACAGGATGAGAATCAATATACTTAATAATACGCGCAAAATCTTGATAAAATAAATTTATCACATCTTCCGTAAACGGCATCGACTTGATTTTGCTGTGAGATCTAACAATCAACGCTGCTAAGACTAATTGATGGTAAAGGGCCAAGCCTGCTAAGCCTTGTTTGCTAACAATGTCTTTACATGTCTCGACTATTTCACTCGAAATGGAGTAATAGCCTCCTACAGCAGGAAGTTTGTCTAACAATGAGAAATACTTAATTAAAGGATGGTTAAGCAGAATATTGTTGTGCTGCTGCTCAATTTGATCGGTAAATCTTAATACAAGTCGCTCGGCATCAGCTAAGATTAACGCAGGATTTGATGGTGCAGACATTCTTAATATTTCCAAATAATTGTTATAGTCTCACTATCTTACACACCTTTACTCAATAATTTAAAGACTGAATATAACATGGCAAAAGTCTAAACACAAGGCATGTCATTGGCATGTATTATTGAATGCACTTAAGGTATTATTTGCTACTTATAAGAGGAATATAAATTTATTTATGAGATTTTCTGGAATTCTTAGTGCGATACATGGACTGATCTGCTTTCTCAATCAAAAGCTCTATTGTTTCGCCATCTTCTGGAAAAACAGAAAACCCTGCACTTGCTTTGCAATTTAAGGCATGCCCTTCAAATGAAAACGGTGCTGCGAGCTTAGCTTCAATCCGATTGATCACTAAAAGAACTTCTTCTCTATTATTTATTTTGGATAAAATAATAGCAAACTCATCCCCACCTAAACGCGCCACAGTATCAGAATCACGGGCAGTCGACTTAAGCCTTGATCCAAATTCTTTAATCGCTGCATCACCAGCACGATGGCCCCACTGGTCATTCACCTGTTTTAAACCATCCATATCAAGCACTATAACTCCCATCAAATGCTTATTACGACCTGCCTGATTCAGGCTAAATCTCATGCGATCATAAAATAAGGATCGATTTGCTAAATCGGTTAGTCCGTCATGAGTCGCTTGATAAAATATTCTATCCGTTCCATATTCGGTGGAATGATGCATGGCTGCGGCAACTAATTCGGATAATAGGCCAAGCGCTTGAATATCTTCTTCTCCAAAAGCTGCTGTCTTAGCGGAGAAAACCTTAAGAACACCGACGACAGTAGAATGATGTTTAAGCGGAGCAACCACCATCGAGCTAACTCCTACTTTGCGGCATGCCTCGAGATTAACACGGGAATCTGTCTCGACATCTTGGCAGATCAGAATTTCATTATGTTCAACACATAGGCCCGAAAGACTACCTGTTTTCTTTAGACGTAAACCGAGTAGATTTTCGGTGGAACCAGTCGCTGCACGGTAAACCATCTCATCGCCTTCAGCTAATTCAATGACAGCACCCATGGCCCCTGTCAATGCTTGGGCTTGCTCGGCCACAAATGTCATAATGGCATTTAAATCCAACCCAAGTTTAATAATTTCTGTCTGGGTTTTGATGATAAAATGAAGTTTCTCTAAACTTAAATTCATTGTCCACTCTGTATTTTTTCAACTGTTATATCTTCAGTAAAATTCATCTCGACCGATCTGCTATTTTTGATGCTGGCATTATGATGTTACCATAATTCCCCCTATTGTTAATTCCAAAACAAAGAAAAAGCCCTTTAATCTATTGACTAAAGGGCTTCACATTAAATTTTCAAATCTCTTAGTTCTAATCTCTTTTAATAGAGTAGCTGGTACAACCGAGCTAAAATTTCTTTGAAAGGAATGTGCGCGGGTAACTTACACAGCCGATAACAAATGCAATTCCCATCAAGCAAGTTGCTACGGCAAATGTGATTTTCATCCCATAAGCAACAGCCTCTGGTCTGGCTACAATCTTATCACTTGTTCCGGAAGCAAACGCGAATACAGCTGCCATCACTGATGCTCCTGTAATAAGCCCAAGATTGCGTGAGAGATTAAGTAAACCTGACACAACCCCCTTCTGGTCTGGCTGAATGTCCGTCATGACCGCCGTATTATTTCCTGTCTGGAAAAGCGAGTAGCCGCAACTAATAATAGCAATGACCAGTGCATAGCCGACGATCCCTAATGAACATACTGCAAGAACCAAAGAACCGCCACCTACGGCGATAAGACCCATGATCGTTATTAATTGGGCACCAAACTTGTCTGTGAGGCGACCACCCGGAATACCTGTCACTGCCGCAGCAAGCGGACCAACCGACATGATCATGCCAACATGGGCGGTATCCAATCCCAAGACTTGGGACAAATAAAATGGGCCAATCACAAATATTGCCATCATGACTGTTAAGACCAGCACACTCATGACGAATCCTCCACTAATCACTCGGTTATAAAATATCTCTACCCGAATCAATGGTGATACGACCTTTGTCTCAACGATTACAAATAAAACACCCCCCAGAACAGCAACCATCAATAGAGCTAGGTTAAAGAATCCGTAATTGCCATGCCCCATGGTCATGGCCAATGAGTATGCAGCAAGCGTCACCGAAAGAAGCAGCATGCCGATCATATCGAAACCCATTTTTTCTAATTTCTTCTTACTTGAATCAATAGGCAGGTAATAATACGCAGCAATGAACAGCATCATCCCCAATGGTGCTGTAACAAAGAAGATCGCTCTCCAACCAAATGCAAATATTAAAAAACCACCAAGTGTGGGCCCAAGTGCAGTGCCGACGGCGGACATTGTTGCCAGCACACCCATCGCGCTACCGATTTTTGATTTTGGAACTGTCTGATTCACAGATGCCATTGCCAACGCTAGCATGATGGCCGCACCTAGCCCCTGCGCCACCCGCGCTACAATTAATAACCAAAGCGAAGCTGCAATACCGCACAGCACAGAAGCTACTGTGAATAGAACTATTCCAAACAAAAGCACACGTCGGTAACCTGCGATGTCCCCAATACGCCCAATACTGACAATCAGTGCCGTCACCGCAAGAAGATATGCAATGATAACCCACTGCACTTCATGAAAAGAGGCATGAAAAGCATCCACCAATGTCGGCAGCGCAACATTTGCAATGCTTGCGCTCAGTGAGGCCAATAGAATAGACAATGAAAGACTAACAAATGCCCCTAAATCCGAAGTAGAATTTTTCATAGAACCACAAGTCTATCATAAAATAATACACCCTTCGCAACTTATATAGGTCACGAAGGGTTAAATTGATTGGGGTCGCTAGTGCAAGCGTGTTAGCGCTTGTTAACGGCTACTTAACCAATCACCTCGAATTTTTCTTGATCTTTTAAACCCAAGAATTGTCTTAAATCTGTCATAGGCTGAATATTAATAATAACAGGAGCAAAGCCTGGCGCATCTTGAAGCTGCTTAAGCATGGCAGGATCCATCTTAAATTTGATTTCTCTGCCGTCATTCTTCGTCTCAACTAATTCTTTAGAAGTCAAATCAATACCACCTGTCTTTGTTAAACGCGCATGATCTATATGAGCAGCTTCCCCCTGCACCGAAGAGATTGCTTTATCAACATTCCCTACAATATTTAACTGATTACCTGTAATAACAACTTCGATATCTTTAAACCCATTTTGTTGTAATACTCTTCCAAATCCTTTTTCTAAAATAATATCTTTTAGCTGTCTTAAGCCATCTTCAGGATGTGTATTACACCATTGCATATATGCTTCAAGCCATTGATTAAACTGAGTCGTCCTCGTATTATACTTCTTAAAGAATGGCTCCTTAGGAGAACCTCGATAATATTCTTGTATCTCCTTATGAATCTTCAAAATATTTAATCCAGCCTCTTGCTTAAAAAACTCTGAACCACTATCTTTCCGTGAAACAATGTGTTCGATAATATGCTCCACCGTATCCTTGTTCGTCACACTATAAAGACCAATTTGCCAACCTGCCTTTAAACTATTAGCTAATGTTTTTAATAATGCCGAAAAGTATCCTTTACCTCTTTGTTGAGGATCATATAAATCTACCCCATCGATGATAACAATCGATTTTCCTAAGGGCTTCTTGATGCTCAAATGACCTGCAGCATGACCATCTGTTTTAGATATGATGTTAAAAACAACCATATGGTCGAAAGAATGTAGTATTTCGTGACCTAACCCATTATGATTAAAGTTTGTAATAACTTCATCTATATATGCACTCATCTCTGGCGTCATTGTCGATGAAATCATCGCTGCATCATTAACTAATGCAACTGTTGTCTCTTTAATAGGCAACATTTCGCTAGGAATTAACTTTATTTGAAATCCTTGTTTAGCTAATTGAGGCAAATGTGTCATCTGCCCCGCATAGGGCCCAGAAGATAAATACATACCTCCAAATTTAAGCATCCCTCTCACTCCAGAAAAAACTTGGATCATAGATCCAATAGCAAAATGCATAGGATCAAATACTCCTCTTTCATAAATAAAATCAAAATCTCTAGTCCTATATTCTTGGGGCATGTTTTTCAAATCAACAACACGATAACGCATTCTTGGTAATACTATGCCTTCTTGTGTTGCCCATTTATTTAGACGATATTGAATATAGGCCAACACCTTCTTGCTACGATCAAAAATATAGAACTCTGAGATATTATGATTAGCCCTAATAATTTCTCGAGCTTCATCAAAACTATTACCGGGGCCAAACAACCCAATTTTAGCTCCTGCAAATGCGAACGGAACATTATGTCTGAGAGGAAATAACGGTTGCCAAAGTACACTCAAGTTCTTAATGCTTTCTCCATCAGGCGTCGTTATTGAAGTTCGACCACTTCCATGAGTTTGGATTGCATCATCAAGTGCTACTTCTTCTGCTGGTGTTAAATGATTAAAGAACTCCGCTTCACCTGCCAATCCAATACCTTTACCAAAATCTGGAAATTCTATCGCAATAATATGTCCACCCATCTCTTGACTATGCCGCCAACCCATTTTTATTTTCTTATCGGAAGAAATCTTGTCAGCTTTATCTAGATTGTCAAATAGTGTAGATATTCCAAGGTGTGTTCTACCTTCAACGACAGCGTCTGGAGGAGCAATCTCTTCTTTCCATGGTCTTTGTCCTCCATCAAACCATCTAAACTTTTCTCCATCACTGGCTGTATCAATAAGATGGGGTTTCAACGGATGATGCTTTCCGGGACCCCAAAATTCTAGACGCGCTCCATTGTCAGTTTTATAAATTCTATAATATACGTCTTGTTCAAGACCATTCTCTTCGAAATACTCGTGTTGAATTAAATTCTCTAGAATAATCCAGATCGCTTGAGTAATGCTGAATGTTCTATAGAAATTAGTATCATTTATTTCGAGATTTAAATTATTTGCTTGAGCAAATGTCTCTAAATCTTTAAGAATCTTTTCTTCAGGATCACGGTGAATCCTAGAAACATGGGCATTGGCATCCATCTTTAATCTAATAGTTTGAAAAGGAACTTCTCCCGATTTAAGATTAGGCGTTGGGGATGCATTCATTGCCCTATCCTGTCCTTTCGCCTCCTCTCCAGCTGCCAACGGTGGAATATCTTGAATAACAGAAAACATTGCCTGACTTGTATTTTGATTGATATATGCCTCAATTACACTTGAAGTAGATGTTTGAGCTGGGTTCTCAGGATTTAATGTAATACCGCGGGATTTTAAAAATCCTGTTACTCCAACAATGGGCGTCACGCCTTTCAAATAGTCAATATTATCTTGGCCTGTAAAACGTCGTATTTGTTTCTTCTGCTCTCTTTCCTGAAACGCCACATAACTATTCAATACTTCTTCCCATGCCCTCGCATGTTGTGGTTCTGAATCAATGATAACGCCATCCATATCAAACATGACACCTTCAAGGACCCGTTCTTCTTCGTCTAAACCAAGTTCGTTAGCTAATAAACGATTGATGTCTTCTACGCTAAGGTCTCCAATATCTTTTAACACTATATTTGCACCAGCTTGATCTAATTGTTCCTCATCACCCTCACGGGCTAAACCAATAATCAATCCAAAACCACCACGAGCTGCGGCTTTGATTACCGACGGTGAATCTTCAATAATCACAGATCTGCGTAAATCCTGAATGCCTGTCTTTCTTGCCACAGCTTTATAGAAATCTGGTGTTTCTTTAGGAGGCAACTGTTCTTCACTAATCGTTGTTCCATCAACAATAACATCCAAGAATTCACTTAAGCCTATGTCTGTAAGTATTTTTCTCCCTCTTTCATTAGCTGTTCCAACTGCCACTTTAATTCCAGCTTGGTTTAAATCTCTGATCAACCTGTCACTGGAAGGAAACTTGGAAGGACTTTCTCTCTCTAATAGTTCATTAACACGTCGTATTTTAGCTTCCACTATATCCTGAACAGTG
>CAYZPQ010000101.1:6168-8128 GCA_964480185.1 uncultured Planctomycetales bacterium | reverse complement strand
TGGCATATTTAATGGCTTCAATCACATCTTTGGAATTACCACTCGTCGATATACCAATTAATACATCATTTGGTTGGCTTAAGGCTTGTAATTGGCGAGAGAAAACAATATCAAAACTATAATCATTACCTAATGCGGTTAACGCAGACGTATCGGTGGTCAGGGCAATTGCAGGCCACGCACTGCGTTCTTTTTGAAAACGACCGACGAACTCAGCCGCAATATGTTGTGAATCCGCAGCAGATCCCCCATTACCGCAAAAGAAAACACGGTTACGGGTCTTAAATGCGGCTATGATAATTTCAGCAGCTTGAACAATTTTAGGCAAATTATCTTTTAATGTTTGTTCCTTAACAATAATCGACTCAGCAAATATTTCTTTAACGCGTTGTTGCATCACAATCTCCTTGCTTTCAATTATTCTTAATGGCGCGCGGAAAAGACATTCGCCAAATCAATCATGTCCTGGGTTACTGCTTTGCGCTCACGCACCGCTTCTTCAATATCAACAAAACGGATTTTATTATCACGCAAGGACACCATCTTACCAAATTTATGGTCCATCACAAGCTCAACAGCCTTAACACCCATGCGTGTACCAAGAACACGATCAAAGCTCGTCGGTGTTCCACCACGTAAAATATAACCTAATACCGATACCCGTGTTTCATAACCGGTATGATCTTCAATGGCCTTGGCTAAAAATTCACCCACACTTCCAAAACGCCGCTTTTCAATATTGAGCATCCCAGTACCATGGGCTCCTGGTGCATACCCATCAATTTTTGTTCCTTCAGAAATCACAATAATACTAAATGGTTTGCCACGCTTATGACGTTCTTTTAAGGATTCAAACACTTCTTGCAAATTAATCGGTATTTCAGGGATTAAAATAATATCCGCACCACCTGCCACACCTGCTTGGACAGCCAACCAACCTGTAAACAATCCCATGACCTCAACGACCATGATGCGGTGATGCGATTCAGCCGTTGTATGCAATCGATCAATGCATTCGGTAGCCACATTCACCGCGGTATCAAAACCAAATGCATAATCTGTTCCGGATAAAGCATTATCAATAGACTTAGGCACACCAACCACTTGCACTATTCCCTGACGATGCAAAGCCCAGGCAATTTTCAAGGTTTCTTCACCACCGACGACAATTAAGGCATCAATGCCGCTGCGTTGATAATTTTCTTTAATTTTTTTAACTTGGGCTTCATCCGTTAAAGGATTAATACGGCTTGTCCCTAAAATGGTACCCCCACGGTCTAAAATTCCCGTGGTTGATTTCACATCCAAGACCTTCATGTCATTTTCAATGAGACCTAACCAGCCATTTTTAATGCCGGTAACAACATAACCTTCCTGCATCCCTTTGCGCACAACGGCACGGATCACAGAGTTCAATCCAGGGCAATCAGCCCCACCAGTTAGTATCCCAATTTTTTTCACGACAACCTCACCTTAGCAACAACTTTAACTACCTTAAGCGCGATACCCATGAAATGGCACATGGCCACTATCAATATCAACACCACGTTTCACACTTTTCACTTCTTCTAAATGAATTTTTGTCACATGCACGCGCACACTGACCTTGCCTTCCATCCCAATGACTTCTTCGATACGACGACGGATAAGTTCTTGCAAATGCGCGGTTAAATCGGGAATATTGACCTGGGCCCTTAAAATAAGTTTGGCTTCAATTTGCAAACCCTTCTTCGCTGTCACACGCATAAAGGGACGAATTTCTTTAATTTGAGGCATTTCATTGGTTAAGCATTTGATTAAATCTTCTAATGCCGATAAAGAAACAATGACAGTACCAGACGGATTATCAAACGCAATGGTACGCTCCCGGCGTCGACGCCCATAGATAATATTTTCCAATAAAATCGACGTTAAGATAATCGCGGCGGCAATAGCAGCCACAATCCACCCCACTTTTTGG
>CAYZPQ010000101.1:0-6158 GCA_964480185.1 uncultured Planctomycetales bacterium | reverse complement strand
TATAAATAATATAGGTCAAATGATTGATCGTATCTAAATCAATGACGTGAAATACAAATAAAATAACCGCCAATGACGTCGCCCACAGAATTGTGATGTAAAAAATAATTGCCATCCGTGTCATCAACCACATGAAGCACCCCCTCGTTGAACTGCATGGACATTGACATTTATATCTTGCAGTTCAATATCAACCGCATCAAGCACTGCTTTATGGACATTATCTTGGATTTGGCGGGCCACATTTTGAACATTGATCCCATAGTCGAGGACAATGCGAATATTCAAGGCAATAAATCCATCTTTATCTAAATGGACCATGACCCCAGGGTAATTTGAATAACCGAAAATATCGCACAAAGAACCTAAAATCCCAAAGCGCGCTAAGTGCACACCAGGAATATCTTTGAGAGCTGCTGCTGCAATATCGCCGATGACTTTCTTGTGGATCTGAACTTCACCTAAATCGACTTTATTAACATGACGCATAATGACCCCCAACGTTTTAATCGTTCTTCATCATTTGTTCTAGGAAATGCGTGGTGACTTTGCCTTCTATAAAGGTTGGATGATGCAAAATTTCCATGTGCAATGGAATGGTGGTCTTAATCGGTGCAACATAAAATTCTTCCAAAGCACGGCGCATTAATTTAATCGCTTCCATGCGTGTTGGGACATGGACAATCAGTTTAGCGACCATGGAATCATAAAATGGCGGTATGGTGTAACCTGGATAAATATGTGTATCAAGACGCACACCCGGCCCACCAGGTAAGTTTAATTCTTCAATCTTCCCTGGGCTTGGAATAAAATTATTGTAAGGATCTTCGGCATTAATACGGCATTCAATCGCGGCGCCCTTAATTTTCACATCTTCCTGCTTAATCTTTAACTTTTCGCCCATGGCGACTTTGATTTGTTCTTTGATTAAATCAATACCCGTGACCATCTCAGTAACTGGATGCTCAACTTGAATACGGGTATTCATTTCCATGAAATAGAAATTATTATTCTTATCTAAGAGAAATTCAATGGTTCCTACCCCTTGATAATTAACAGCCTTTGCCGCTTTAATCGCGGCATCACCCATTTTCTTCCGTAATGTTGGGTCTAAGGCGGGTGATGGCGCTTCTTCTAATAATTTTTGATGACGACGCTGGACAGAACAATCACGCTCACCTAAATGAATGCAATTGCCATGTTCATCGGCGAGGATTTGAAACTCAACATGGCGAGGCCCTTCAATATATTTTTCAATATAAACATCACCCCGACCAAAATTTGCTTCTGCTTCGGTTTGAGCGAGTTTAAATGAATTAATCAAAGTCACATCATTATGACAAACACGCATCCCTTTACCACCACCACCTGCTGCAGCTTTGATAATAACAGGGTACTTAATTTTCTGTGCAATCTTTAAAGCCTCTTCTTGGGATTTAATAATCCCATCACCACCAGGCGTTAAAGGCACACCTGTTTTTTTCACGGTTTCCTTGGCAACAATTTTATCACCCATTTTACGAATAGAATCAGCCTTAGGACCAATGAACTTAATGTGACAGGATTCACAAATATCCGCAAAATGCGCATTTTCTGATAAGAAACCATACCCAGGGTGAATTGCCCCAACGTCGGTAATTTCAGCTGCCGAAATAATCGCCGGAATATTTAAATAACTTTCTTTGGAAGAAGCTTTACCAATACATACCGCTTCATCGGCAAAACGCACATGCAAGGAATTGCGGTCTGCTTCCGAATAGACAGCGACGGTGCGAATGCCCATTTCTTTGCACGCACGGATAATACGCAATGCAATTTCACCACGATTAGCAATCAGGATTTTTGAGAACATAGATAATTACGCCGGTTCAACAACAAAAAGAGTTTGACCAAATTCCACGGGCTCTGAATTTTCAACAGCCACTGACACAATTTTACCGCGGATTTCCGACTTGATTTCATTCATCAATTTCATGGCTTCGACAATGCACACCACTTGACCGATTTCAACCACATGGCCGACTTCAACAAATGAAGCAGCTTCGGGAGATGGAGATCGATAAAATGTGCCGACCATCGGAGATTTGATGGCATTAGAGGGATTGACTGGTGCTGCGTGTGCAACTGGAGCGCTGGGTGCTGCGACAACTTTAGGGGCTGGGATTGATTCTAATGCGTAATGACCAGAAGGGGCCATAATCGCACCATCAGCAGCTTTTTTTAATTTGAGTTTTTGACCTTCGCGTTCAATCTCAATTTCATTGAGATTGTTGTCATTCATGAGAGCGATAATTTCTTTGATCTCTTTTAAGTTCATCGTTTCACCCTTTCAACATAAATACCCGTGCGGGTATCTACTTTAATGACTTCGCCCGGTTGAATAAATAATGGAACTTGGACCGAAGCACCGGTATCAATCTTAGCAGGTTTATACCCTGCGCGGGAAGAATCTCCCTTTAATCCTGGATCAGCTTCAATCACTTCCGTAATAATAAATGTGGGGACTTCTGCACGAACAACTTCGCCCTTGAATAATACAGTTTCAACTTCCATATTATCTTGCAAATACTTAATCCCATCCCCGAGTAATTTGCCCGGAATGATAGTATCTTCAAATGTGTTTTGGTCCATGAAATGATATTCATCCCCTGCCACATACGTAAATTGCATGCGACGACGTTCTAAATTAGCATCTTCCAACACATCTGCGGTACGGAATGTACGTTCTAAGACAGCATCCGTACGGATATTTTTTAAACGAATACGGACAAATGCTGAACCTTTACCAGGTTTGACATGGTTAAATTCCGTGACAAAATACAAATTGCCTTCGACCACTAAACCCATGCCATTTTCTACTTCATTAATCGATATACCCACTTATCACCTCACATCCTTGTTCTGTTACTAAAACCATATCTTCAACCCTAATCCCAAACTGATGCGGTAAATAAACACCTGGCTCAATCGTCACGATCATGCCAGGTTGCAGCAATGCCGGGGATTTAACTGATAGCCGGGGGTTTTCATGAATATCTAAACCCACCCCATGCCCCAATGAATGCCCAAAGTATTGAGCTAACTTAAACTTTCGCAAGACTTTACGGGCTTGTGTATCTAAATCAGCCACGGGAACGCCCGGTTTAATCATCTTAATGGCTTCCTGTTGCGCAAGCCTAAGAGCATCTAGTACTTGGACATAGCGAGTGGGCATTTTACCCAAAAAGAAATTGCGTGTCAAGTCAGACTTATAACCTTTTATTTGTACACCAAAATCCAATAAAACTGGTTCATTGTTTTTAAGTACTCGATCGGTAACCCTGGCATGTGGAAAACACGAATTTGGCCCTGAGGCGATAATGGGTGGGAAAGAAAATTCTGCTCCATGGGACTTGATAAAACGCTCCAAATCTAAGGCAATTTTACGCTCAGAAACCCCCACTTTCACCACTTTTTTCATTAATTGCAGGGCTTTTTGATGCAATTTCAAGCATTGTCTGGTCAAGTCAATCTCATCCACAGACTTAATTTCACGGAATTCCTCCACTAAACCAGTGGCTGGAATCAACTTCATGCGTTTCGGGCAAAAGCCTTTGAGCTTTTTAATAAACATGACCGAGCTATGCCGCTCATCAAAACCTAATTTCTTCACTTTTAATGTTTTGCACAAATCAAACAAGGTGGTGCATGGTGTTTGGCTATATTGCTTAACCGTAACCCCCTTTAATCCCATGCGGGCTTCAAGCGTATAACGGGAATCGGTAATGTAGTAGGAACGTGTTTTGGTGACAAGTAACCATGATTCACTGGCAGGAAAATCCGTTAAATAACGGATATTAGTGTCATTGGTCAATAATAAGGCATCAATGCCTCGAAAACGCGGAAACTCCGCAATTAATTTCTTAATGCGTATGGTAGAATTGTCGGGCATAAAATGGGTACTATTTTTCAGCTTGGTCTACCAATAATACCGGCACACCGTCTTTAATTGGATATTTGCGCCCACAGCCTTTGCATACAATGCGACTATCTTTGAGCATCACATCTTGGCCGCATGCGGGGCATGCTAAAATTTGAAGCAATTTATCGTCGATCATTGATCTTTCTTCATCGCTTCAACATAACGCAATTGTAATTCATAAATCGACCCATTTAAGAGCTCAGCTTCTTCTTTATTTAAATTGCCTGATGTCTTATCACGTAAAACAACCAAGGTATCGATTAAAAACTTGGCTTGTTTGAGATTTTTTCCTTGGGTATTGGTCATTGGGTTTGGCACTTCGCCTAAGAAAATCATGGCTTGAAACCCAAGTGATGCGATGTAGTTAAAGAAATCTAATTGTGGCTCATCTGCCGCCTCTTCTTTTGACGGTGTTTGAGGATCAATGCTTTCTAACGGTTGACCATCTGGCCCTAAAATCCCGCCCTTGTCCTTATCATCATTAATCTTATCTCCCCAGCGATTATGCAAATCCATGTCAATTCCTTATGTTAACGGGTCTTTAATCATGTCTTATCAAAAAAACTGTTGCTAACTCTAGCATCATCATTACATATTGTCAATTTTGGTGTTACAGGTGGCGCGATTAACGCAGGGCTGGTTGCAATTGGTGCTGCAGTTCAGTCAGAATAGGAACATTTAATGCGGGTGTAAGGCGAGAATAACAGGAATGAAGCCTTCAACTTGCATCAATTGGGCCATGTCTTGTTGACTTAATGGCAATGGCACCCCATTACCATCGCGCTTGATGAGAAGATTGAAGTTAGTAGGATTAAAATCAATACCCCCTCGTGTTGGAGTGAACATGGCTGGATTTGTGCTGTCGTTTGAATTTTCTTTAGCTACCTCTGTAGCTTGAGACCTCGACAACATAGCCTGACTGACTATTAATTCTCGTTGGGCTACATTTTCCAAATTTTCAATGTAAGCTAAATAGTCCTCCTCAACATTAGCTTGCAGCGCATACCATCTTAATAAACTGATGTCTACAGTTGTGCTATCGATAATCTTTGCCTGAATAGCATCAATATCCTCTTCAGTTAATGCCCTGCTTGAAACAAGACCTGAATGGTTTGCAAGTTTACCTAATAACCGCAAATACTTCTCAAAGGCATGACGATTCCCTTTCTGAGCAGAAACAAATCGTAGCAATTTGCTGGCAGATAGGGGCAAGCTAGGATGGAACTGTTCTTCTATTTCTAAATCCTGCTTATTACTACGATTAATAATATTAAACCCCTCAGAAGTTCGTTGAATAACAATATTTAAACCCGTATTTGGATTAAAGTAGGAATTAAAAGGATTCTTTTTTATGTTAATTCGAGTCCTCGTCTTATTTATTTGAAATATAAGATTATCGGATACATCTTTCCATACACGCAAATCGCCATCACCCGGAAGTTGAGCATTCTTAATGCTGAATATTTTTCCTGGTTGAGGAAAAAGATTAAATGCGTGCTTTTCCTGCAGCACATAAATACCATCAATATCATGCCCTCTGGAAATAACAAATTGACCATCTCTGACTTGACCATTTAAGCCCGTCATCATAGGCATTGGCTGTCCGTGGAAGACATACGTTAATCCATTACGTAACATCTCATATTTTCCTTCACTAGTCAGCGTTATGGAAAACGCGATTGATACGTTCATCTGAGATTGATTATAATGTAAATCTAACTCGAAATCCCGGCGTAATCCTGGCGTAAAAACAAATGGAATCTCCTCACCTTTTTCAATCGCACGCATCGGTGACATTCTAATAGCCATGGCCTCATCAAGTGAAGCAATGACCGCTTCTCTGTAACGTTGACTATCGCGCGCTGAGCGTAATTCGCCTTGAGAATAATAAAAGATGACTTTGATGGCATCCATGATAAACGGTATTTTTGCATCATCGTATTGAAGCTCTTTGGCTAAATAATGAGAAAAACGTTCTAAGATATATTGATCTATTGGTTTCTTTTCTATTGAGTTTACATAATGATGGTCGAACTCTTGAAAAATTTGCGCTGCCTGAACTTTGGTAATACGCAATGTTTTTAATCGAGATACAATTTCCGACAAAGAAATCTGACCTGGCCCCCGAATATGCATCATCATGTCGGCAGTGATCGGAGACTTGTAAGAAAGAACAAGACGTCTAAACTGCAGTTTC
>CAYZPQ010000100.1:0-8196 GCA_964480185.1 uncultured Planctomycetales bacterium | reverse complement strand
AAAGTATTGCCTATTTCAACAACCACGCACACGGGATTTTTATCTCGATCAAAACAATAATAAAAAGAAACCGGATTAAAAACATACCCAAACACCCTAACATTAGTCAGCAAGAAAACCTTTTCAATGTCATGAGCAACGTGTTTGGTGGATAAATACGCTAATACATTGGCTTTAACAGAGGCCTTGCCTGCGGTAATGTGATCGGTATCTTGAAAATCATAAATTCGATTTTGATAATGCCCAAATAAATTAATCCGACGAGAGATCTCATCAATCTCATCTAAATCTAGATAAAACATAAACACATCATGCGCAAAACTATACCGCTTAGGGCTTTGACGGTCATGCCATATCTTAATGCGATATAAGCATGAATTTAATGCCACAACTTCTCTCCGGCTAATGCTTCCGCGGCGGCAATCCCTGCCATTAACCCATCTTCATGAAACCCATAACGAAAATAAGCCCCTGCAAAATACACCTGGCCATTCATGTTCAATTTAGGCAAATGTTGTTGCTTTGATTGAGAGGCCACATTATAAACGGGATGACTAAACAGCGTCTTATAGATAATCTTAGAAGGATCAATGATTCCCGGGTCATTGATTGACATAAAATAATTCTTCTTATCTGATACCCCTTGAAGCTTATTCATCCAGTAAACCGTCGTCGCATGCCCATCAACTTGAGTACGGTAATTCCACGATGACCAGGCCTTGCGCGTTGACGGCATCACACGTTCATCCGTATGTAAACAGCCGCGATTACGGTGATACGCAAAATGAGAAAGGAGTTCTCGTTCTAAGTCGGTTGGATCCGTTAACATGGCTAAGGCTTCGTCGCTATGGCAGGCAAGAATAACCTTATCATAACTTTCCGTTACCCCACTCACATCTGTAATCATCACCCCATCACGTTGACGTTTCACTGCTTTCACGGCACGGCCAGTTAAAAGTGTTGGCTTTACAACTGCTAACAACTTATCGCGGTATTGACGGCTTCCACCCACACAGGTACGCCATTGCAAATGATCTTTTAGACCCAAAAAACAATGATTTGTAAAGAAACGTACTAAAGTCGCTACCGGAAAAACCAGCATTCCCGCCGCAGGAGTTGACCAAACCGCAGAACTCATGGGAATTAAGAATTTATTTAATAAATCCGGTCCATATTTTTTCTCATTAACGTATTGAGCTAACGAATAGGATTCGTAACGGGGATTATCTAATACTTCACCTGATTCACGGCTAAAGCGTTGAATATCCAATAATAGCTTCCAAAAACTGGCATTGAAAATATTTTTACGTTGAGAGAATAACCCATCAAAACCAGTGCCAGAAAATTCTATACCACTCGCTTGATGTGACACGCTAAATGACATATCTGTCGTCTTTGTTTCTACATGAAGTTCTTTAAATAACCGTGTTAATAATGGGTATGTTGGTTCGTTGTAAACCATGAATGCGGTATCAATAAAAATGTCTTTTCCATCTTCGTTCACCGTCAAAGTATTTGTGTGTCCGCCTGGAAAACTCTCTTTTTCATAAAATGTAATTGCATAGCGCCCTCTTAGCGCATACGCAGCGGCCATACCGGAAATACCTGTACCTACAATCGCGATTCTTTGCATATTTACCTCTTTCTTAGTAAATAATGACTGACAATCCATTCTTTGCCATCAGCATAATTCCATAACTCTGCGCAAGACATGTAGAAAATACGCCAATAATTCCACCATTTAACAGCCTGATCATCGCCATAAGTTTTAGCGAGGATGAGCATAATCTCTTGTTGATGTGCATCCATATTTTGAAGCCATAATTCTGATGTGCGTCCATAATGAGTGCCGGCCACACGCCAATGGTTTTCAATAGATAATCGATCTTGAAAATAGAGCATTAAATGATCTGAGGGCATAATACCTCCTGTAAAGAAATATCGCCCAATAAAATCTGATTTATCGACGTGATCATAAAGGTAGGCAAAGCGCTGATGGGTAAAAATATGAATGAATAATTTACCTTCAGCTTTTAAAAAACCTGCTGCTTTATCCAATAACTTTTGCCAATTGCGCATATGCTCAAACATTTCAACAGAAACAATACGATCAAACTTAGTATCAATTGTAAAATCATTCATATCACGTGTGATAATTGTTAGATTTGTTAGGCCCCGTTCTTTGGCTTTGGCGTCGATGAATTCTTTTTGTACACGTGAATTTGATACACCTGTAATGTGGGCTGTTGGATAATGAGTCGCTATCCATAAAGACAATGATCCCCAGCCACAGCCTAATTCTAAGATGTTCTGACCGTCTTTAATCTCTGCCCGCTGACACGTTAATTGCAACATGTCATCTTCGGCATCATCTAATGACGTATCCATTGTTTTAAAATAACAGCTACTGTATTTTAAATTCTTACCTAAACAATACTTGAAGAACTCTGTGGGTAATTCATAGTGTTGTTCATTGGCGTCTTTGGTGTGCACGGCTATGGGGGATTGCTTCATTTGGTTTACTAAAGCCATGGTGCGGGTGTAGCCGGATTCAATGCCATCTTTAGCCTCATCGACCAGTTTTTGGCGGAGTAATTGTTTGATACCAAAACGGATTAGGCTGTCGGGTAAGAGGCCTTTTTCGATAAGGGGTTTTGTTAGGGGGACTAGAAATTTCATATCTTGTGTGACTCCCGGGAGGATACGAGGTCCTCCCCTACGCATTATTTTGTTGATGATGTTGTTTTAAACCAAGGTATAAATATGCTTGTTTGAGACTGATAGCGACGGTAATCTTCTCCTCTGGTTTGAAGAGCCATTTGTTCGCTAAAGGGAATACCTGTTAGTTTTACTAAAAATATTAACATTAATCCCGCTGACATAATTCCGGTCCATCCTGAAGGGTAGACGTAAATGGCATATCCGATCCACATCACCCACTCAAAAAAATAATTGGGATGACGTGAATAATTCCAGAGGCCGATGGCACAGGTCTTTCCTTTATTATTAGGATTAGCTTTAAATATTTTTAATTGATAATCCGCAATTGATTCACCTGCAAACCCAATAATCCATACCACGATTCCTAATGTTTGGGCTATCACCCATGTGGCATTATCATCATTCAATGCAGGCCATAACCCTGCTGCTAGTGCTATAGCCAGCAATGCTTGAAATTGAAAAAGAAAAAAATAATTGCGATGTGCATCTTTGCCCCATTCCCGACGCAGAGAGGCGTACCTCTTATCTTCGTGAGGATCAGCGCTGATACGCTTAATTAAATGAAGTCCTAAACGTATCGCCCAGCACAGGACCATCATCATTAGTATTAATTTACGCATCAACCACCCATCACTGACTACCGCTAAGAATACCGTAGTCAAGCCAATACCCATTACCCAGCCAACATCAATGAATGATGCATTATCATACTTTAATTCAATAACCCATAATGCTCCCATGAGTAACATCACGGCAATTGTTGGAACTATAAAAACAAAATAATCCATTATCGACCAGGCTTATGATTATTGATGAAAATTGATTTAACAAAACGCACTTGCGGCCCAATAATCGGAACCCATTCGTAGACAAATTCGCCCATATCAAAGTAATCTCGATGATAAACTGCTTTTCCTTCTTGACCGCCAAAAGTAATATGCGATACCCCTTCAACACGGGTAGGCTTTCCACTATTAAAATTCTTAGCTTGCAAGATCATCGTCCAGGAACCCATGTATTGATCGCCTTGACGAACTTCTTGGTGAAAATCAAAATTTATCGACTGCACTTGATTGTACAACTTTAAATAATACTCTTTGATTTGATGCCGATTTGTAAAATGAGACACCGGATCTTCAAAAAGACACGCAGGATCATAAAATTCATCAACTAAATTTATGGTCGAAGAATTCAAACGTTGAAAGAATTCACTCACTGATAGATTTCTCATCACAACCTCAAATTAAGTTATTAACTCTTAAAATAGACCAAACACAACGCACATCAAAGGGATGAGTAATTGCTAGAAATACAGGATGTTGTTGAGCCTTCCACTGATCTTTATGTTGTCCCAATCCACGGTAGGGATAAAAAAGATCCGTTGAACTCAACAGGTTTATAATAAATTCAATAAAGCGACTGCTTTTAAACGCATACTTCCTTCTATTATACAATGGGCTTAAACCAAGAGATACTTCTTTCACATCATTATCTCTTAATAAAACAATTGCTTTGGCAATTAGAAAATCTGCCGCTCCCTTTGGCGCATCTTTAACCACACGTTGATGCTGCAACTCATAGGATAAAATCTTTCCATCTAAATAAAGTGGATCAAAGGTCACAAATCCATAAAACCCTTCTTCATTCTTTAGTAAAAACGCCTGCACATCTTGATCATCATCAGAAGTAAAAGGCCTTGATAAAAAAGAATACTCCCTCCTAATAGAATGAGATTGTTGCCACTGATTATTCAGCCTTTGTAAAATTGGATCTGTGCTTGTCGTTGGCACGACACTATAGCCATCTCGTTCTAAAGCTGATAGCCAACGTTTAATATCTTTTCGAATCTTCCATGAAATTTGAAAATTTTCACAATCAAGAATATGCGTCATTCCCAAATGATGAATACTCAAACCCTTAGGAGCAAGCCATTGAGCGACAGCATAAGGGATTTGACAAAAAATATGCCGAGGATACGCCTTTCTAAATAACGCGTAGGCCAGATCCCATTGTTTCACTGGAACATGAGGAGATCCCAGCACGACAGCAAATGAGGACTCCATCTTAAAAGCGATGAATCCATCAAAATCAGGATGACGAAAATAATACAACCCTCCCTGCAAGCTCGCATAGCTTAAGCTCGTCGATCCAAATTGTTTTATTTCCTCTCGTTCTCTCGTGTTATTAGAGCAAGAATAGGTTATGCGCAAGCTCATCGTGATGTTGGATCTTCCGTTCAATGTTCGGCTTAATAGGTTGTATTTGTTTTAATTTTGCTCGACCATGCTTACGATGAGCTGAGGCAAAATGCCCCCCTGCTATCGCGGCTGCAATAGAAATCTCTCCGGCTAAACATACACACGCACAAATTTCAGCAAATTTTCGCGCAGAATTATCACCGAAACACCCCATGATTTCTAAACACTCCCGCTGAGTAGGCAGATACGTGCCGCCGCCCACAGTCCCGACAACCATGTTTGGCAATGATACACTCACGTAGAGCTGCCCATCCTCAGCGATTGAAGCTCTTGTATTCCCATTGGCCGATTCAGCAACACACGCCACATCTTGACCACAGGCAATAAACATTGCCGCTAACCCATTGGCATAATGCGCTTGCGTACCCATTGCACCTGCGCGTTGGGCGGCAACTTGGGTGAGCTGATAATATTCCACAATATCTTCTGGTGAAACATGCAATAACTGACGGACAATATCCCGAGATATAAGAATTTCCGCAACTAATCGTTTCCCTCGTCCATTAATATGGGCTAAATATGTTGCTTTCTTATCGCCTGACATATTTGACTCTACATAGGCTTTTTTAAAAGGAACGGGAGATAATTCTTTAATGAATTCAACAACGGCTTGGGTTGCCACTGTCACCATGTTCTGCCCTGCCGCATCCCCTGTGTAATAACTTAACTCCAAGAATACATAATTACCTTCAATGATGACGCGCATCGACTTTAAATCAATGTGACCAGAAGTTGAATACGCAACGGATCGAATAGACTCTAAACAAGCTTGGCACCACTCACCAAACATATGCGCTTGTGTTAAATTCTGAAAAACAAAACCAGGGGTTCTGTAGATTTGATCGGATAAACAAACTACCTTTGCTCCCCCACTCGCCGTAATCACCGCTGCTCCTCTATTATACGAGGCAACTAATGTACCCTCCGTCGTAGCTAAAGGAACAAAATATTCTCCTTGGGCGTAGTCACCATTAACTTTAATTGGCCCCATTAAGCCAATTGGCATTTGCGCAATGCCAATAAAATTCTCAATATGACCCTCGAAAATTGGGTTAAAAAGAATTCGTTTCTGGCCTTTAATATAAGACAAATCATTCTTTTGATGTTCAATACGACTTAAAATCATGTGCTGATTCTTTTTTGTAATACGCTTGATTGTTTGAATCATAGAGCCTCATTTCGTTGGTGTTAATAACGAATTGTAGATGATTCTGATTAATCAGCAACACTGCTTAATCACTTATTTATCGTGTATTAATACTACATGATATGAACAATTAATTCATTTGCTGAAGATAAACGGTGAGATTAGTCCCTTTATTCAAGAGACCTAACTTCTTGCGGATATTAAAACGATGGGTTTCAATGGTTTTAAAAGACACATTAATTGCCTTTGCAATATCTTTCCCTGTCAGCCCCTGACGAATGAGGTGCGCAATTTCCAATTCCTTCGGAGATAATTTAAATAGAGGCGATGTAGCTTTAAAGCCAAACGAAGATGTTAGTTGTGACAAACCCTGTTCCATCGCATCAATATAATTCTTATCAAACTTTGTACCCTTGCGTTTTAATTTTTCAAGGGAAGGAATAATAATATCATTCACATTCGCTAAGATATTATCTCGAAGACGCTTCTTCTCAATTTCTAATTGGGCCAATATCTCTCGTAATGCCACATTCTTTTGCTCAATGATTTGCTCTTGCTTAACACGCTGCGTGACATCGCGTTGGATGGCAATATAATGCGTGATTTTGCCATTAGAACTACGGATTGGTTCAATATGCCACTCATTAATAAACTCTGAACCATCTTTACGGTAATTAACTGCTTGACCAAAAAAAACCTGCCCTCGTTTAAGCTGGCTGCGCAAAAGATTTAGCATCGCTTGATCTGTCTTAGGCCCTTGCAAGAGGCGCGGTGTTTTCCCAAAAACTTCCTCAGGTTTATATCCCGTCATTCGAGTGAAGCCTGGATTCACATAAATAATACGAGGCCCAGGATGTTCAAGGAGGGTATCTGTAATAATGATAGAATCCTCAGAGAAACGGACCACAGCAGCTAACAATTGATCGGTAACAGTAGCTTTCATTATTATTTAGACAACCCCAATACTTGCCGTTTAAGAATATTATCAATAGGACGAGCCCCTAGCCAGGTGGCAAAAATAGCTTTACCAAAGTCTGCTCCTGGGACAACCCCACGCTCGACACCATTTAATGTAAATACCGTACCCGCACCAGGCTTATAGGTTAATGAAAACACATCCCCATTTTTAATGGATGGGAATAATTCTTCCATAAGCTTAAATCGATCGGCAATTTGTTTAAACTCACTTTTTGTTGTGTTATTTTTCATTGTCTTAATCGTAAATTTAGCAAATTCTGATCCTGGGATCGTTGTAAAAAATTTAACCTCCAGATGCTTGGGAACATCATTCAAAGCGTCCTGCGCTTTAACTTGAGGATCTAAATACAGAGCGGCCACAAACAAACGCATCATAAATAGCGTCTTAACACCGACACCCCTTAATGGTAACGTCGATTCTTTTTGTTGTACGCTTTGATTAAAATTTTTCTTATCTAATTTCCAACGCGCCCACGAAGGAGAAATCATTAATAAACTTAATCCCAGTACCATTAAAATTCGATGCATTCTTAATCCATTCTTTTAGAAAAACGATTTATGCTATAAATTATAACTATACTCGCCATCATCAGTAATGGCCAGATCTGTTCAAATAAATCAATTATACCCATCCCTTTAAGAATAATTCCTCTGACAATTTGTAAAAAATATGTCATTGGTAAAAAATACCCCAAATGATGTACCCATAAGGGCATGGTTTCCCGAGGAAAAATAAACCCTGACAATAAAATCGATGGCATGGCAAAGAACATGACAATTTGTGCAGCTTGATGTTGATTGGTTGCAATAGTCGACGCCCATAAACCTATACCTAATGTCACAACCAGATAAAGTAAAATACAAAAATATAATGTGAATAAATCACCCCTTATTGGCACCCCAAACATCAATGTAATTGACATCAATATCGTCGTTGAAATTAATAGTCCAATCGCAATATAAGGAAGTATCTTTCCAATGATAAGCTCATGCGGTTTAATGGGCGTTACTAATAACTGTTCTATATTCCCGCGTTCTTTTTCTCGCACAATTGCATTGCCTGTAGCCGTAAAAGAAGAGGAAGTTGAAGCT
>CAYZPQ010000099.1:5220-8268 GCA_964480185.1 uncultured Planctomycetales bacterium | reverse complement strand
TACCCAAAGATGTGAAAATCGCTTTACCTAACGATATTAATGGCGTAGTTGCGACACTATGGCCAGATAAAACGCAGCGTCAACGGTCAGATATTTTAGAAGATATCAGCTATGTGAAATCAACCGAGCTTGTGATGCAGCCCACCGCAGATTATATGGCTTATCAAAAAGCCATGCGACAAGCAGGGCTTATTGACATGGATGATATCTTGCGCGAAACATTGATGCTCTTAGATACGAATGATGAAATACTCAATGAATTACACAAGCAGTATAAATCTATTTTTATCGACGAGTATCAAGACATTAATGTGGTGCAACAGGCGATTATTAAAATACTGACAGGGCGTGATGCTGTTGTTACCGCGATCGGAGATCCGAATCAATCGATTTATGGGTTTCGGGGAAGTGATGTGACATTGTTTGAGCGTTTTGCTGAGAGTTTTGAAGGGGCCAAACAGTTTTTCTTAACGCATAATTATCGCAGTACCAAACATATTGTTACGGCGAGCCAGCAAGTGATTGAGAAATCAGCGACCGGAAGTCTTTCGCCTGAACTGACACACATGGCGCAAGAAGGGAAGCTGACAATTCATGGCGCAACAACCGATCGCTCGGAAGCAGAGTATGTCGCCCATACCATTGAGAAGATGCTCGGTGGTTTAGACATGCGCACATCCCATCGTTCACAACGCTCATTCGCAGACTTTGCAATTCTTTATCGGCTTAATGCTCAACAACATGTCATTAGTGGCGCTTTGGAACATTTGGGTATTCCCTATCAAGTATCCAAACGTCGCAATCCTACAAGTAATGACGATGATGAGGCCTTGGGCTCTTATGAAGAAGAATTGGATTATAATGTCGAGAAGGTGTCCTTATTAACCTTGCATGCCGCCAAGGGCTTAGAATTCCCCATTGTCTTTGTGATTGGCTGCGAAGATCAATTAATCCCTTTGGATTTACCGTCGATGAAGGGGGATATTGAGGAAGAGCGTCGATTATTCTTTGTCGGCATGACACGCGCTAAAGAAGAATTATATTTAACGTATGCGAAGCGTCGTCAATTATTTGGCACAACGCATACATTTGAAGCCTCACCATTTTTAGCAGATATTCATCACGATTTAAAAGCCATTGAACTGGCACGTCGTAAAAAGCAAGCACCTGTTGATAATCAATTGAAATTGTTTTAAGTTTTGCTACACTAATCATTGTCTTTCCCCAAGACAACAATAACAGTTCCCCCTTAAAGCCTCTAATGCATGTGGTCATTTAATTCCCAAGAGCAGCGCGTTATTGCCCTCGGTCTTGTCATTATTGTGATTGGATGTTGTGTGCGTTGGTTATCTATCACATGGCATGCTCCAGCGGTGCTTACGCATGAGGTCGAAGAGAGTGTTCAGCTTATTTCAATCAATGAGGCGGATTACAAACAATTAGACCGTCTGCCTGGTATTGGAAAGACCTTGGCTGCTCGCATTATTCATTATCGCCTTGATCATGGCCCTTACACAGACATTCATCAATTACGCAAAGTCAAAGGGATGACGGAGAAAGTCTTTCGGCAGATTTATTTTCGGGTGAAGTTATGAAGATTCCCGCCTTTGCCACTCATCGTCCATGTTTGATTCTGTCATTACTCTTAGCCTTAGGCATGACTATGGGCTTTTATTTGTCATCGTGGGTATGGGTTTATTTAAGTATAGCGATAATTCTGATTATTTTCCGACGATGGAGCCTTGCAGTGCTTTGTGTCGGTGCCTTATTGATGAGTGTGCATCGCATTATTCCACCTCAGCCGCAAGGGGAGATTATTGGGATTGTCGATACCGATGTGATGACAAATGCCAAAGGAATAAGACCAGCTCAGGTATTTATTTTTAAATATCTTAATGGTCATGCGCCCGCTAAATATTTCGGCAAGGAGCAATTAAAGTACGGTGATCAAATTAAGATTAATAGCAAATGGTATCGCCAAGGCTCTCACTGGCAAGATTATTTAGACCACAAACAATATTATTGGCAAGTCAGCATTGGGGCCAATCAATTAACGCGATTGCAGTCCAATCAAGGGCATACACTGATTGCTTTATCCATTGCCCTTAAGAATAAAATGAAAGCCATTGTTAATCAGTATTTATCAGCGGCTTCAGCCCCAACGGTTATTGCTATGCTAACAGGGGAGAGAGCAGCGATGTCCCCCCAATTAAAAGATCTTTTTATTCGCTCGGGCACGGCACATATTTTAGCTATTAGTGGGATGAATATGGGTATTATTGCGGCCATGTTCATGTTCTTATTAAGATGTGCCCATATGCCAAGGCGTGGTCAGTTTGCCATTACCATTCTCTTATTATGGTTTTATACATTCTTAAGTGGCGCCTCACCACCCGTCGTGCGCGCGTGTTTAATGGCAACAGTCATCTTATTGGCCTTGATGCTTGATGAAGGGGCAGAGCCACTAAACTCATTAGGCTTATCCGCCTTAATTTTATTGATTATCAATCCTGGCAATTTATTAGATATTGGATTTCAATTATCATTCATGGCCGTGGCGGGAATTTTTCTGGGGTATGACTATATCGTCAAACGATTAGAGTTCTTACCAGGATGGCTTGCCAAATCATTAGCTGTATCTATAGCCGCAAGCCTTGCCACAGCTCCTATCACCTTCATTCATTTCCAAACCATAGTCCCTATCGGTATCATCGCCAATATCATCATCGTCCCCTTAGCTGATCTAATTGTTTTATTAGGATTATGCTTAGTCCTTGTTGTTATAACTGTACCCATTCTAGCTCCAAGTCTGGGAGCATGCCTTGACGGAATATTTCATGCCATGATGTGGTCAGCATATTGGTTTGCGCAAGTACCCTTTGGAGCTATTATTTATTAGTATGTACAATAATATTGCTAGTTATACATATAAATGTTAGGATTCTATTAATGTTGATGTAGGATGTTAGAGAAAGGGGAAGAAATATTATGATCAAAAGAGCATCTCATAAATCAGATATGCCAATCGGCGAATTAAAACAAATTAAG
>CAYZPQ010000099.1:3004-5210 GCA_964480185.1 uncultured Planctomycetales bacterium | reverse complement strand
ACATTGCCCGAAGAGACAGTTAAAGTGACAATTTCTTTGGCGAAACAAAGTCTTAGTTTGTTTAAGAAAGAAGCAGCAAGGAATAAGATGAAGTATCAAAAGATGATTCGTGTTGTCGTCGATCGTTACGCGAAGGCCTATGCACATAAAAATTAATGGAACGATGATTTTTACATTAATGAATGATTAAAAAACAAGTTTCTTCGCGCAGTCTCTTGACAAATATCATCTTCTCAGTTAAATTCCTACCTTAATTGATTCACTGTTGAATTAATTCATCGGCACTGTTGCCCAAAATCCATGTGTGATTTTGGGCTTTTTATTTTTAACTTCTAGAAAGAGGCAATATGCATTTGGTATTACGTTGTTGTGTTGTATTGACGTTAGTTTTATCTTCTTTACCAGTTTCTGCTCAATCCATCCCGTATCAATTGCCTTCACCCAATCGATTACTCGAGCTTACACAACATCCAACACGACCTTTATCTTTACAAGGCATACGCTTTGATCCAAAACAACCATTGCGTTTTGATTTTATCTTAGATAAAGGGCAAGCTGTGATGTCTGATCGTGAGACGCGTGAGCAAGGCATGCGTTTGGCTAAATACTTTATGGCCGCATTGACCTTTGAGGGAAAAGACTTGTGGGTTAATCTTTCACCGTATGAAAAAGACCGCATCATGTCCGATGATTTAAGTCGCACACAATTAGGCCAAGATCTATTAGTCGAAGACTATACATTAAAGCAATTAGCTTCATCACTGACGCATCCGGATAAAACGCTTGGTATTTTATTTTGGAAAAAGGTCTATCAGCAATCAGTACAGCGTTTAGGATCTGCGAACGTGACGGTAGGAACATTAAATAAGGTATGGATTGTGCCGGAAAATGCTGAAGTCTATGTGAAGGATAATGTTGTTTTAGTGAATAAAGTCCATTTGAAGGTGATGATTGAAGCAGATTATTTGGCTCAAAAGAAAAATGTGAAGAGTAGTGCATCAGATTCTATCAGTACTCAGGTCATGAAAGAAGTCATTATTCCTGTCCTTGAGAAGGAAGTTAATGAAGGAAGCCATTTTGTTGTGTTGCGTCAAATCGTTAATGCCTCAGTCTTGGCGCAATGGTATAAGCGTAATATTAAAGAAGCGGTATTAACTAAAGTATATGCCAATCAACAAAAGGTTGCGGGTATCGACGATATTGAGAAGAAAGTCAAAGAGGATATTTATCATCAGTATTTAGTTGCGTATAAAAAGGGTGTTTATAATTTTATTCGGGAAGAAGAATCTACACGGATGCCACGTAAATATTTCTCGGGTGGATTAAGTGTAGGAATAAATGATATTAAAGTAAGTGATAACGCGCAAACGACACCATCGACTGTGCAAATATTCCAAGTCGATGCTTCTCCTGTAGGGGAAGGAACGCTAATTCCAAGTAATGCGGAAGATGCGATTAAATTGCTTGAGAATTCTTTCTTGAGAGATGTGAAAGCACGTTTAAAAGAGCGATCAAAAAGATATCCAAGGCTTATTCAACGCTTAATCAGTAGAAATGTGTCGGTAACAAATGCGTGGCAAGAAGTCCATCATGAGGGTGGGGTGCAACAGATTTATCATAACCGCACCGCAAATAATGATGATAAGGGAACTCCTAAAGGGGGCATTCGTTGGCTTACGGCTACAGATTTATTAGATGATCCTGAGTTTACACGTTTATGGAAACAATTTAATGGATTTAATCCGACGGAAGATCAGGCCAAGCGTTTTATTGCACGTTGGGTAGATCAAGAGGCTCAGGCTTTAGCTATTCTGATGACGTTAAAGACAGCAGGTTTAGATTTATCTTTAGGTGGGGCCAAAGGAGCTGTCTTTATTGGGAATATTACACGTGCAGAGAAAGGATGGAAATTAGAGAAAGCAAATATTCGTGAACCAAAACTTGAAGAAGCTGTAGCGCGCGCACATGCTCGCTATTTAGCAGAACATAATGCCATTGGATTTGATATTGATTGCCCTGCCGGAGACAAGAATACAAATGCAAGGATTATGGAATATTATAACGATGAATATATTCGCTATTTAATTGAGCAAGGACAGGAAAGATTAAGAAAAGCTCTTACATTAGAGGGAAAGTTTGTTATTACAGAGGCTCAATTTGATGAATTATGGACGAATCTTCATCAAGTTCTTCTTAACGTTCAATT
>CAYZPQ010000099.1:240-2994 GCA_964480185.1 uncultured Planctomycetales bacterium | reverse complement strand
TACAGGCAAGATTCAATTGATAGAAAAACGGCGACGCCGTTTATCGACGAAGTCTCCAAAATGTGGCGAAGATTCAATGGGAGAATTAAGCTTCCCATTATGGCGGCAGTAACTGGCAAAGGGGTAGAACATGGTGGTATTTTAGGACGAGATGAGGCAACAGGGGAAGGGGTAGCTATTGTTTTAAAAGCTTATGTAGAGGATCAGGAGAGAGATGTGACAGATATGACCGTGGCTATTCAAGGATTTGGAAATGTAGGTAGCTATACGGCATTGGGTCTGATAGATAGAGGATTTAAAGTTACAGCATTCAGCGATTTTCAAATTGTATTGGAAAAAAAAGAAGGATATAGCTGGACTGCCGAAGAATTAAAAAAGATATTAAAATTAAGAGATGAGCATAAGAAATCCATTGTTAATTTATGGCAGGAGGGGTATTTAAAAGAGTTTGAAGGTACCGTGAGTGTGATTATAAATACAGATCCTACGGTGATTTTAGACAGTATTCTTCAATCCAATGTGGATATTTTTGTGCCTGCTTTTAGTGAGAATCAAATTACAGAGGATAATTTCCACCGGCTCCGAGCACGAATTGTTGCTGAAGCAGGTAATGGACCAACAACAAAAGAAGCAGAAAGAAAATTGACTGAATCAGGTGTAAAAATTATTCCTGATTTATTGGGTAATGGTGGGGGAGTCAATACATCTGATTTTGAAAGAGATCAAGGTAACGGAATTCCACGGAGTCATGCTGAAGTATCAAGAGAAATGGAAAGTTCTTTATTAAGGGCTTCCCGAGCGCTTTTTGCCAGACAAAGATTTTCACCAACACTCACCTTGCGTCAGAATTATTTTGATATGGCTTTACGCAAGTTAGAAGAAGCCTATGCGTATCGTCCTATAAAAGAAGAAAGTGCTAGCGCAGCTATGGCAAGTGTTTTATCAGCTAATGGTGGGATTGATTTAGAAATGGATAGTTTACCCATAGCTCAGTACGGTATGGCTGGGACTCAACTCAATACATTTTTAACCCCAGTCCAGTTACAAACAGTTAAAGGCTTCATGCCCGTCTTTGTCGAGATGAAATCAATTACCTTAAATCAATTGCTTAATTAGCGTAAACTTACCCCCTTGACAACATGTCAAAATATGCTATATTAGCACTTGTCAGCTATGAGTGCTAGAAATCCAGGCGCTCTTTTTTCGGCCGAAAAATTAGCAGACAAGCATTTAGAGTGATAATTTTAATTTAACAAGGAGAGAAATATGACCTATTTATCATGCCGCAGCGATAATCAATTAAGCCCACTTGAAGCATTATTTCATGATGATTATGGGACACCATTCTTAAGTAAAAACTTTTATCCAGCATTGGATATTGCTGAAGCTAAAGATCAGTACACGGTCCAAGTGGATTTACCAGGTGTTAAAAAAGAAGACATTACGGTTTCTTTTGATAATGGTATATTAGCCATTGAAGGAAAGAGAAACGTCACCGTTGAAGAAAAAGACAAGGGCTATCAACGCATTGAACGGGCCTATGGGCAATTTAGCCGTAGCATTAATCTAGGTCTAGGTGTTGATTCAACAAAGATTAAAGCCCAGTACCAAGACGGTGTTCTTACACTTACCGTTCCAAAATCAGAAAAGGCACAGGCAAAATTAGTTGCCATTGAGTAAAACAATGATTGATATTAATCAATTCACTCAGAAGAGTCAGGAAAGTTTGCAACACGCTATTGCGTTTGCTCAAGGGCTGAAACACCAAGCCCTTGAGCCAGCGCATTTGGCTGTGGCTTTATTGGAAGATAAAGGCAGTGTACCTGCAGCGATCCTGCAAAAAGTTGGTGTCAATGTTGTGACATTACTTCAAGAGTATGAACGTCAATTAGACGCCAAACCATCCGTCGAGGGACAAGCTCAAGGGCCGCATTTGTCACCAGAAACGGAAAAAATTTTAGAATATGCCAAGCAAATAGCAAAACGGCTAGATGATCAGTATATTGCGCAAGAACATATTTTATTGGGTTTAGTGTCAGATTCACACAGCGCAGTTGCCAAGGCATTGGCGCTTAAAAACATTAAAGAAAAAGATATTTTAAAGATTATTGAATCATTACGAGGGGGACAAAAGGTCATGGATCAAAATCCTGAAGAAAAATACGATGCTTTAAATAAATATGGGAGAGATCTCACTGATTTAGCATCCAAGGGAAAGCTCGATCCTGTCATTGGCCGTGATGAAGAAATCCGTCGCGTCATTCAAGTTTTATCACGTCGCACCAAAAATAATCCGGTTTTAATCGGTGAACCTGGTGTGGGTAAAACTGCGATTGTCGAAGGATTAGCTCAACGCATTTTTGTGGGCGATGTTCCTGAAGGTTTAAAGAATAAAAAAGTCATTGTCCTCGATATGGGGGCATTAGTAGCTGGAGCTAAATTCCGTGGGGAATTTGAAGACAGGCTCAAAGCTGTCTTAAAAGAAGTGGAGTCAAATAATGGATCCGTTATTTTATTTATCGATGAATTACATACTATTGTCGGAGCCGGACGTGCTGAAGGAAGCATGGATGCCTCTAACATGCTCAAACCAGCCTTAGCGCGTGGTCAATTACGGTGTATTGGTGCTACAACGCTCGACGAATACCGTCAACATATTGAAAAAGACGCTGCCCTTGAACGCCGTTTTCAACAAGTCTTGGTCAGTGAGCCAAGTGTGGAAGATACAATCACCATTTTACGTGGCTTAAAAGA
>CAYZPQ010000099.1:0-222 GCA_964480185.1 uncultured Planctomycetales bacterium | reverse complement strand
GCATCATGGGGTACGCATTCAAGATTCCGCCATTGTTGCTGCGGCTGTCATGAGCGATCGCTATGTCACCGAAAGATTTTTACCAGATAAGGCCATCGATTTAATCGATGAAGCCGCTTCCAAACTACGCATTGAAATCGATAGCATGCCCCAAGCGCTCGATCAAAATGAACGCGCCATTCGTCGCCTTGAAATCGAACGCCAAGCCTTAAAGAAAGAAAC
>CAYZPQ010000098.1:2689-8324 GCA_964480185.1 uncultured Planctomycetales bacterium | reverse complement strand
TATCAATTTGATTATTCTTACGCGCCATAATATGAACATCACCATTAGGCAATTCACGCACAATATCATTCAAACGCTTAGCCGGAATAGTTATCCCACCTTGTTCAAAGACACTCACAGGAAATTCACAAGATATACCAATATCCAAATCAGTGGCATTCATGCGTAAACCACCTTCAACAGTTTCAAGTAATATATTAGAGAGTATCGGCAACGTTGCTTTGCTAGATACTATATTACTGACGGTTGCAATTGCCTTTTGAATTTCATCCTTATTCACTTTAATTTTCATATTCACAACCTTTACTGATATTACTTTTTTAGTGGTTTACTTAAATAGAAGCCTTGTTAATAGGTCTTGTGGATATTTTGAATTACAAACAAAACTCTTTTGAAATCAAGCACTTATAACAATTAACAGCTGTGGATAACATATGAACAGTTTTGGGTGTTAGGTGAATCATTGTGAATATCTTTAAAACAGCATTTTACTTATAATGCCAGTAAACCACTTACATCTTCAATTATTTTCTTCAATTGTGGATTAGTTTCCAGTTCTTTTTCTAATTTTTTATAGGCATGTAAAATTGTAGTATGGTCCTTACCCCCAAAAGCTAAACCAATTTCAGGTAAAGAATGACTTGTAATCTTACGGCTTAAGTACATGGCTACCTGGCGCGCCAAGATAACTTGTTTATTACGTTTCTTTGTTTTTAATTCAGCCACACCAATTTTAAAGTAAGCAGCAGTTTGTTGTTGAATCACATCAATGGTAACAATTTTTTGATTTTCAATAACAATGTCTTTCAATACTTGTTTGGCAATAGCGAGTGTCACAGGTTTGCCTTCGAGAATAGCATAAGCCACAACACGAATGAGCGCTCCTTCTAATTCTCGAATATTTGTTTTGATTTGTTCAGCGACGAATAACACCACATCATCAGGCACATCCACCGACTCACTTTCAAGTTTTTTACGTAAAATAGCGGCCCGTGTTTCAAAATCAGGGGCTTGAATGTCGGCGATGAGTCCCCATGCAAAACGTGAGACCAAGCGTTGTTCTAAATGAGCAATATCTTTAGGTGGACGATCCGAACAAATAATGATTTGTTTGCGCGCATCATGCAATGCATTAAACGTATGAAAAAATTCTTCCTGTGTGGATTCTTTACCGGCGATAAAATGAATATCATCGATGAGTAAAACGTCGACATGACGGTATTTTTGACGAAACGCTTCCGTCGACTTATGTTTGATGGCATTGATCAATTCATTGGTAAATTGTTCGGATGATAAATAAGTAATTTTTAAATCCGGGTTTTTCTGACGGATTTCATGGGTAATGGATTGTAATAAATGGGTTTTGCCTAAACCTACAGGCCCATAGATGAATAATGGATTATAGGCTTTGGCTGGATTTTGAGCCACGGCCTGGGCAGCAGCAAACGCAAAACGATTGGCTGGCCCAACGACAAAGTGATCAAATTGAAAACGCGGATTTAAATTGCTCAGTTTCGGTGTGTGTTCAAAAGTGCGTTCTAATTGAAATAATTTTTGTTGCGTCGGGGCACTTAATAGCTGGGTATTAACTAAGAATTCAAAATTAACTGGCCCCCCTGCTTGAGCGGATAGACTGCGGGCAATAATATGAGTATAATGTTCGTCGATCCAGTTTTTAAAAAACTCATCCGGGGCTTCGATGGTCAGCGTGCCCACATTGGATTCCTGGGCCTTCAGCGGCGAAAACCAGGTGTCATAGCTGGTCACTCCGACGGATTCTTTAATAGGTAACTGGGCTTTGTTCCAAACGTCTAAGAGGTTCATGAATGGCTGATATCTATTGATGTCCTTAAAAGTACGAATATCTAATGCGTTTGTCGACGGAAACTATTCACACTTGTGGATAACATGTGTATGTATGTGTTGGGCATTATAACAAAGGTCATTGACAATGCAATCGATTTTTTAACCCTAAAAATGAAATTTTTCTAACTGCTCTAGTTACAGTATGTTTTTACCCTCTTTGATGATGGACCGTAAAGCGCAGTGAATTTTAATAATCATACTATTTATAATAGTTTAGCTTGACGGCGACATAAGCCATGCTATAATTACCGCCATTATCCACAAGGGTAACTGGTATCATATTTTATTTTAACGCAAACAAGTTCATGCAATTTATATGTTGCATGAGCGACGATTAACAACGAGATCCTATGAAAAAACATCTTAAAACACCAACCAATATTGTTGGCCAACGCAAACACGGCTTTCGCAAACGCATGGAAACATCTGACGGACAAAAAGTTCTTGCTCGTCGTCGTGCTAAAGGCCGTAAACGCCTTATCCCCTAATCTTGCTGTTTAATAACGATGATTAAACCTATAATCGTCTGCGGGATTAAGACCTATCAGCGCATAAGTCCGATGCTTTTATTAAAAACATGCCGGTTTACCCCGTCTTGTTCTCAATATGCCCTTGATGCGATTAGCCACAAGGGTGTATTGAAAGGCATATGGCTAACAGTATGCCGTATTGCTCGATGCCACCCATTTTCTAAACCCTGTCACGATCCAGTAAGGTAAATCCCATGCAACGCAATACCCTCTTAGCTGTTGTTCTATCTGTATCGATATTGTTTATTTATGAAATGGTTTTTGTTGCTCCGATGCGCGCCAAAGCATTAAAAGAGAAAAAAGCCGTTGGTGCTGAAGTGGTTACAGAAAAAACGACCGGGCAAACAATCGAACCTCTTAAAAGCATTGAATCCTCCACCAAAGCAATAAAAAAAGGCACAGAATCTGAATTATTAACCAAATCATTCCGCATATCTAGCTCAGATGTGGGTGGATCACTCCACAAAATCAAATTTCCAAGCGGCAAACATTCCTTGCCATTAGTTGATATTTTATCCATCGAAGGTTATGAAAATGCGGATTTTGAGACCGTGTCTGCAACGCCTGAGCAAGCTGTCTATGTTTATAAAACTTCCAGTCTGGAAATCAAAAAGACCTATGAAGCTAATGATAATAAAATTACCCTACGTGTTGATGTATTAAGTCAAGATCAAGTAGGGGAGCCTGATTTGAAGTTTAAGGCCTATGAAGTCGATCTTTCCAGTCTGGAAACTTTAACTCCGCGTGAAGCCATGTTGGATGAGTATGCGGCAAAGGTGGGGGGCAAGACCATTAGAAAGAGTGGTTTGTCGAAATTTGAAGCAAAGGAATCGAAAGTGATAGAAGGAAAGGCGGATTGGATTGCTTTTCGTGAGCACTATAATGCATTGGCAATAAAACCCGAATTTGAGACAAAAACCGTTGAATTTAAACAAGTTACAGATAAAAAATTTGCTGTTTTACTGCAACCAAAACAGCCTCAAGCGCGTTATGATTTCGTTGTTTATGTGGGGCCACAGAATAAGGCCTTGATTGCGAATACAGACAAGACCTTTTCTGACGTGGTTGCATTTAGTGGATTTTATGTATTAGAAATCATTGCTCAAGCTACGTATCATGTCATGATATGGATTCATCAGATCATTAAAAGCTGGGGGATTAGTATTATATTAATGAGTATTTTGATTTATGGGATGACATATCCGCTGACAATCAAAAGCATGATGTCCATGCGTAAAATGCAAGCTGTGCAGCCTAAAATGGCGGCTTTGAAAGAACGCTTTAAGAATGATCCACAGAAGTTGAATTTGGAAATCGTCGAGTTATATAAGAAGGAGAAGATCAATCCTTTTGGCGGGTGTTTGCCGATGCTGATACAAATGCCATTTTTTATGGCTATTTATCAGGTATTGTGGAGATCGTATTATTTTCAAGGCGAATCATTCTTATGGATTAGAGATTTATCCCAACCAGATCGTTTATTTACATTACCATTTTCCTTGCCTTTTTTAGGAAATGACTTTAATATATTGCCTATATTAATGGGTATTGTGATGTTCTGGCAACAAAAATTAACTGCCAAATCTACGGTAGTCACCGACGAGACTCAGGCAATGCAGCAAAAAATGATGACAATTGTCTTTCCATTTATGATCGGTTTCATCTTTTATAAATTCGCCAGCAGTTTATCATTATATTTTACGATGTTTTATTTGTTTTCTGCGTTAACACAGTGGAAAATGAGCAAGGTTAAGTAATGAGCAATCGTCCTAATAAAGATTTAGAATTTGAAGCAAGCACTGTTGAAAAAGCCATTGAATTAGCAGTTAAGCAAACCGGTGTTTCCAAAGACAGACTGGAAATCAAGATCGTCTGCGAAGAAAGCCGTGGTTTATTTGGCATGCAAGGCGCCAAATCCGCCAAAATTAAGGTAAATATACGCTAGCATATGTATAGTGTAGGGGAGGACCTTGTGTCCTCCCGGTTTTTAAAAACAAATCAGTTCCACGTGAAACGCCAAGGCCAACAATATGAGTAAAACAATAGCGGTGTGTAATCAAAAAGGGGGAACCGGTAAGACAACGACTACGGTTAACCTTGCCGCAGCCTTAGCCGCGCTTAATAAACGTGTATTAATCGTGGATATGGATCCTCAAGGCAATGCTGGAAGTGGTGTTGGCATAGATAAAAGTCAACTTAATGTCACCGTTTATGACGTTTTAACGCATAAAGCCGATATTTCCCAAGCTATTATTAAAACAAGCATTTCCAGTCTGGAAATTTTGCCATGTAATATTAATCTTACAGGCGCAGAGATTGAGCTTGTAGGAGTTATTTCTCGAGAAAATCGCTTAAAAAAGGCGATCTCCGCTGTTAAATCCAATTATGACTTCATTTTTATCGATTCCCCACCATCTCTAGGTCTTTTAACGCTTAATTCTTTAGTCGCAGCAGATTCCATTCTGATTCCAATACAGTGCGAATTTTATGCATTAGAAGGCGTATCTCAACTCTTAAATACCATTACATTGGTTAAAGAAGGCTTGAATGAAAGTTTAGCCATTGAAGGGGTATTAATGACAATGGCGGATTTTAGAACCAATTTGACCAATGAAGTTATTAAAGAAATCAAGAATTATTTTAAAGACAAGGTTTACACAACAATTATTCCGCGCAATATTAAATTAAGCGAAGCGCCGAGCTTTGGTAAACCGATTAATTTGTATGATCCAACATCGATTGGTTCGATCAAATACAAAGAATTAGCGAATGAAGTATTAACTATCAATACGATAAAATCTTCATAACTATAGGAAAATAAAAGAGATATGGAAAAGAAAGTCTTAGGAAAAGGATTAGCTGCTTTAATTCCCCAACGCACAGAAGTTCCTATTGCGCCAATACACAGCAATGAAAATTTCCAGTCTGGAAATTATGCTGATAAAGTTTCCACTCTGAATTCAGAAGACGCTAATCAAGCAGCAAGTAATAAAAATATTGCTTATGTCAAAACAGATTTAATTCAAGATAATAGTCTTCAGCCTCGAGAAAATTACGATCCCGCAAAACTTGCTGAATTAATGGATTCCATCAAAGAAAAAGGAGTATTGCAACCCATTTTAGTGCGTCGTCATGGTCAAGGGTATGAAGTTGTGGCAGGTGAGCGACGTTTGCGTGCAGCGCGCGCATTAAAATTGACGCAAATACCTGTAATCATTAAGGATGTGACCGACAGAGAA
>CAYZPQ010000098.1:0-2679 GCA_964480185.1 uncultured Planctomycetales bacterium | reverse complement strand
GTACTATTTTAAGAGGTGGAATAATTGTGTTTAGGTTTATGGTAAATGACTCTGGCTTCATAAGGCCTGGAGGATAAGAGTAGTATTTAGTATTAGCCTTAGTTGAAAACATGCAACGAGAAGGTTTAAATCCAGTGGAAGAAGCCAAAGGATTTAAACGTTTAATTGATGAATTTGGATTTACAGCAGAGACGGTCGCGCAATCAGTGGGCAAGGATCGTTCCACGGTTACTAATTTGGTGAGATTATTGCGTTTACCTGCAGCCGTACATGCTCTCATTGTTCAAGATAAAATTAGCGCTGGTCATGCCCGTGCTTTATTGGCTGTTGATAATGCGGCATGGCAAATTAAAATGGCTAATGAAATTTTTGATAAACAATTATCTGTGCGTCATATCGAGGGAATTGTAAAAAAATCCCAGCAACCTGCCGTCGAGCAGGTTGTGAAGAAAACATTGAAAAGCCGTGATGTGGAAATTTTAGAAGAAGAATTACGTCGCAAGCTCGGTACGAAAGTCAGCATTGATGATAAAAAAGGTAAAGGCAAAGTAACGATTGAATATTATACATTGGATGATTTAGACAGAATCTTGGGGGTATTGCGCAAATGAAGAACGATGTGTTGGTTTTAATCAAGCCCGACGGTGTATATAAAAATCTTATTGGCAATGTCATCAATAAATTTGCGCATAGCAATTTAAAGTTACGAGGCATTAAAATTGTGCCTGTGACAAAGAAATTAGCGCAATCTCATTACACAGAATTAAAGGACAAGCCATTCTTTGGTAATATTGTGAAATATTTGATGGGTGATTATCATCACGGTTCTGCAGTTATTGCCATTGTTTATAGCGGAAGCAATGCTGTAAAGAAATGCCGCATTATCGCTGGTGCTACAAATCCCGAAGAAGCAGATCTTCAAAGCATACGAGGGTCACTTGGCCGCATTACCACCAAAGGGTTATGGGAAAATGTTGTCCATGTTTCTTCCGACGACGCGCAAGCTAAACGTGAAATTAAATTATGGTTTAATACAAAAGAATTGCTTAAATAAATTCAATTGAAGGAATTGTTATGATCAATGGCATGACAGGTTTTGGGGCGTGTGAAATTAGTTTAGGTAAGGTTAAGGGTACCGTAGAAATTAAAACAGTCAATCACCGCTACTTAGATATATCGTATTATTTACCACAAGGTTTCTCGTCGTACGAAGAGAAAGTACAAAAGTTAATTGCGAAACATTTGAAACGTGGCCGTGTGAATGTGGCGATTAAAATTACCGACAAACCTCATGTGGAGGTGACGATTAATAAAGAAGTTGTCCGTCAGTACATGAGTGTGGCCAAATCATTGGCCAAAGAGCAGGGCTTGTCTAACAATATTACCGTTAGCGATTTATTACGATTAACGGGTGTCGTTGAAGCCAAGGAAGTTTTTATTCAAGCTGCTGATTTATGGCCTGCTGCGGAAAAGTCTTTATTAAAAGCCATTCTCTCCGTCGTTGCCATGCGTAAACGTGAAGGCAAAGCCTTACACGCTGATATCACATCTCATTTAAAAAGAATGCAGCAACGTTTAACAGAAATTAAAGCACGCACGACTGTTTTATTAAAAGAAGCCAAAGCACAAATGTCGAATGAGGAATATGGTTCATTCCAAAAGAGCAATGATATCAATGAAGAAATTTCGCGTTTAAATCATTATATCGACGAAGCTAAGGTATTTATTAAAACAACCGACGGCGTTGGGAAGAAATTAGATTTTATTGCTCAAGAAATGCAACGTGAAACCAATACCATTGGTTCCAAGGTTCAAGATAAAATTGTTGCCGCAGCGGTTATTTCGTTAAAAAGTAAAGTAGAAAAAATCCGTGAACAAGCCAACAATGTTGAATAAGAAAACACCAGGACGGTTTGTCATTATTTCCGGACCATCAGGTTCTGGTAAAACAACGCTGCACAAAGCATTGTTGGAAAGCCCTTTATTAAAGGGTAAGTTAGTTAAGTCGCTTTCAGCGACGACACGTACTAAGCGCGATGGTGAACGCCATGGCCGTGATTATTTGTTTTTATCCAAGCCGCTTTTCGAAGACCGTATTAAACGTGGCTATTTCCTCGAATATGAAAAAGTTTTTGATAATTATTATGGAACCCCTAAACGTCAGGCCTTGAATTTATTAAAGAAGGGCAAGCATGTCTTATTGTGCATTGATGTGAAAGGGGCTAAACATGTATGGCAAGAATTTCCCCAAGCGCTTAAAATTTTTATTAAAACGCCCAGCATGAAAGTTCTTGAAAGTCGTCTAAAACAAAGAGCAAGTGAAACGCATGAGAGCTTGGCCTTGCGTTTAAAATTTGCGAAAGCAGAATTGAAACAAGCCAAATATTATGATCATCGCATTATCAATGATCACCTGCCGCGTGCGACAAAACAATTAGCAATGATTGTTACCCAAGCCCTTGGGGTTGAATGATTGACAAGTCGTGAGCACTGTGTTATATATTAGAGCTCTATAATTTTAATTTAAGGAGGCTAAATGGCCTATACACCGTTAGAAGATTTATTACCACGAACAAATTTTAGCGTATATCGTTTAGTACGCATGGCCTCAGCACGTGCTTTAGAAATTGCCGTGACTGGACAAAGTTCAAATGGGCACATTCCAGCGAATCAAAAATT
>CAYZPQ010000097.1:7221-8328 GCA_964480185.1 uncultured Planctomycetales bacterium | reverse complement strand
TGGATCATGGTGCCCATGGCCCCGTCGATAATGACGATGCGCTTGGCCAATGTATCCGCTAAAGGATGCGATGAAGGCTTTATAATCATAGGGATAAAGATAGGGTAAAGGGGGGCAGTTGTCAATCCCAAATCATGGGTAAATCGTCTTCGGTTAAAAAGAGTAATCAGTGTATTTGCCTTACCCCACGCCTGTGCTATAGTATTCTCACTCAGTTCAATCATTAAAAGTAAGGACTTAAACGTTATGAATGAAGAAACCAAAGATTTATGGCAAAACTTAGCACTTTTACTGCGTTCACATCCCTGGCATGGTATTCCAGTTGGCGAAGATGTGCCGCGTACAGTGAATACGTATATTGAAACAGTGCCCTCTGATACCGTTAAATATGAAATTGATAAAAAGAGTGGTTTCTTAAAAGTAGATCGTCCGCAAAAATATTCCAGTATTTGTCCGACATTATATGGTTTTATTCCGCAAACGTATTGTTCAACGAATATCGCTGAATTGTGCCGCGAGCGCACAGGCCGTGATTATATCGTCGGGGATGATGATCCTTTGGATATTTGCGTCTTAACTGAAAAAGTCATTACCCACGGGGATATCATTGTCCGCGCTGTTCCAATCGGTGGTTTTCGCATGATTGATCAAGGTCAAGCGGATGATAAAATCATTGCCGTTATGACGGGCGATGGTTTGTATAGCCAATGGAATAATATCGAAGATTGCCCACGGTCATTCATTGATCGCTTAAAGCATTATTTTTTAACTTATAAAGATCTTCCAGGAACTGATGATCGTGCGTGTGAAATCACCCACATTTATGGACGGGAAGAAGCGCGTGAAGTTATCCGTCGTGCACGCGAAGATTATAAGGCCCGTTTTGGTCAATTAGCCGCAATGATGGATTTAGTGGCGGATGATTGATGGGTTTTTAGTTCCCATTACATTTAAAGGATGGTCATGTTTTAAGTGGACAGCTGGTCCCTTAACGCTGACCATCCTTCCTTCTTTAGGGGGACGCATTATCTCCCTTTCCTATCACAATCAAGAATTATTATTTACGGACACCACACTTCACGGAGAAACGATCGATGTCGCTTCTCA
>CAYZPQ010000097.1:0-7211 GCA_964480185.1 uncultured Planctomycetales bacterium | reverse complement strand
ACAATTAGGTTTTCGCCTCTGGGGTGGGGATAAGACATGGGTGGCACCACAAGCCAATTGGATATTAGGGACACCTCCCATTGATTTAGATGCCGGAGCCTATCAATTGACGACGGACAAGGGAGAGGTTATTCTGACGAGTCCTGTATGCCGCGAAACAGGATTGCAAATTACACGTCGCCTCACACTACAAAACGGAGTTATTCATTTAAGTGAAACCCTCACAAATTCCTCCCTGTCATTAAGGGCCTGTGGTGTTTGGAATGTGACGCAAATCCCAAGACCCTGTACAATTGAAATTCCTGTTCATTCAGAAACCATACGCAGTTATCACCATGAAGATAAGACATTGCCCGAGGCTCCTGCTTTAGAGATGCATAATCATCAGGTTACAATACCGTGCACGGATAATCGCTTATTTAAATATGGTGGCATGCCCAGTGAAGGGAAGGTTACCATTGTGATGCCTCATCACAATGGCCAATGCATACGTTGGACTAAAGTATTTGAATTAACCCCACATGCCTATTATGCCCATCACAGTGCCGTTGAAGTATTTAACAGTTCAGGCCATGATTATGCCGAAGCAGAAATTCATTCGCCTCTTCAAGTCTTAAAGCCCCGTGAATCACTGACATTGAATCAACAATGGTCTTTTCATTTAGGGTAATTTCGCCGAATTAACCTTGCTCAATACCTGTGAAATCGTTAAAATAACCTATCATTTTAAATTATTCCATACATAGGGCCTAACATGACTGTGAAACAGAAAAAAATTCTCGTCGTAGATGATGATCCAACCGTGGTTAAGTTATTAGAAACGATTTTACTAACGCAAGGCTATACCGTAGCTGCCGCCCGTGATGGCTTAGATGCGATGGTGCAGGCTAAGAATTTAAAGCCTGATTTGATTGTACTGGATGTCATGATGCCGGAACTGAATGGCTATGATGTGTGCCGTAATTTAAAATTCGATGATCAATTCAAACATATACCGATTATTTTACTAACCTCCCGTAATCAAGAGCTTGATCCCAGGGTCGGGGGATTAATGGGCATTGACTATATGCAAAAGCCGCTTGATCGAGAGCTTTTATTAACAAAAATCCAAGGCTCTTTACTCTCATGATAAAACGTCTTTTAAGTGCTCTTGTCGTGTCGGTAGCTCTGATGTCGCAGGCATGGGCCCAAACAGAGTTCCAAGCAAATAATCCAGATGGCCAAAAGTATGAATTTGGCCGTAGTTTTATTACGGCGTTGAGTTATTTAAAGAATATTGATAATCGCTGGGGATTAAATCCGCCCAAGAAAAAATATTCCACCAATGAAATTAACATGATCAAAGCCAGCATTGATTATTTAACGAAGGACAATGCGGATTTAAGAATTGTGAAGAATTATATGATGAAGTATATAGGTTCATCCAATGCGCTGATGCGTAAGACAGCTGATATGGCGGTGGTGGCGTGCGATAAAGGCATTGCATTAAATAATGAAGAAAAGAAATTATGGAGCCAATGGCTTGAATTAAAGAAAACAGGCCAAGATAATCCGTCGAAAGAACGTACATTTGTGAGAACTCAAGAGAAGTTTTCATTAAGCCGTAAAGAAATTGATAAATCTTTTATCGAAGCCTCAATATTGATGACCAATGTCTTAAAGAGTCAAAGCAATAAAGATGAAAAAGGGTTAAAATTAGCCATTACAAAAGCACAACGCCAAAGGCTTCTTGATAAATTAGACAGTTTTGCCAAAAATATCATCGACTGGGGATTAAAACCTGGTCAACGCACACTCGGTGCTTGTGTGTCTGTTATCCGGGAAGTCCTTGAAGATCCGTTGTGGATAACTTCAAATGGCTGAACTTAAGTTTCATTTTCCCCAAGTCAATATTGTCCGGGCCTCTGCCGGCAGTGGGAAAACGTATCAACTCACCAAGCGTTATGTGCAGTTAATTTTCATTACCTGCCGTCAACATCCTCAAGCCCTTAAAGAAGTACTCGCCATTACCTTTACCAATAAAGCCGCCCAGCAAATGAAAGCGCGTATTTTAGATTTCTTAAAACGTGCATCCTTGCAGCAATTAAAAGAGTATGAAGTCGATGATATCTTAAAGCCTATTGATATAACCGTATCGGAAGCAGCAACATTAGCCGAGCGTTTACTCGATTATATCCTTCGTTCGTATCATTATTTTGCTGTTCAAACGATTGATAGTTTTGTTAATGCGCTTTTAGCAGGGTGTGCCTTTAAAATAGGATTATCGGCGAAGTTTCGCATTCAACGCAATTCATTTGATTATTTGCAATTGGGCTTAGATGAATTACTGGTGAAATCATCGCATGATAAAGCGACCCGCGACATGTTTGAGCGTTTCATTAAGCAATATTTGTTTTTAGAAAATAGAGGTGGGTGGTTACCTAAGGAAGAATTGTTAGGGACTTTGATTACATTATACCGTCAGGCGAATATGTATGGGGTGCCTTTAGCGACGAGTAAGGTGGGTAGTGAAGATGTCTGGAGTGAAAAGAAAGCCTTTTATGAAAGTTTAGCCTATATCCATCATCAAGATCCTCAGGGTTTAAAGAAAATTTTTGCCCAGAGTTTAACGAAGTTTGTGCAGGAAAGAGCTCAAGGTTTTGATATTGATGATGTGAGTAATTTCTTAGTCCATGAAGAATTTCCTGTGCTTAAGAATACAGAAGTATCCGACGCCGTCTTAAAGCAATGGGCAAAGGCCCGCCAGCAATTAAATGACATTTGTTTAAGCGAAGCCTTTGGTGTTTATAATCCCTATATCTATATTTACAATGCCTTGATGACATCATTGGCACGTTTGCAAACGCGGGATGATGTTTTATTTTTAGAGCAATTAAATCAAAAGGCGCGTCTTTTGTTTGACCATCAAATGGTGAGTGTTTCTGAACTCTATTACCGTTTAGCCGCCCGTTTTAAACATTATCTCATCGACGAGTTTCAAGACACCAGTCAAACCCAATGGCGTAATTTGCAATTGATGATTGAGGAAACGTTAGCTTCGGATGGATCTTTATTTTTAGTCGGTGATGTGAAACAAGCGATTTATGGATTCCGTGGGGGAGATAATCAATTATTTGATACGATTGAAGCGCAATACGCACCTATTGTCCTTAATCAAACATTGGATATTAATCGCCGTAGCCAACGAGCTATTATTGAATTTAATAATGAAATATTTTCTGCAGATAATTTAAAACGTTTTATTCAAGATATGCGCAGTAAAACGGATGATGCTATCACTGTTGAACGCGAAGAGCATATCTTGCATGTGTTTGAAGCAGCGCATCAACAGGTGCGGGCCCAAGCGCCCCATGGCTACGTGCGGGTCAATCAAGTTTTAGGTCAATCCAAAGAACGTGAAGCGCATATTTATGAACAGATGCTTGAGACTTTAGCGGATGTCAGGCAGCGTTTTATATTGTCGGATATCGCCATTGTGGTGCGTTCTAATGCGCAGGTTCAATTGGTTACAGGATGGCTTATGGCCGAGGGTATTGCAGTTGAGTCGGAACGCACCAGTGATATCTTAGCGTATCCGCTGACAAATGAATTAATGGCATTCTTGCGATTTTTATCTGACCCAAACGATGATGTGTCATTTGCGTTATTTTTATTAGGCCAAGCAGCTCCAGCAGCTTTTGGTATACCGCATGCCACCTTAGCAGATTTTTGTTTTCAGCACCGACGGGTGAGAAATCAATCCCAAGCCAATGGGCTGTATCACGCCTTTCAAGAGCAATACCCTGATATTGCTACAACGTACATTGATCAATTCATTAATCGCATTGGTTTTTATCCGCTCTATGAATTGATGATCAGTATTTACCGCACCTATCAATTGCAAACCAATTTCCCTGATGGACTTGGCTTTTTAATGCATTTTTTAGAGATCATTAAGATGAAGGAAGAAGAGACCGTTGATGTGGTGGCTTTCATTGAAGCCTTTGAAAAAATTGAAGAAGAGTTACGATTTATCCCTTTACCCAAAATGGATGCCATTCGCGTGTTGACAGTGCATAAAGCTAAGGGTTTGGAATTTCCCGTCGTGATTTTGCCTTTCTTAGAAATGTCATTAAAAGTAGGGGCGAGCGCGCATCAAGGCCATCAATCATTTAGTTTATTGATTAATGAAGAGAATATGTCATTGGTGCGCTTAAAGAAAAAGTATGCCCAGTTTTCACCGGTGCTTAAACGTCTTTGGGATTTGGAATACAATAAATCGTTGCTTAATGAATTATGCACCATGTATGTGGCATTAACCCGTGCGGTGTGGGAAATGCATATTTTTGTTCCCGAGAAAGCAGGGAATGCGGCCAATCCAGCACTCAGTTTAATTGCTCCGGAAAGTTTTCCTAAAGGTAGTCCAGTAAAGGGAGAGGTAGAGCATGATTTGCAACCAACACCATCTTTAGATCCTTTGGCTTTAAGTGATTGGCTTCCTTTATTGCGTGAAGATATTCCTGCTGAGACGTCCCTCGTACAGCATGCCAAATTAAGAGGGAAATTATGGCATGAAATTTTATCTCAGATTGAATTTTTACCTACAGATAATCAGATTGATACCTATATCCGTAATTTAGCCACAGCGGTGTATGCAAAAGCAGGACGTGCTGCGAGTCTCGAGGAAGATTTGCCAAGGTTTATTGATTTTATCAAACGCAAGGATGTGCGTCCTTTATTTACCCAAGCGTCGGATGTCAAAGTCTTTCGTGAAATGGAATTGGTGAATCGTTTTGGAGATTTAAAACGCATTGACCGTCTTTTAGTAAGCCCAACACATATAACACTCATTGATTTTAAAACATCGCCGTTGGCTGAGAAAAGTCATCGAGAGCAATTAGATGAATACTATGATTTAGTCAAAGCACTATATCCAAAGCATTCTATTGAAGGCCGTTTAATCTATATCGAGGGAGTGGAATAATGAGCCAAATTATTACCATTCCATTTACCCGGCATTTTATTGAAGAATTAGCACAGATCATCCGTTCGCTTTACCCAGCAGATATCACGGACTTCTCAAGAGTTACCATTGTCTTTGGGGGCCATAGACCTGCCATGTTTTTACGACGGGAATTAGCCACTACATTAGGCAAACCATTTGTCCCACCACATATTTACACAATCGATGAATACATGTCCGCCTTAAGTGACCCTGATCAATCCAAGCGTCAATGGCATGATTTAGACCATGCCTATGCTGTCTATGAAATTATTAATCGGGTGGCCCCACGTCTTTTAAAAGGCCGAGAACGATTTGCGCAATTCTTACCCTGGGCCCGTGAAATTATCGGTTTTATCGAGCAGCTTGATTTAGAAGCGGTTGATAATGAGGCCTTGCATCATATTAAAGCAGCCGCACGCATTGGTTTTGATGTGCCTCGTGATATCAATGATTTATTAATCGATATGGCTAAAATCCGTCAGGCCTACCATCAACTATTAATCAAGGGCAAATACCGTGTGCGTGGGTTTGAATATTTACAAGCTAGTCAAAATAAAAAGCATGCTCTCGACGCCAATATGGACCATATTATTTTTGCGAATTTCTTTTATGTGCATCGCACGGAAATGACGGTCTTAAAAGAATTATTTGAGCGTGGCAAAACACTGTTAGTCATGCAAGGGGATGAACGGCGTTGGCCTGCTTTAAAGCGTATTGGTCAGGAATTTAATACGACGATTCGCGAAGGGGCGGAAGTTATTCCAACCAAATTCCAATTGCATGTGTATGGCGCTGTCAATCAACATGCGCAAGCGGGGATGATTGCGCAAATCCTAAAAACAATTAAGGATAAAGAAAAGACCGTTATTGTTTTACCACGTGCGGAATTTATTCTTCCCTTATTGTCCGCATTCGGATCTGATTTAGGTGAGTTTAATATATCCTTAGGTTATCCACTCAAACGTTCGTCGATATTTGTCCTCTTAGAATCTATTATTGCGGTCGTCTTAAGTCAACGTGAGGGCAAAGTTTATAGCCGGGACTATATTAAATTAATGCAACATCCTTTAGTCAGGCATATTAATGTGAGTCATCCTCCATTGGCTCAAGCATTAATTACAGCCACGCGTTCGGTATTAACAGGCGATATCTTAAGTCCTTTATCCGGCAATCCTTTTATTCGCCTTGATGATTTAATTGATGATGAGGTTATCATTGATTGTGTAGCGGCGGACATGGTGCAAGAGGGGATAACAGTATCCAAAGAAGAAATTAAGCAAGGCTTACGGCAATTGCATGATGTATGCATTAATCCTTGGAGTAGTATTGATAGTTTTAATGATATTGCCGATGCGCTAACAATCTTCTTAGAGCGTATTTGTGTGGCAGATAATTTAACATTGTATCCTTTTAATCAAGCAGTCATTCAATTGCTCGCTGAAATTAAAGAAACATACAAAAGTCTTCAATTAGCCCAGCATTCAATGCCTCACGAAGAATTATTCCGCATTTTCTTAGATAGTTTGAGTCGAGAAGTCGTTGGTTTCAGTGGTTCACCGTTAAGAGGATTGCAAGTGTTAGGTCTATTTGAAACCCGGGCCTTAAACTTTGACCATGTGATTGTGGCTGATGTGAATGAAGGGGTATTGCCTAACTTAAATATTTATGAACCTTTAATTCCACGAGAAGTCATGATTCAATTGAATCTCGACCGTTTGGAATTGGAAGAAGAAATTCAACGCTATGGATTCATGCGTTTAATTGCCTGTGCCAAAGAAGTGCATTTGATTTATCAAGACAATGCCAAGCAAGTGCGCAGCCGTTTTGTCGAAGAATTAATCTGGGAAAAAGAGCAGCAGCAAAAGGCTATTGGCGTCATTGAGGTGAAAACAGCGCTATTCCCTAGCGCTGTAAATCAACTTCCATTGATGGCTCACAAAACAGAAGCCATTATTGAATTCTTAAAGACAATGTCGTATTCACCGTCGAGTCTTAATACCTATATTCGTAATCCCTATGAGTTCTATTTGAATTATGTGTTGGGATTACGCCAAGAAGAAGATTTGCTCGATGATCCAGATTCCAAGCAAGTAGGGATTTTTGTTCATGCGCTTTTGGAACGCGCTTTTCGTCCATTCTTAGGTCGAAAGCCCGTGATTGATGAAGTATTTCTTAAGATATTTTATCAAATGTTCGACGCTGAATTTCAAAAGGCTTTTGTGCAAGG
>CAYZPQ010000096.1:8101-8365 GCA_964480185.1 uncultured Planctomycetales bacterium | reverse complement strand
GTTAAGTCTTTTCCGTTGATAATAAAGCGTGGCATGCCAGGATTTGGGGATTTCCCTGTGTCTTGAGGATCGAAAGGCTGTGGGTTTTGCGGTTCGCTCATGAGTTTTTTATATACTTCTTATCGATACTCAAGGATAACATATTATAGGCGTAAGGCAAATTTTACTCAAACCTTTTTTAGCATTTATCTCCTTTATTATGAACAACTTACGTTTCTAATTGAAACTATTTTGAAAATTCGCGCAAAAAGAGTCATTTTTGGT
>CAYZPQ010000096.1:2494-8091 GCA_964480185.1 uncultured Planctomycetales bacterium | reverse complement strand
CATTTTTTTCTTGACTTTTAATATAAATTCTATCTATTTTATATTTCCCGTCGACAAAAACCCACACAATTGCGATTATTTCCAGTCTGGAAACTTTTCCACCAAAAGTTTCCAGTCTGGAAATAAAAAGGGGGCAGACACCTTTTCTAGTTTCCAGACTGGAAGAAAATCCTCTATTAAAGCCCTATAAACATCCACAGTATATATAGTTCATAGTTCATACTGAACCATGAACTATGAAATAAATGTTGACATTTTTTTACCATTTAGTACAATCTAACTATGACAACAGACACCTCTAAACGCTTACTTGATTATATTCGTCAACACACCCAGGCAAGCCCTAAAGACCTTTACAATTTTCTTGGAATTAGTTCTCGCGCTATTTTCAAGCAACTTAAATCATTGCTTGATAAAGGCATTATTGAAAAAATTGGAAGCCCTCCTAAGGTATATTATAAAATTGCTGCCACACAACAGCCTTTAATTACCTTAACTGTTAACCCTGAAACAATCGAAACGATCAATCAGCATTTCTATTACGCTTCTCCTCAAGGCGAAGCCAAAATTGGTATGGATGGATTTAAAGCGTGGTGTTCCAAACAATCCTTAGAGGTCAATAAAACAGCCTTAGAATACGCTGCCACGTTCGACAAATACGCCGCCTACAAGCAATCTGGTTTAATAGACGGTATGCACAAATTAAAGACCACATTCGATCAAGCCGCCTTAGACGCTTTATACTATTTGGATTTCTATGCTATTGAACGTTTTGGCAAAACCAAACTAGGCCACCTATTATTTCAGGCGAAATCAGGCCAAAACAAACAACACATCAATGCGCTCATTGATACCATTGCCCCTACTATTAAGATGATGATCGAACGTTTTGACATCGATGCCGTCGGGTTCATCCCCGCGACAGTTCGACGAGAAGTACAGTTTATGAATGAAATGAAAAAACGCTTACCGCTTAATCGACATACCCTTACTATCATCAAAACAAAAACACCTATCATTGTTCCCCAAAAAACTCTAAGCAAACTGGCTGAGCGGGTTCAAAACGCCAAAGATACTCTTATTGTCGAAGACAAATTCCCGATGAATAATATCTTACTCATTGATGATGCTGTTGGATCAGGCTCTACCTTAAATGAAACAGCCGCTCAAATTAAACACAAAGGATTGTGTAAAGGAAGAATTATCGGACTAGCCATCGTCGGAAGCTTTAAAGGATTTGATGTAATCAGCGAGGTTTAAAAAAACTAGGGACAGAGCCCGGTTTTCTTAAAAAACTGGGACACACTAAGTTTTAAACTTAGTGTGTCCCAGTTTTTTATTTCCCAATATTTTCAATTGGATTATTTTGGAAGAATTCTAAGAAGATTGGTCCTGCCACTAAAATGGCAACGACAGGGAAGATGAATAACAACAATGGAATAAGCATCTTAAGCGGGGCCTTTAACGCCATGGCTTCACCACGTCTAAAACGCGTCTCGCGCATGTCTTCGGACAAAATATTTAACGCTTCACTCACGCTCGTCCCCATACGGTCCGCTTGAATTAATGTACGGCTAAACGTGGATAAATCTGGCATTTCATATTTTCTCGCCATATCACGTAATGCATCCCGACGAGGTTTACCCACATTGATTTCCTGCATCATATTACGCAATTCTTCAATCAATACACTCGGATGGCTTTTATCTACCACATATTTTAAGGCCATCATAAAATCCAACCCTGCATTAACGCAAAGCCCTAATAAATCGACGGTGTCCGGTAATTCACGCAATAATGAATCTTTAACCTTGCGCACATTCGCACCCACCCATAATTCAGGTAAATAATATCCCACGACAATGGCTAACAATACCATGGGAATAAATAATTCATGACCTGACATTTGCGTAAAAACTAAAATCAAAAGCCCTGCAATTAATATTTCTTTGATTAAGAAAAACTCTTCCACATTAATCGCAGCCCTGGCCATGGATAAATCACGGTAAGCGCGTCTCCCGACAGGGCTTGCGGAAATTGGCTTATTAAAGAACGCAGCCTTACGCAATACGCCCAGCAACATTTCTCCCAATGTTTTCTCTTTACGCTCCATGATCGGATTTGGCATACCGGTCAATGGATCATTTTGCATATCAAGCATTAATTTAGGTCTGCTTGAAATCTGCGTCGGAGAGAAGGCATGAATTAAGGCAAAGCCTGCGGCGAACATTAATATTAAACACAGTAAAAACATATGCTACTCCTTTATAACGGGAGGACACAAGATCCTCCCCTACGACAAACACTATTACATCTGCTTAAATATCTTTAAACGTTGAAATCTTCCAAATACTCAATGCGCCTAATAACCATAAAATAGCGCACAAAATAACCAGCTTCTGACCTTGAGGGCTATTTAACATCACATCAAAGAAATGTGGATTGCTTCCCGAAACCCCGACGACGAATACAACAGGTAACCCAGACATCACAACAGCCTGGATCTTTCCTTGTATCGTTAATGTTTGCAAATTTTGCTCAATCTTCTTACGTTCACGAATGGTCCCAATAATACGCGAGAAAATCACCGGTAAATTACCACCCGTTTCGCGCGCTAAAATAATCGCGGTGATCATTTGTTGTATCGCAGGCGACGGCATGCGTTTATACAAACGATTCAAACTTTCATCTAAAGGAACACCCATTTTATTCTCACCTAAAACAATACCAAACTCAGCTTTGGCAGGTTCAGGCATTTCATCGACGACCGCTTCAATGGCTTGGATTAAACTTAAACCCCCACGGAATGACGATGACATAATCATGAGCGCATCCATTAATTGATCATTGAATTTCGACTTACGGTCAACGATGAGTTTATTCACATAAAACCGTGGGATCGCATACCCTAAAACAACACCAACGACAACCCCCACAAGACGAGCTTGTTCTGGGAATAATAAAAAACCTGCCAACCCTAATAAGATCGGCCCAAACAGCGTCAATTGGCGTGCGCGTTTGATTTGCTCATCTTGCAAATACGTATCATATTTTGCCAACATGTTCTGCGTTTGCAATTGATTGATCGAGGATGTTCTCTCGACGATAATAGGCACAATGATGTACCAGATCAACGCCACACAGGCAAAAAGTAAAAAGAAAACAAGTGTTAACATTTCAATTCCCCCTCATTACACGAGTGCTACTATCTATTAATTCTCATCACACAAAGACTGTGCATTATCGTCCGACGCATTCACGTGACACAGGCTCACTTTTGCTAAATCACATTCTTCATTGCCCGATGCACATAAGCGACGCTGATTCTCATAACACGTCTCATCATACCAGGCATTAATACGGTCATCATAACCGCAGGCAATGGTACGCTTGGGATCATACTGACGACCAAAACCATACGCATCACCTAAGGCCTTATGCTTCCCATTCAAGGCTTTTAAAATATAGGAACGAAAAATAAACAGCGCCGAGAGTACTAGAATAATTAGCACCACGTATTCAAATATCGAATAGCCTTGATTATGGTTTCTTTTTAACATCAATATGGTCCGTTACATTGGCTTTAAACGCGTTTGGCGGGCATTTTTCAAACTTAACCGCCATGCGATTTTCTTTTTGATCAAAATAATATCTCACACACGATGTGGAACTAATCCCACGACTTAAGAAATCATCTGCAAGGGCCAAGCACGCTTCTTCACGCGCTAAACAATCCGTAACCCCATTGATCGTCACACAATTTGCATTTTTATTCGCATCATTGTTCTTAACGCGCCCCTTGCTGTCTTTGACTTCCCCTTGCCCTTTAAGCAAGTTAATCATAAAGGCATTGCGGAATTTTCCTTTTTCGCTATCCGTTAAGGCTAAGTTTCTCATGGTATCCCAAGTTTCTTTGGTCATCCCCAACGGAGCCACATCAGATGTCACATTGCCCGCGCATAATTCTTGCAATCTCTCGACGGTATTTTCAATCGGGGTCTTTCTACCACCCACATTGGTGGTGAATCCCCACAACTTTACCTTATTCATAAACTGCACTGCATTCGATGAAGAGCGGTCTTCATCCCAACGGGTCACACGCACCAAAGCCCTGCCATCATAATTTTTTAACCAATAGCAGCGCGTCGTCCCCAAAAATCCTTTTGTTTCTGTTTCAATCGACGGAATATGATCAGGCCCGCATAACTTACTATCGCCTGGGCAACGCTGTGGAATTTTGACTTCAACGCGCACCATATGCCAATATTGCTTTTCATTATTACCTTGCACCGCATTGGCAATCTTGGCCGTGCGTGGGCCCTTCCATCCATAAATAATAAAATTATTAATATCCCCGCCCGCAGTGCTATAATCTCGACGAGCTTTCATTAAAATATAAGCTGGTGAATTGGCACAACTGGCACTATTGGCACTGAAAATATCGCATTCACCTTGTCCGCCTAAGAATGCATCTAAGGCTAAATAACTCTTCTTAAATTCATCCCGAACTTTCACTGCTTTAAATACCACATCACTGACAATAGCCGCTCGATTTGATATTTGTGTTTTATTAGCTAACGCTAAATCATAACTGGCCTTGATCTGTTGCATATACCCACTGTTTAAATCGCTAAATGACGCCTCTGTCAACCCGTCGTGATTATTAGGTGAAAACCCATTTACCAATGAACGTGGTAAATTTGAACAGCTAATCGGTGTCTTTTCTGTTAAGCAGCGCTGAAATTTCACATCCGCATTTTTATAATAATTTAAACAACGTGCCGCTCTTTCATTGTAGCTTGGAGGATTACCATCACTGCTTGGTGTTGTATATAATGTTAATTCATCCGTCGATAAATCCGGTGTTGCTTGAGCAGGACAAAACGCATCATTGGCATTGGCTGGTGTTGTCGCCACCCAATCCTTAAACACTTTATACAATCCCTTTTCACCATCTTTCCCACCAATAATACGACGCCATTTACGCAATGTCCCTTCTTGCCCCTTGGAACACACATCAATGTTACAGGCAATTTTATCAGGTTGATTGGCACACGCCGCTGAGGCATCACATTCAGGTGCAATCCACTGCGCAGCATTGGGATACCACGTCGTAAAATTCTTCTCCGCTGTTTTACGGTCCATGCCTGTAATATCTTCAGCAAATTTCATAAAAGCCTTACCATCGAGGACTAATGTATCTAAAGCGTCTTCATGCCATTGACTGCAAATTTGTTTTACGGGTTTACCGTCAGCATCTTTTTCAAAACGCACATCATCACAATTATTCGTATACGGCCATTTAGGCGCTTGACCCTCGGCATGGCATAAAGCATCCATGGTTGGCTTCCACCATTTCACAGCACCTGTACCTGCGTACGTTTCACTATAAAAATCTGTCGGCGGGCATTCATTGGCGCCCTTGTCGATATAAAAATTCGTTAATGGCGTCACACGGTCTAATACTTTGCCAATCGCCGCTATCGTATTATTCTGCGGATTAACAGCGAGCTTGCCCTTCATATTCCATAACATGCTAAAGACATCGCCGCGTATAATGGGTGGTGATCCAGCGGGCACATCAAAGGCATACATGG
>CAYZPQ010000096.1:0-2484 GCA_964480185.1 uncultured Planctomycetales bacterium | reverse complement strand
GGGAAAGCCAGTATTCTCTTCAGGAATACCATAATCAACACGTGCTTGAGCAGTGCCACCACGCACCGCATCTTGCCCAATCAATTTCATAAATGAAAAGTCTGCTGTATTTGGATAATCTTGATAATAAGGATCATAAACGTAAGGGTACACCGGTCCACCCGCCGTTGAGGCATAAGGATTAGTGGCAATATTGGAACATTCTGCGGGAATTGCGGTAATGGGTGCATTGTTATTATACCCGCCCTTAATCGGAACTTTTAACGGTGCACCCACTGCGCATGACAAAGAACGTATCCGTTGATAAATAACCGGACTACTGCAATCATCAATTCCTCGACGCTTACACTCGGCAAAATTATTACGATATGGATTATTGATAGCTTGATATTCAGGCACACAACACGAATTGCACCGTGCATCATTGGGGTCGCTGCAAGGGACATCCGACATAATCCACTCGCACCCATACGCGGGATGTTGAGACCCACTTAAACAACAGGCGCTAAATAAATTTTCCGCTAATGAACAATCCATCGAGCGTGACGGATCCCCATTGGTAAACACACGCAATTTTGAGACAAACTGCGAGACATTATCTAAGGCAGGGGGTTGAAGCATTTTTAACCGTTCTGTATAAAAGAACCCATAGCGACCCACTTCATCTTTACCCGATGCCCCACCTGCACCATAAAATTTCCCGTCGGTATCCATGTCAAAAAGATCAGGAATAAGGGCAGTATCTGTCCCAACCGCTGTAATCCCGGAAGTAATCCCTTGTTCTAAGAAATACGCATCAGGCTGAAGATTGCGTTGCAGCTTATTCCATAAACTTGTTAAGCCTGGTTGAATCACAAACACCTGTAATGCCAAATTCGCCACCGACATAACCAATGCTGTGATCGCCAATACAACCAAATAAATGGCACCACCCCATGTCAGAATCACCGCCACAATCGCAAGGATAAGCCCGACGATCGCCGTCCAAATACTTGTACTTTCACACTTACCTGGCCACCCATCTTCCGTTGATCCACCAATATTTTGCATCCACTTACTTTGCGCATCCGACGCTAACACAGACCCTGCCGCCATCGCCCCACTATTGGCACCAATCAATGACTGTGTCTTAATTTGAGCAATACGTCCCCAGTTAAGCGACACCGCAAAAAATATCAAGGCCACGGCAAATAACAGAATCATGAGCAGGGCCATTTGCCCCGACTCATTACGCAACCGATGTGTGGTAGATGTTTTACATCCCATAAATTTTTCCCTTAAACACCGCATCCAAATGTTTCGCGCGATAACTACCCTTGGTATCTTTCAATTGCTCTTCGGCATTATCAATAATCAATGACTCTTGCTGACTATAACGTCGCTCCGCATACGTCAAACCCACCCAGCGAAATACCATGATCAAACCATAAACAATCAACATCACAATCACAACAGCAAATGTGAATTCGACGGTAGCCTGTCCTTCTCTGGTTTTATAATTTTTTACATTCATTGTTATACTCACGCTTACCGAATATTAATCTCCGGTCGTCGATCCGTTGCATCTGTAATCCATTTATGCCCGCCGCGATTCACAATACGGCTACGCACATACAACATATTGCTGCCTGTATCCAAACATGTCTTTGCTACATTCAATGGACTAAAACACCCACCAAACTCGGTATCACCTGTACCTGATGTACAAACCTCGACGGGATTCTCCGCCACTTCGCATTTACCATCCTTCGTTACCAATTCACCAATGCACTGAGGCCGAACATTATTAGGACGACAAAAACGCTGCGTATTATTACTTAATAAAACATGTCGCTCAACTAAGTCTACTTGATCACGTTTATTAACGGAACGCACATAATTGCCACTTTCCGGATTATATAATTTACCTTCTTTAACTAAGAAATATGTTCCTTTGTCTCTCGTGGTGCCTGGCTCTTGACGCATGCGCGTATAAATGGCTGTTTCAGGTTGTAATCCTCGTTGAGAACCGGGAGAGCTGCTATCATGTGTTAAATCAATGTCCCCATCTTGATTGTCCAAGACCATCACATCCGTGACAATGCCTTTGCTGCGTAATAATTTAAAATCATTGCGCAAAGCTTGTTCACCGCCTGGATACCCTGGTCTAAGCAATTGCCCGTCGGATGAATACGTTGGATTCACAATGCTTCTCACTTGAGCTTGAATGTCATTATTCATATCCTGTTTCTGGATAGTCGACACGCCTTCAACATTAGTAATCGTCCAATCATCTAAATTAATGCGATTATAGCCATACACTGTTTCTTCCTTGCGGTCATTATCCACGTCAGCAATTAAATATTGTGCAATATTAAAGCATATCCTCATAAAATTGTCGAAGTTATCGGGAGCGTCGCGGAGTTCGAGCCACTTCCGCATTCGGTGGAAATCCGCGCAAAACGTGATGAGAACGGGGGCGTCCTGGACCATTGGCTGGTCGAA
>CAYZPQ010000095.1:5844-8474 GCA_964480185.1 uncultured Planctomycetales bacterium | reverse complement strand
TAAATATTGTGAGCTGGTTTAAATGCGGGCACTGAAGAAGATATTTTGGGAACGTTTATTTCTTAACGACAAACGCTTCACTAATCCGTTTACGTTTAAGTTTCTTAATAGTGACTTGTATCCCATTAGCATTGATTGTTTCACCACCATTGAACGGTTTGCCGTATTGGGCCTGGCACCAGTCGGTCATTTTTAATTCGCCACCGACAGCTGGCCATTCAATGCCAACAGTTTTAGCCACTAAAGACATAGGCACAGCACCACCCATGAGCCATTGATTGCCGTAAGGGTGAACGTAATTAGGAAGGCGGTCAAATTCGTCTTCGATATCACCGACGAGTTCTTCGATAATATCTTCGAGGGTAATTAATCCAACAACTTGATTGGTGTTATCTTCGACCAAACCAATGTGAATTTTTTCATGGATCATTTGTTGTAAGACAGTCGAGATCGTCGTTAAGTTATTGAAACGTTTAATTGGACGGATAATGCCTTTAATGGTTGGATCTTCCGGATTAATTTTAAGAGCCGCCATAATGTCTTTGAAATTAATATAACCTTGGATGGTTTGAGGATCGCCATCAATGGTGCAGACAGGGAATCGGGTGTGCATGTCCATGTGCGCGCGAATGAGCGCATCGGATAATGAGCTGGTGATGGAAATTAAACAAATATCCGACGCTGGAATGATAATGTCTTTGACAGGACGCAATGATAATTGGGCAGCAGACAATACGATTTTTTCTTGCTGGGCATCAATTAAACGGGATGTTTTTGCAAGAGCAATGGCAGCCGTTAATTCGTGCAAATTACTTTGAGCATCGTGTTTTGAAAATGTGATGGTGCGTTTATCAATGATGATCATGACGCGTTTGACAATGCGTTCTAATGTCGAGACAAAAGGATAGGCAATGACAGTAAAGACTTTCATGAGGCCTGATAAGCGAAGGCATACTAATTCATTATTCTTAAGAGCGTATGTTTTAGGAATAAGTTCAGCAAAAATAATGGTTAAGGCGCTTAAAGGGACAATGAGAATGATTAAGCTTAAGGCTTCGGACATTTGGCGTGATAAACCCAATTCACCTTGAAAGTAAGGATTAAGGTCTTGGGTAATCCCAGCACCCCCAATGGCTGCCGCAATAGCACCGACGAGGGTAATGCCTAATTGCACAACAGCAAGACTTGCTTCCATGCGGTCTTTCATAAAGAGGGCATCAACAGCGCCTTTTTTCTTGGTTTGCACTAAGTACGTTAATCGTGTGCGGGATATGGAGGCAAGGGCCATTTCATACGCAGCAAAGACAGCATTGGCTAAAATCATCACAAGAATAATAATTGATTCATTCACAAAACCCATTTAATACGTCCTTTACCTTAATGTAATAAAAATATGATTTACTTGATTACTTTGTATTATATACGAAAATGATCAACTAAATCTATAAACCTCTTATGAATAATTGACATACAGGGTGTAACGTTTATGATGACTATAATGAAAAGAAATTGTGTGAGTTTAATGTGCATCGCCGTATTGCTTTGCTCCATGACTGTGGCCCATGCCAAAGAGCGATTGACGACAAAAGATATTGATCGTATCAAGGCGTATAAACATTTAGTCGCTGACGTTGATACGAATTCTGTTGGAAAAACAGTGACAATGTTAGAGCGTAGTGACAATCCGCGATTAAATCTGACGCTAAAAGAAGCTATTGCCCGCACATATGCCGAAATTGTCCTCGAACAGGGAATCAGTGATTCGAAAAAAAAGATATGGCTTTATAGCATGGTTGGGCTTAATATGGCGTACTTTCAATTCGCAGGTTCGAATGCCGCCCAGAAAAATGTCAGTGATTTAAATCGAATGATCCGAGGGAAACTTCGTAAACATTTGCCCGAAGATATTTTTGAACAACCAGGTTTTAATGCACCCATTGATTAACAGAGTATCCCTTAAGAAATAATTCATGCGTCCCAATCACAATCACCGTCGTCCTCAACATTCACATCGTCCACATGCTTCTGTCGGTCGTGCAGTATCTAGTTTTGAAAGAGATTTCTTAGCAGGGACACCGATTGATCCAACACCACGTCTTTATTTGGATAAAGGTCATCAGGCTTTGACGATGCGGGCTATGGATTTGGTATGTCCGATTGGGATGGGGCAGCGGGGATTAATTGTGGCACCTCCTGGATCTGGGAAGACGACTTTATTAAAAGATGTGTGTAAGTCGATTAGTCTTGGGTATCCTGATATAAAACTTTTTTGTGTATTGATTGATGAACGGCCTGAAGAGGTGACGGATTTTAAACGGCAGGTGGGGTGTGAAGTACGCGCTTCATCGTCGGATCAGACATACGAGCATCATGTGGAGACGGCGGATCGGGTTATGGCGGAAGCATTTGAGTTGGCATCTAAGGGTGGCAATGTGATGATTGTGATTGATTCGTTAACGCGTTTATCACGGGTGCATAATGCGCAGCGTTCTTCCAGTGGGCGGACTTTATCTGGGGGGGTGGATGCGCGCGCGCTTGAGGTGCCTCGTCGGATTTTTGGGTCGGCGCGTAAGATTGAGAATGGCGGGTCGTTGACGATTTTGGCCACCATTTTAGTTGAGACGGGGAGT
>CAYZPQ010000095.1:0-5834 GCA_964480185.1 uncultured Planctomycetales bacterium | reverse complement strand
GTCGTATGGATGAGGTGATCTTTGAGGAGTTTAAGGGGACGGGGAATATGGAAATTGTCCTATCCCGTGATATTTCCCAACACCGTTTTTACCCAGCCATTGATATTAATCAAAGCCGTACGCGCAAAGAAGAATTATTGTTAAGCGAGGCAGAATTAAAATCGACGTATGCATTTCGCCAGAAGTTAGCGGGATTGAACAAACTTGATGCAGCAAAATTCTTAATCGAAACTATTCAGAAATATCCTACCAATGCGCAACTCCTAGCGCAGTATTAGTTGTTGTCATCCCCGAATGCTTTAATCGGGGATCCAGACTTTTACAAGTAATTTACTTCATTAGATATCAAACATTTGTTCACATCACCGGGGCCTGTCCCTGCGGCACCCTATCATCCTCAGAGCTAAAAAGCTCGCTCCTCCGGGTGATAGGGCACCCGCCTCCGGGCCACCCGTTGATGACATGATGTAGAAAAAACGGGCTAAGAAAATTGTAGAAAACGTTTTCTCAAAATGCCTGTTTTGCCCTTGAAAATGACCACCCTATAAGGCACACTTAATCAGGTAATGAATATATGATTAAGTATATAAAGAAACCCCTCATTTATAGTTTATTGACGACCTTTTTAGGCATGGGCTTTGCTTTGCCTCAGGCTGAGGCTAAGGGTATGCCTTGGATGCCTGTGCCTGGGGTGCGTATTTCTTTAAGCCCGCCATATACGCCTGCTTATTTAAAAGGACTTGTTATTCATCCGGATAATGCGTTTAAGTTTGATTTTCTGGTTTATAAGGGAGATAAGTCTCTTGATGAAACGGAGAAGAAGGATGAGTATCAGCAATTGATTAAGTATTTCATGGCGTCTTTAACGATTCCCGATGAAGAGCAATGGGTGAACTTATCGCCGTATGAAAAGAATCGCATTATTGAGAAGAGTTTTTCCGAGACGCAAATGGGGCGGGATTTATTGGCGCAGGATTATTTGTTAAAGCAGATTACGTCGAGTTTGATGTATCCGGAGGAAAAGATTGGGAAAGAGTTTTGGGATCGCGTGTATACGCGTGCACGTCAAGAGCTAGGTGTGACGGATATTCCGATGAATACGTTTAACAAGGTTTGGATTACGCCTGATTATGCGTCGATTTATGAGAAGGATAATACGGTTTATGTGGTGGAGAATCATTTGAAGGTGATGTTGGAGGGTGATTATCTTGCATTACAAAAAAATACACCATCTGTTAATGCTTCAAGTACAGCTAATTTGGCCTCACAAGTTGTGAAAGATATTATTATTCCTGAATTGGAACGTGAAGTAAATGAAGGGAAGAATTTTGCGGCATTACGTCAGATTTATAGTGCGATGATTTTGGCGACTTGGTATAAGCGGGCATTGAAGGAGTCTTTATTAGGGAAGATTTATGCGAATAAAGGGAAGGTTAAGGGATTGGAATATGGAGATAAGAGTACGGAACAAATTTATAGCCAGTACTTAGTCGCCTTTAAAAAGGGCGTGTTTAATTATATTAAGGAAGATGTGGATAAATATACGCAACAGCCTATGCCACGTAAGTATTTTTCAGGTGGGGCTGTGAATGGTTATGGTCGGTCACAAATCAAGAAAGCAGATTTAGCGATGGCGGCAAGCGATTTTGGAGTAAAAAGTATGGCTATGGAGAGAATAGAAGCGGAAATAGAGGCGGCATCGTATAAGCCTGATGAATTACCTGGTGATACATACGACCAAGATCGAAATGTACGATTAAAAGAAAAAATTGAAAGTTATATTTTATTTATTGATGCATTAATCAGATGGGCAACAGATAAAGAGAATGCAGGCGTCATTATTGATGATTTGAATAATATTGATTTGAGAAGGCTTGAGTATAAAGTCGACAATTTGATGGCGTCATTAAAATCTGCAAATATAAAACAAGCAGCCCAAATAAATGATGACTTAAAGAAGTTATTCATCGAACCAGAGAGAATTTTTAATAGGATTATAAAGAAATTGCAAGTGTATTTGGATTTTACGGAAGTTTCTAGTGCAGGTTTTCATTTGGTTATAGCACGTGGTGTTCCCGGAGATAGTGATCGAAAACTTATTCTTATCGATTTGGCCCGTCTCAAAGATGGCCAACCGCAAACATTGATCGTTGAAGGGGTTCTCAAAGCTGCGGATAAGGGATTGTATGATGATTTTTTTAGAATTTCTCGTGACGATGAATCTAATGGAAGTGATCCAGAAATTAAAAGATCATTTGATGCTATCTTGGCTAAGTTAACGGAACGCCAAGACTATGCCATGACAACACTTCAGCAGAGACGTAAAGAATGGAATTTAGTGACCCTCAAATTCACTCCTGAAGCACTCGATGAGATAGCAAAAGGGTTGCATAAATATTATAGTCAGCATCCTGAAGAAGGAGAACCTGTTGTGATAATGAGGGCAATTGCTTTAAATGAACCTTATGTGTTGATGTCTTCGGATGAGCTGACGTTAGAGAATGTGAAAGAATTTCTGAAGAATTTTAATTCTTTTGATCCTGATAATGTTTTTGATAAGAAAGATTTTCATCGCATTAAACGGACCATGGAAATCAACATCATGCGACAGATATTTTGGTTAGCCTATAAGACGATTGAGAAAGAAGGTCTGGACTACGATATTATTTTAGAAACACAATTAATGGAGTTTTATCTAAATGATATGGAAACTGTAGAACGAATTTTGAAAGGCTTGGGATATGACAATTTTCTAGGAGACGAAGCAAATGAAAAGTTCATTGCTGATCTAAGAGCTTATTCACAAAACATTAATTCCGATGGAGCTGCGAGATTCTGGATGAAGATTTTAAGTACGAATTTATTACAGGATATATTCTCTGTTTTGTCTAAATTAACACTCCCGTTAAATTCCGGGGATACAGTAGTAAATCTTGCTAAGGTGAATAACATCGTGTTACAAGGCCAGGGACAGATGGATCAATATGAGTGGTTTCTTTTAGGTCAACTTCATGCGTGGTTATTAGTACAGCAATCAGATGGGGATGTAGAACTTACTGCAGCAGACCTTGAGGAAATATTTCCTGGTTTGAATATTTCAAGAGAGACAATTAGTAAATTATTAGAAAAGTATTCTAATCCAGAAAAAGCCATGACATCCACCCAACTCAACTCATTCATCCGCTGGGCACGGGGGCAAGTTGTTTTTGGGGATATTAAAAAAGAAACGCCTCATTCGTTTTATACCGAGGATGGGTCCCATATTGTGATGACATATAGTTTGCCTGATCATAATAGAGAGAGTGAGTTTTTTAATTTAAAGATTAAGGCAACACATCCCTTACATACCGATCGTGTCAAACTGGAAGAAAGTAAGATTGTCTTGCGCTCACCTAAGACGGAACAGATTGTGGCGGAAGTTACCTTAGATCAGAATGAGTATGTCTTTAATAATATTCCTAAAGGCTATTATCTGATGGATATTGTCGATAAAGACAATAATCCAGTGGCAATAAAAGGACAACACCCAACACCTTTAGTTACCAAAGCAACGATGAGTGAAGTTAATGCCAAAGAAGAGGAATTGCGAGGAAGGTCTGATGATGATTTGATTAGTGAATTGGGAATTATTTTAAAAAGAGGCAGGGTTGTTGCCGATGAATTTGCTGTCATAGTTCCAGATAAGAAGAATAAGCTTCTCTTATCGCTTGAAGAAAGAGGATATATTGACCGTGAGGATGGACGCCTTTCAGAAAAATTCTATAGGTTAGGAAGAAGCAGTGAGAAATGTGATATTCTTCCTGAATTTCAAAACAAGAAAGAAGAAATCTTTAAACAGTTAAGAAGCATTGCCGATGGAGATATATACGATCATTTGACAATGCCTGATTTTAAATCAGCGGGTATTTTGTTTAATAATGCAAAACATGCGGGGACAGACAAATATGGGCATATAGTATTACATGAGTCATCACGCGAAGCCATTGTGCGTATCATTTTGAATTATCTATTTCGCTTGCATGGCAATCTTTCAGCCAGAGAGCATAAACGTATTTCTCAAGAATTAACGGCATTAGATGAGAAAGATCTTATTTCACCCTCACTTTTAGCAGATAAAGAAATATTCGCTAAGATCATGTCAAAAGTTAGAGCTAATTCGATGAATTTATCTGAGTTAACAGAAGCGTATCATTTATTATCAATTGCAAAACGACGCGAAACACTTACATCTGAGATTCAGTCTCTTCAAGACATATTTGAAGAGCAACAAGAAAATGCAAAGGAATCATCTGACGAAGATACTGATAAATCATATAGTAAAGAGGCTACTGAGTTATTCGAAGCGCTTGAGAATATTGAGCCTTATATTGATCGTGATGCCAATGGGGCTTTGACCGATGGGGAAAAGCTAAAAGAAATTGTTACCATGACTGTTGATCATATCAATACGTTTAAACAATCAGGCCAATATGTTCAGGAAATTGTTGATCATATCCGTGGCCGGGGAAAAGAAGCGCTTGAAGCAAAATCTCATTATGTGATAGGGACTGTTATTTTTCGTGTATTAATGGAGTTGATGGGCGCCAAAGCAAGCATTATTGCTCCATTCATGACGGATGCTTTATTACAACATGATGGGTTGACAATTGAATGGAAAGATAATAAATCAAAACTCATGGATAAGATTAGTTATGGCCCAGCAGGATATAAAGATCTTTTTAAGGAAATGTTGGTTCCTGGTAAAGCCATTGAGTTACTCGGCGAGCCATTGTGGTTAAAATATAAGACAGTTATCGAAAAATACGGTGCAGATGCTGCCATGACCCCCGGTGGTATTGATTTCGATTCGCGCAATTTAGATTTACGCATCAAACGCGACGGCAATGGCGTGCCCTTACCGGTGAGCCAACAAAATATGGATGAGCTCATGAAGATTGATTATTTTGAAGCCGTCATAGTCAGCATAAAGCCCATTACAAATTTACCAATTCTAAGTGAATTAAGATGATATTAGGGGGACACAATACTTAATTCATTTGAATTAAGTATTGTGTCCCCCTAATATCCACTAGCATTATGCCCTCGACTGTAGTACACTATCCGGCTCTATCACAATTACGAAAGAACATATGGCGTTAATTAGCATACAAGAAGTAAGTTTAGCATTTGGCGGTCCCTTATTATTTGAAGACTTAAGTCTTCAAATTGAGGCGGGAGAACGCATTGCTTTGCTTGGGCGTAATGGGGTAGGCAAGACTACTTTGATGAAAACCATTGCGGGAAATGTGCAAGTCGATAAAGGCTTAGTCATTTTCCAAAAGGGGATTCATGTCGCCCATTTACCTCAAGAAGTTCCTAATGGGATTACAGGTAAGGTATTTGATATTGTCCTCTCCGGTTTAGGGGCACGTGCAAAATTACTCCATGATTTTCATGAAGTCAGCCATCGCCTTGAAACCGAACATACCCAAGCCTTAATGGATCAACTCGATAAACTCCAAGCCGAAATCACCCACGCGGATGCCTGGGATTTGAATAATGAAGTCGAAGAAGTCATTGCCCATATGAAGCTCGACAGTGAAAGCCTTTTTGAAACACTGTCCGGCGGGCAAAAGCGTCGTGCTTTATTAGCACGCGCGCTCGTCTTAAAACCCGATGTGCTTTTGCTTGATGAGCCTACCAATCACCTTGATATTGATTCCATCAATTGGCTTGAAGAATTTTTAAAAACATATCCAGGCACCATTTTCTTTGTCACGCATGACCGCATGTTCATGACCCATTTAGCCACACGCATCGTCGAGCTCGACCGGGGTAAAACATTCAATTGGTCC
>CAYZPQ010000094.1:7974-8622 GCA_964480185.1 uncultured Planctomycetales bacterium | reverse complement strand
CATAAAAAAGGTGCGTACTTTGCGAACCCTTGCTATACCCAAATACATCCTACCTGTATTCCTGTGCATGGTGATTATCAATCGAAATTAACATTAATGTCGGAAAGTTTGCGTAATGATGGCCGTGTCTGGGTGCCTAAGCAAGCCGGCGATAAACGCAAGCCTTCGGAAATCCCCGACGCTGAACGCGATTATTTCCTCGAACGCAAATACCCAAGTTTCGGTAATTTAGTCCCACGTGATATTGCCTCTCGTAATGCGAAAGAGCAATGTGATGCGGGTCGTGGGGTGGGTGAGTCTGGCATGGCTGTTTATCTTGATTTTACGGATGCGATTAAACGTTTAGGGAAAGACACAATCAAAGCCCGTTATGGGAATTTATTTGACATGTACGATAAAATCAGCGGCGAGAATCCTTATGAAGTTCCGATGATGATTTATCCAGCCGTGCATTACACCATGGGTGGTTTATGGGTCGATTATAATTTGATGAGCAATGTGCCTGGCTTATTTGTGGTCGGGGAAGCGAATTTCTCGGATCATGGGGCGAATCGTTTAGGTGCTTCTGCCTTAATGCAAGGTTTGGCTGACGGTTATTTTATTTTGCCTTATACATTAAGCGATTATTTAGCGAAAAATAAGCCTGTT
>CAYZPQ010000094.1:3616-7964 GCA_964480185.1 uncultured Planctomycetales bacterium | reverse complement strand
TGATAAGAGCATTTTAAATGATTTAGAATTCAAGCAAGCTCAAGCGGCTATTGCCGCACGTATTGAAAAATTATTATCCATTAATGGTAATCGCACCGTCGATGATTTTCACCGTGAACTTGGACACATTGTCTGGGATAAATGCGGGATGGCACGTACGGATGCTGGATTAAAAGAAGCTTTAAAGAAAATCCCTGAATTACGTGATCGTTTCTGGAAAGAAGTTAAGATTCCAGGTTCAGGTGATGATTTCAATCAAACTTTAGAACGTGCTGGCCGGGTGGCAGACTTCTTGGAATTTGGTGAACTGTTATGCTTCGATGCCTTAAAGCGTGAAGAATCATGCGGTGGTCATTTTAGGGAAGAGCATCAAACACCCGAAGGTGAAGCCTTGCGTCACGACGATATTTTCTCTTATGTTGCCGCCTGGCAATTTAACGGTGTTGGCCAAGAACCGACATTACATAAAGAAGAATTAAAATACGAAGAAGTCCATTTAGCCCAACGCAGTTATAAATAATATGACAACTAAAATAGATCTCACATTAAAAGTTTGGCGCCAAAAAAACCGTAAAACCCCAGGCAAGTTTGAAGTCTACGATGCCAAAGGTATTGATACGGCCATGTCTTTCTTAGAAATGCTCGACGTTGTTAATGAGCGTTTGACCAAAGAAGGCAAAGAGCCTATCGCCTTTGATCATGATTGCCGTGAAGGTATTTGTGGGGCATGCGGTGCTGTTGTCAATGGCCAACCTCATGGGCCATTACGTGGCACGACATTATGCCAACTGCATATGCGGAATTTTAAAACGGGGGAAACTTTAGTCATTGAGCCTTGGCGCGCTCAAGGATTTCCAGTTCAAAAAGATTTATCCGTCGATCGCAGTGCTTTTGATCGTATTATTCAAGCGGGGGGATATGTGTCTGTTAAAACAGGCCAAGCCCCAGATGCCCATGCCTTGCCCGTCCCCAAAGAAAATGCCGATATTGCCATGGATGCTGCTCAATGCGTGTGTCGCTGCATGCCCGAATGGATCAAGCATGTTATTCTTAGCCGCTAAAATTTCTCACTTAAATATTTTACCGCAGGGAGCCATTGAGGGAAGAACACGCGTTAAGAACATGGTCAAACAAATGGATCAAGAAGGCTTCGGTAATTGCTCCAACGAATACGAATGCGAAGCCGCCTGCCCAAAAGAAATCTCCGTCGAACACATCGCACGTCTGAATAAAGAATATAATAAATAAGAAATAAAAAGGGGACAGACACATTTAATTTTCATTAAATGTGTCCGTCCCCTTTATTTATTGGCAAGTATAGCTATAGAGAGAGTTTTCTATAGGTTCAGTTGTTGTGTTGTCTGATTTATATTTGAAGATAGCTGTGTCATTAAAGTTTAATGTTTTACCTTGAGCGGCACAGCAGGTTTGTAAGCCGCTTTTCATGGCCGCAATATTCGCTTGAGTATCACGGTTAGCAGCGCGATTTTGGTTAGCCGTGTGGGCGACATCTAATGAGCAAGATCCTTCTACAGAATAGTAGTGTGATCCGTAATACATTGTTGGGGCGACCCAGTTAGTGTCTTCCATGATTTTTTGATAAGCCACAATACCACCATTAGCTGGTGCACAAAGTTTTTGAGCAGTGACAGTGTAGCCAACATTATCATCGCCCACACCACCAATTTCCGTAACACTTAACCCAACTTTATGTGCCATATAATTCATGGTGAATGAATCATTATCGCCATCACCGTCAGGGAAACCACAACTATTATCTAATACGCCTAATAAGTGATCATTGGTGCCAAGGCATCGTTGTACATCTAAAGAAGCCCCGTTTGCATCTTTCATGCTTATCGAGAAGCTCAAATCATCCGCTTCAACTTTAACAGTAAAGAGCACATTACTTTCAAAGAGAGGAGATGCATACGAATACCCAGTGCCAGGATCGCGTTGACCGATTTGTTTGCTGACGATCACTTGAGGAGAACATGTCAAGGGCACGCAAGAATTACCAGATTTGAAGTAACCAGCATCAGCATCACATGTGTATTCGCATTTAGTATCATCTGTACATTCATTCACCACTTTGGAAGATGCGTTTGATGTTAAATTAGCCGTATCTCCAGAGCAAGCGATGGCATGAGCAGGGCTACCGAAACATTGATACACAATCGCAGTACAGGTGCTTGCGCCTGAACGGGCATAGCCTGTGTTACAGGTGAATTCGCAGGCATTCGTCGCCGAACATGCTGTAACAACCGTTGATGTCGTGTTTGTACTGCTGCCATCATTAGCGCACATGGTCGCATTAGCAGGAGCAGCAGAGCAGCAACCTGACCATCCTGGAGCATCGATATCACCATTAAGGCCATGGTAACCAATACCATCAAACCCTAACGGCGTATTAGAATTTTTTCTAAACATGAGATCATTTCCGTCACCATCATCATCCCAATTAAATGTTGTGGTCGTAAAGTTAGCAGGTTGTCCTGTAACATCTAAAGCTGTAACCGCATTATTGGTACATGTAATGGTCATACGTGAGCGAGGCGTTTCTTGAGGTTCTCCCGCAAATGTTTTTGCACCAGACCAATCGCAGGTGATGGAATTGCTTGTCGTCGCAGGGCAAGCAGGCACATTGCCGCCTTTATCAGTGAAGCTCGTTACTTTACCATTACAGCAAGCCATACGGAATCCTGTATCAGCGCCATTTGGACCATCAGCATCTGTATAAGATCCATAACATGTTGGTCGAGAATCGCAGGTTGGGGTTGAGCCACCGCAACCAGTATCTGGGATACATTCATACGTCGCAGCACAGACGTTTGGGGTATAAGTAGTTGTTCGACAATGTGTATTCAACGCGCATGTTTGCCCACCACACACGCCACCTGTACAGGAGGCTGCATCTGTAACAATATCAACGACGCTAGCTACAGGTGGATTACCGTCAGGGATGCACGCATTACAGGAAGCATTAGGTATTTGATTTTGAACTTGCAATGAGGAGCCTAAGCATTGTGGGGTGCAGGATAAAGAACATGAGGTGGTTCCATTAAAAGCACCTAATCTTTTCTCAGCCCCTGCAACTTGAAAGCGAGTTCTTAAGCCACTAACAGAAGGAGCAACTAATGACACGCTAAATGTTAAATCATAGCGTTGTATTTTTAAATTGGATGATTGAGTTGGAGGTAAGATTGCGACAGATTTTGTAACGCCATCTTCTTGGATCTTTAAACCAATATCTAAATTCCCATTGCTATCCACATCAAGTGCTGGAAATGTAGGGTTGGAAGAATTTCCGCAATAGGGGTCAGCTGATCTAGCAGGTTTATAAATAATAATCGTTTTCGACGGTGTTATTGTAGTAGGTGTTGTTCCATCTACAGATGACACTTGATAATAGGTATAAGCGCTCGTTGGTCGAGGAGGCGTATAGGGGCTTGTGGCATTATTGCTTAAAGGTGTCCAAGTTGTGACTGTTGGATTTTTATAGCTGACAATATATGTTGTTCCCGTCGGAGGAGCTACAGGCATTGTCCATGTGATACGATTATTTTCAAAATAATCACCCGCAGCCGCGCTACCAGAACAGATTGCTTGCCCACTAATATCAGGCGCACTTGCCGCCCAAGACATTGCAGGCAAAATCATGACACTTAATATAAGGGTCAATAACTTTAAGCGCATAGTTTTACTCCAACCACATTGCGCCGTTTTCAATGACGCCTGTTGATGCATCTACTGCTGGTCTACCTTTTAATACAACAACACCTCTAAGTTTACCTTGACCACCTGAAGCTCCAGCCTCAACGTCGCCATCTGCGGCAATAGGGCCGCTTGCGGTGATAGAACCGGCATTATTATTTAAAGGAGCAGTACCAACGCTTAAACCTCTGGTAATGCGTTGGTTTCCCGTGATGTCTAAATTGGCAGCAGGATTAGTATTGTTGAGGCCTAAGAAAGCGGGGCCAGTTCCGCCAATTCCAGTATTTCCCCCCATATTAATAGTAGCATTCTTTTTTAAGACCATTTGTGGAACCGCTGTTGCTGCGGATTCCACATGGAATTGCAAAATACCAGGGGAGTTGGTTTGTTGAGAGTACCCAATCCCGCTGAAACCTGTTTTACTTGCAAGAGCTATTTTTTTACCTGGAAGATCACCGAGATTGACCCCAACGTTACCTGTTTGGGAGATGTCGATGTCATAATTACTTGTCGTCAGGGTACCACCTGGAGCATTAATAACAATCGCCCCACCATTAAGAACAAGGTTTTTGCTTGATCCCAAGGTGATGCCGGTTGTGGTGAAGGAGGCTACTGGGATTGAGGTAGGAGAACC
>CAYZPQ010000094.1:535-3587 GCA_964480185.1 uncultured Planctomycetales bacterium | reverse complement strand
AAAGCGGCTGAAGCTCCAGTACCTGACATTTTGAAACCGGCAAAAGCGGGTTCTTGTTCGTAGTCTGTGTAGACATAACCAAATTTCGCGTCGTTAGTTCCATATTTAGGTGTAAGAATGGTGCTATCCATACTGGATTTTACCCAGCGAGTAGGTGTAGAATTTTGACCTTCAGGACAAGAATAGGTATCCCCAGTAGTGCTATCAACTAAAATGCGATTGCTGTAATTGCCACTACTACAGGCAGTATCTCTATCATCATCAATAACACTTTCGCTTCCAATGAGAATATTATTCGAAGTTATTGTATTGGTTGTAAGTGTATTGTATTTTCCATTTGGTGATGCATTGTAAGTTACCACTTGTTGCTGCGCCAAAGCCGCAGAGCTAGCTAAGCATAATAAGGTAAATGTAAGGTATAATGGCATTTTCATAGTAATCCACCTTTCAAATAAACAATCGTTCCTACTTCAAGTGTGACATATGTCAGCAAAAAATCAAGGGATGTCAATTTTTATAAACATACTTGCTTTTGGGCTATATATATTATATACTTAGGGCAGATTTAAGCAAAAGGATATTAGTAAATTATGTCCCTTAATAAACTCCTTACAATTTGTCTTTTAGCTCTTCTAGCTTTTGTGCCGCATCATGCATTTGCGGAAAAGCAAATACGTGTGAAAGCGATTGAAGGCGTTAATCAAGAAGCAGAAACTTATCCTGGTAGGATCCTATTTAAGCTAAAAGATTCTGCGCGCTTGCCATCTGAGAAAGCGCTTGCCACGCAAAGTCGTGATATAAATTCAAACTCACCTACGTTTTTACGAAAAATATCATCAAAATCTCTACAACCACTTTTTTCAGAAACACAAAATCAATTAGCTAAAGCTTCAGCTTCTACAAAGCGTAAAAGTAGATTAAGTAATGTTTTTACATTAGACCTCGCTTCCTCAAATAAAACCAACTTTAATAGAGCTTTGAAATTATGTAAGAGTGATCCAGCGGTTGAGTATTGTCAACCTAGCTATATCTATACATCAAACAGTTTTCCACAAGACTCTCTTCCAAACGATCCTAAATACAATCAATCTAATTTTAAAAAATATTTTGATTATATGAATTTTAATAATCAAAGTTGGTCGAAGAGTATGGGCGAGGGGGTTGTTGTAGCTGTTTTAGATACAGCTTTTTTTCCTGATCATGAGGATTTACAAGAAAATGTATGGATCAATAAAGGTGAATTTCAAGCAGCAGTTGATGCAGATAATGATGGTAAGATTACGTTAGATGAATTAAAAACAGCTGGCTTAGGGGATACGGATCAAGATGGAAAAATTCAATTAAAGGATTTGTTTGGGTCCGCTTTTGAAGATCATATTGATAATGATGGAAATGGAAATATAGATGATTTTATGGGATGGAATTTTAGAAAGAAAATTAATAATAATTATGCAAAAGTAGCGGATCACGGCACGGCTGTAATGAGCATTGTCGGTGCTGCAGGTAATAATGGAAAAGGACTAATTGGCGCAGCCCCTAAGGTTCAGATAATGATGGTACAAGTAGGTGGTGATACAGGTTCAGGAGTAGGTGATTCTGCATCTGAAGCAGGTGGGTTAAAATATGCTGTTGATAATGGCGCCACTGTAATTAATTATAGTCGTGGTGGAGGTAATCCTAATGATTGGGTTACTCAAGCTGCAATTCGAGATGCTATAGATCAAGGAGTTGTTTTTATTGCGTCAGCGGGTAATAATAATCGAGATGTAGAAAATCATTTTCCTGCAAAATATACCGAAGCAATTGCAGTGGGAGCAATTTCAGGGGTAGATGATAACACGTTCGGCACCAAACTTGATTTGTCTAATTATGGTCCTGGAATTGGTGTTTGGGCTGTTGGAAATGAAGTATCTATTGCAAGTATATTTTCTGCAAAGGCATACACATCTATTAACGGTCAAACATCTTTTGCAACACCGTTTGTCACTGGCGCTGTCGCTATGTTAATGTCAAAAAACATCCGTGAAGTTCCTGATGCCGAGAGTCCTCGTCGTATCAAGGCTAGTGAGTATAAGAATTTATTAAAAAGTACCTGTATGGAAAATGGAAAAGTTGATCATGGGGTTAACATATGCGTTCTTGATGCTTTAGCCTTAGTCAGCGTCGAACCCCCGCTTCTTTCCGACCTTACCAATCAAGAAGGACGTGTTGGTGAATTAATGGAGTTTGATGTCACTGCTACCGATGAAAATAATAATTTAACTGCCATTACCATCGATGGTGAAACCCCTCAAGGCGCTACATTAATCTCAACAGAAACCCCTGGCCGTAAAATATTTCGCTGGACTCCAGATACTTCTGTTGCTGACGGGGAATACACCGTTTCATTTAAAGCGACCGATGAAACAGGCTTAAAAGATATTAAAACAATCACCATCAAGATTGTCCCTCCGGAATCACAAGGAACTCCTAATATAAAATTCAAGAGCATTATGTTAAAGACACAAGGCCGCACGAATGATAATTATGTCGTGGCCAATACTCCTTTAGAGTTTGGCTTTACTTTAACAAATAATGTTAATTTTAATTTGAATGGCAAGACAGTTGATGGGGTTGATCCTGAAGGGGGCGCGGGAAGTGGGGTTTATATTCCTCGTGGAGTAAATAATGGCGATGCCCCAGCTCCTGAAACGGTCATGAGTGTGTGTCTTAAGAATGAAATTGGTGTCTATACAGAAACAGATCCTGAGGTCATTAATGGAGATGTTTTTGCAGGGGATCCAAAATATGATAATACCTGTACAAGCATTAGTGTCCCTGAGCTTGCTATCAATCAAACATTTGAATGGACTAATCTTAATAGTTCTTGGACAATTAATGCGTCTTCAATTATAGGCAGCACGAACTATATTGATGTGACCTTAGATGTGCTTGAAAAAATTACACAAAGATCGACAACGCCTCCAACTCCACCGTGGCGACGACAATACACATTTCAATACAGACCATTTGATCCCAACAATCTTCCTGTTCCCATGGGCCCCATAACGGA
>CAYZPQ010000094.1:0-525 GCA_964480185.1 uncultured Planctomycetales bacterium | reverse complement strand
TGCTAGACGTATTATTGGTCATAAACATAAAACAATTATGAACTATCAAATGCCAAAAAATGTTTATGAAGGTCGCAGTGATAAGTTAAAAGAACGCATGGATAAATTTCGTGGCGAATATTCAGGCCGTCAAGAAGTAAGACCTGCACCTGCAGCTCCTCCAGTAGAAGGAGATCCTACGCCATCAGAACCTCCTGCACGTCCTCTTCCTCATCGATTTGGTGATTAAAAATAAACCTTCTGGTAAAATAATGTCTTTTATATTCAACATTAGTTTTATTTTTTTACTAATGGCTTCTTTGGCTTGTGCCCAAGAGCAGGCTAATATTGTTCCGGGTAGGTTATTGTTTAAATTAAAAGATGTAGCGCCTGTCTCTTCAAATGGAATAATTAAACAGGAAGCTAAAAGCAGTCCAGTTTTTTTAAGTAAAGTCTCATTAAAATCTCTCCAGCCATTGTTTCCCGAAAAATCATCTAAAATTGTAAAAGCAATGCCGCAGCGTAAAAGTCGATTAGACAATGTTT
>CAYZPQ010000093.1:6622-8677 GCA_964480185.1 uncultured Planctomycetales bacterium | reverse complement strand
TTACGGGCTAAGCGCGCACCAACAATGGCATGTGTTCCTTCTTCGACATCTGAAGAAACAACTTTACCAATATCGTGCAATAAACCAGAACGCTTCGCAGTCTTCACATCCACACCCAATTGATGGGCCATGATGCCCATTAATTTGGCGACTTCGATGGAGTGATTTAACCCATTTTGACCAAATGAGGTGCGGTAACGTAAACGCCCGACGAGCTTAATCAATTCGGGGTGCATGCCATGAATCCCTAATTCAATCGCCGCATGTTCGCCATCTTCTTTCATCTTCTTATCTAATTCAATCTTAGCCTTTTCCACCACTTCTTCAATGCGTCCTGGGTGAATACGCCCGTCGGCAATTAATTGTTCAAGGGCCATGCGTGCAATTTCACGGCGCACCATGTCAAACCCTGAAATAGTAACAGCTTCAGGAGTATCGTCGATAATAATATCAACCCCTGTCGCTTGCTCAAGCGCACGGATATTACGGCCTTCACGTCCGATAATACGACCCTTCATTTCATCCGACGGAATAGGCACAACTGTAATTGTTGTTTCTGCCGTATGATCAGAAGCACAACGTTGAATCGCGATCGTAATCACTTCACGCGCTTTCTTATCCGCATCTTCTTTGATTTGCTCATTGATATAACGAATGCGCTGGGCTTTTTCACTTAATAATTCATCGTCGATACGGGTCAATAAAATCTTCTTGGCTTCTTCGGTGGATAAACCCGCAATGGCTTGCAAGCGAGATTTTTCTTCCGCTAAAGTCTTTTCTAATTCAGCAGCTGATTCTTTCAGTTTATTTTCACCATCTTGAACAAGAGTTGCACGCTGTATCAATTCTTTATCTTTTTTCTCAATTAATTCCACTCGCTTATCAAGGTTTTCTTCTCTCGATAAAATACGTTTTTCTAATTGGGCCAGCTCATCGCGTCTGACTTGGGTTTGATTCTCAAACTCCTGACGCATTTTAATTAAGGTATCTTTGGCTGATAATTCTGCTTCTTTTTTAATTGTTTCGGCTTCCCGACGGGCTAGATCACGAATTTCTGCAGCCCCTTGCTGGGCTTCATTTGCTCTTTTATTACCTAAAATGCGGTTAATAAAAAATCCGACGATAATACAGGCGATGCCAATCACCACCGTCAATAATATTTGGCTTAATGCATTGGATTCCATGATTTAATGCTCCTTCCTAAAAATACAACAGTAAGTCCCTTGTCAGTACAAAGGGTGAATTAAGATAAGTTTGTCTTAGGGGTGGATCTTAGTTGGCAATGACGTCTGACAATTGCATGTCATGCGTCTCACGCGGAAGGCAATCAAGGAGTTGAAAATCAAAAGCAACGCCTAAGGTCGACGTTGTTATTGGAAGTCTGGATAAAAACCGGTCATAATACCCCGCACCACGTCCTAAACGGTGCTTGGCCTGATCAAATGCAAGACCTGGCACAATGACTGTGTCGATGGTGGCAATATCAACAGCGTTAGCGGGATTAAATGTTGGCTCAAGAATGCCATAAGTTGATGGTTTAAGTTCTTCCAAACTATTCATGATAACTGGTATCAATACCTTTTGATTTGTCTCAACAATAGGCAAACAAACACGTTTGCCATCTTTCATTGCCTTTCGCATCATGCCGAAAGTATCCACCTCATAGCTCATGGCCGCATAAAACATCACAACTTTTGCTTTGGAATAATACGGGTTTTGCCGTAATTTCTCTGCAATGAAGTCGCTTTTGACTTGCCGGTCATGGGCGCTTTGGTTTTTTAACAGCCCTAAATAATGTGTTCGTAATACGCTTTTATCGTTCATTAAGCAACGTATCGTATCATAGCTTCTTTAATTTTTCCATTCTTTCTTTAATCTTTGCCTCATAACCCATGGTGGTAGGCTCATAATAGACGGCATCATGGGGCATATAGGCTTGTTTGACATAATGATTAGGGAAATCATGGGCATATTGATACCCGACCCCATGCCCTAATGTCTTCGCTCCCTTATAATGCCCATCTTTTAAATGTGTTGGAACTTGTTGTATGCCTT
>CAYZPQ010000093.1:0-6612 GCA_964480185.1 uncultured Planctomycetales bacterium | reverse complement strand
GCACGTCTGCTAAAGCTTTATCGATACCTAAATAGACCGCATTTGACTTAGGCGCACAGGCTATATAGACGGCGGCATGGGCTAAAATGATACGCGCTTCCGGCAAACCAACAACTTCGGTCGCCTGCATCGCACTATTGGCCACGACTAAAGCATTAGGATCCGCATTACCGACATCTTCGCTGGCACAAATCACAATACGGCGTGCTAAAAAGCGAGGATCTTCCCCGGCATAAATCATTTTGGCTAACCAATACAAGGTAGCATCTGGATCTGAACCGCGCATGGACTTAATAAACGCAGAAATGGTATCGTAATGATTATCCCCGGTGGCATCATAATTTAAGGCTTTTTTCTGAATGGATTCTTGGGCAATATCTAGGGTGATATGAATGATCCCGTCGCTGGACTTTGGCGTTGTTAAAGCGGCAACTTCTAAGGAATTTAACCCTTTGCGTGCATCCCCATCACACATGGAGGCTAAAAACTGCAGGGCCTTATCATCAATGTTGATTGAAAGACCTCCAAGCCCATGTTCTTTATCATTCAATGCACGATTTAAAACATCGGTCATTTCATCGCTGCTTAGGGGTTGTAATTCAAAGACTAAAGATCTCGATAATAATGGAGAGACGAGAGAAAAGAATGGATTAAAAACAGTGGCCCCAACTAAGATAATACTACCTTCTTCAATATCAGGCATGAGCACATCTTGCTGGGCTTTATTAAAACGATGGATCTCGTCGATAAAAAATACTGTTTTACGACCTGAGGTTGCCCGTCGGTGTTGGGCGCCTGAAATCACCCGACGCATTTCTTCGACATTCGATGACACGGCATTAATGCGTTCGAAATGAGATTTGGTTTGATTGCAAATGCATAAGGCCAATGTTGTTTTACCCACACCTGGAGGGCCGTACAAAATAAGGGACGCAAGGCGATCCGCGTCGATGGCGCGATTTAATAATTTCCCTTCCCCGACGATATGTGTTTGACCAATATAATCTTTTAAAGTCCGAGGACGCATGCGGGCCGCTAAAGGCGCATCGGGAAGAATGGTGTCTTGATCTGGGGAGAATAAATTGGGGGAGCTCATGATATTAAATATCAATGGCTCTGCGCCATTGATGCCTGTAGGTATTTGCAATAGATAAGTAGGCCCGCGCCGCCGTTGTAACTCGGTGTATGAAACCTGTTTGCACAGGTGGGAATCAGTGTGGCCTGCACACAGCACGACTCAAGTACCGATCCCCTGTAGTAAGATTTGTGGTTCAATACATCCAAATCCTGACGAACGGAGCAGGTGATTTACTATAGCATTTTTAAAAACATTGTGGAAAATTTTTAATCGACGGAAATAGGGGGACTACCACCTATTTCTTAACGTACAATCGCGGCTGTTTGGCTACAAATGGACTTTACAATTTGTCCATGCGTGGCATTGACTTCTTCTTCGCGTAACGTGCGTTGAGGGGATTGGTATGTTAATGAAAAAACTAAACCCTTATGTCCCGCTTGGATTTTATCGCCAATATATTGTTCAATAAAACGCACATCTTTTAATAATGACCCACCGTGTTGACGGCAAATATCCGTGATGCGTTGGAATTCAACAGCATAAGGAACAGCAATGGATACATCCCGAGACACACCTGGATATTCTGCTAATGGTTGGAAAAAGGTGGTTGTGCTTTTTGTCTTCAACAGAGGGTTTAAATTAATCTCTGCATAATAAAGTCCGTCGGCTTTGATACCCCACGCCTGTAATAATGTTTGATTAATAAGCCCTACATGACCAATAACCTTGCCTTCAAAACTAATATTGGCAGATAAGGTCGAATGATACGCTGGAGCTGGGCTTTTTGTAATTGTTAGATTGAGCTTTAATTGCTGCGCGAAATTCTCAACAATCCCTTTAATATCAACAAACTCCACATTGTCTTTACGTGATAAACGCCAATCTTGATGACGACGACCCATCATGACGAGAGCCAATTGTGTCGTTTCTCCGTCATGATTAAAGACATTACCGATTTCAAAAAGACGAATGTCTTTATTACCACGATTTAAATTTAACACAATAGCTGGCATAATCGTCGGCAATAAAGCAGGACGCAATACTTCTTGTTCGATGGATAAAGGATTTGTCACCGCAATCGCTTTGGTGTCATCGATCATACAACGCGTTAAACTTTTACGGCTTGTGATGCTATACGTCAATGCTTCGTCTAAGCCTGCGGCTAATAAATTTCGACGCAGCGCTTGCTGAATATCGCGTGCGCGTGTATCTAAAGGAATGTTGGTCGCTTTAATCAAAGGCATGGAGGTGGGCAATTTATCAAAACCAATCACACGCGCCACTTCTTCAATCAAATCTTCGGGCATATTAATATCTTGGCGGTACGTCGGTGTTTTAACTAATAAGGCCTTACCTTGACCACGCACATTAAACCCAAGACGGGTTAAAATATCTTTAGCCTTTTTCATCGGGATCGATGTGCCTAATAATTCAACAATCGCCTCATCCGTTAACTTAAGCGGCTTAGCCAAACTCTTTTTCACATGATTCACTTCACCCGACGCTGTCACTCTGCCTTGAGTCTGTTCAATTAATAAAGCAATCGCACGATTAGAAGCTTGACCTGCCGCATGCGCATCGACTTGACGTTCAAAACGGTAAGAAGAATCGCTACGTAACCCTAAAGAACGAGATGCCCGACGAACAACACCTAAATCAAAATGAGCGACTTCCACTAAAATACGTTTTGTCTGTGCTGTCACTTGTGTATCTAAACCACCCATAATCCCCGCAATCGCAATTGGCTTTTGTGCATCAGCAATAACTAAAATCGACGGATCCAACTTACGTTCAATCTCATCTAAAGTCACTATCTTCTCACCCGCCTTAGCCCGACGAACAAAAATTTTCCCACCCACAACTTTATCATAATCAAATACGTGAAGTGGTTGACCACATTCAAACATCACAAAATTCGTAATATCCACCGCATTCGAAATAGACCGATTCCCCATCGACGCCAAACGCTCAACCATCGTATTCGAAGAATCCCCAACCGTCACATTTTCCAATAATGTCGCAATATACCGACGACAATCCGCTTTATCAGCCACTGCTATAGAAATTTTATTTTTCGGACGAGGCAATGCCTTAGACTTAGGCATCTTAACTGCCTTCCCCGTAATAGCCCCCACCTCCCGCGCCAACCCCAACATATTCAAACAATCCCCACGATTAGGCGTAATCTCAATCTCCAATACCGTATCCCCACCAACCTTCTCCACCGCCTCAACCTCAAGCCCCGCCATCGTCAATCGCTCAATCAATTCCTCGACGGATAACTTTACTTCAACGTAATCTTTTAACCAATTAATAGATAATTTCATTTAGAGTATCTTTTTTATTTGTATTTTATTTTTTCTAGTACGCGGGTGGCACTGCGCCGAGTTCTCTGCCAACCGCAGCAGCGAGCTTTTCAGCTGCGAGGATTGGGAGAGTGGCGCGGTGACAGGACCCGCGCGATGCATTTAATATCCCGTGCACTATATTTAGAAACTGGATCCCCGACAAAAACATTCGGGGATGACATGTGTTAAAACTGTTTCAAAAACCGCACATCATTCTCGTAGAAATACCGAATATCATTAATTCGATATTTGAGCATCGCCATACGCTCAATCCCCATCCCAAACGCAATCCCTTTATATTTCCCTTTAGGATAACCAGCAGCTTCGAACACTTTAGGATTTACCATCCCACATCCAAGAATCTCCAACCACTTCTTTTTTCCAATACCCAAAATCTCAGCCCCAATATCCACTTCCGCCGAAGGTTCTGTAAAAGGAAAAAAGTGCGGACGAAAACGCATGACAACATTAGGCCCAAAGAATCGACGACAAAATTCTGTTAACAGTCCTTTAAGATCAGAGAACTTCACCGACTCATCGACGAGTAAACCTTCTAATTGATGAAACATAAATGAATGGCTCGCATCCACCGCATCCGGACGATACACCTTACCAGGCACAACAACCGCCATCGGAGGTTTATGATCAACCGGAATATTTAAACCCGTAAAATTATGAAACTCTGTTTCAAGTTCGGGTGTTTGAGCGACGACGAATCCTAACCCTTTAAAAACCTCAAGGATCTCATCAATAGTCTGCGTCAATAAATGCGCATGTCCCATGCCAACTGCAGAGCCTGGCAATGTCACATCATCATTAATAAATTTTGTTTCTTTAACAGGAGCAGAACTGCCCAGAGTTTTTTCTTTGTCTTCGATAAGAGCTGTAACTGCAGTGCGCAGATCATTGGCTGTTTTACCAATGGCTGCTTTTTGATCAACGGGAGCTGTGCCTATTTTAGCAAAAATGTCGGCGACAATTCCTTTTTTCCCTAAATATTTTGACCGATACGCCTCTAAGTCCGCGTGTGTCTGTATGCCTAACATTTCCATGTTAGCTTGCTGTAATAATAACTCGCTATTCATGCTTTACATGCTTTCTTAAACAGTATTATTATTTCTAGAACTCTCTATATTCTTTTCGCTGCTAAAGCGGGTGGCCCGGAGGCGGGTTCCCTATCAACCGCAGGGGCGAGCTTTTCAGCCCCGAGGATTGATAGGGTGCCGCAGGGACAGGACCCGCGCCATGCTAAAATTCTATTCGTTGCTCATTGAACAAAAAAATGCTGGCATTATAAATGCCAGCATTTAAAAATTAAGAACTTTTTTGACTTACCCTCACACAACCGAGAATTACGGTGTACATCGGGACTCGCTTTGGTTAATTTTTTGCTGTTTTAGCTACATCAACAAGTTTAGCAAAAGATTCTGGTGCTGTAATGGCTAAATCAGACATAATCTTACGATCCATGACGACATTAGCTTTTTTCAATCCATCAATGAAACGGCTATAGGTAATACCTAATTCTTGGCACGCTGCATTGATACGGATAATCCATAAACTGCGAAATTCAGACTTCTTCTTTTTACGGTCAAAGTAAGAATATTGACGGCTACCGATTAAGGATTTGATCGCTTCTTTGTAACGCTTGCTGCGTTCACCGAATTGACCACGAGCTTCTTTTAATACTTTCTTTTTACGTTTATGAGAATAAACGTTTGTTTTAATTCGTACCATAAGGCAAAACCTTTCTTATGCGTTTCGCATCTGTAGCGCTGATGAAGCCATCTTTGCGCAACTGACGTTTGCGCTTGCGCGTCTTTTTACCTAAAATATGCTGACGGCCAGCGTTGCGTTTTTTCAACAGACCACTTTTGGTCATGCGCAAGCGTTTGACCGCTGCTTTTTTTGTTCTGAGTTTTCCTCTTTTACCGATAGACATGATATCCCCACTCTTGTTCTTGTTTAAGCCAATTAACCCTTGCTTATTTATCCGACTTTGGCGCTAAGACCATCGAGACAATACGCCCTTCAGCTAATGGCTCTTTTTCAATGGCTGCATGATCACTTGTCATGACAACCACTTTATCTAAAATAATTTTCCATTGATCACGAAAAGACATTTCACGACCGGAAAACATTAAATTAATTTTAACTTTATCTTTTTTAGCCAAAAACGTAATGGCTTGCTTCATTTTAATTTCTAAATCATGGTCGCTAATGTGCGGCTTGATGCGAATTTGCTTTAATTGCGTCACATGTTGATTCTTCTTAACACGACGCTCTTTTTTCTCTTGATCATACTTATACTTAGAAAAATCAATAATACGGCAAACTGGTGGTACCGCTGTAGGGGCCACTTCAACTAAATCTAATTCATATTCTGCTGCTAATTCAAGCGCACGGACAAGTGTAACTACACCAAGTTGTTCAGAGTTAGGACCAATGACACGTAATTCTTTGGCACGAATTTGATTATTAACACGAATATGCTTTAAAATAGTTACGCCTCTTTCTTAAGTTACAGTGTTTCTGCCTAAATATAAAAGTTAAAGATTCTAACGAAAGACCTATGTTTTGTCAATGATTTGCTTATCCAACCGGGCAATAAGCTCAGTGGTGCTAATTGACCCTAAATCGCCCCCACTGTGAAGCCGAACCGCCACAGTTTTTGTATCAAATTCTTTTTGACCAATCACAAGCTGATACGGTATCTTTTTCATGGATGCTTCGCGCACACGTTTGCCCAATGATTCATTGCGATCATCCACCAAAACGCGATATCCTGCTGCCACCAACTCCTGTTTAACTTCTTGCGCAAAAGCTTCTTGCTCAGGCTTCAATGGAATAATCGCCACTTGATTAGGCGCTAACCAGAGTGGAAAATTTCCTGAATAATGTTCAATCAATGTTCCAATAAAACGTTCAAGGCTTCCTAAAATCGCGCGGTGAAGCATAATCGGTCTAACTTGTGCGCCTGTTTCGTCGGTATAAACTAATTCAAATCGTTCGGGCAACGCAAAATCACATTGAATAGTGCCGCATTGCCATTGACGACCAATGGCATCTTTTAATTTGATATCAATTTTAGGTCCATAAAATGCACCATCGCCTTCATTGATATCAAATTTCAATTTCTTTGTTTCAAGTGCGTCACGTAATGCCGCCGTAGCCTTGTCCCAATTT
>CAYZPQ010000092.1:7332-8680 GCA_964480185.1 uncultured Planctomycetales bacterium | reverse complement strand
GATTTAATCTGACTGATGGTGTAACGAGTGTCCAGAGGTATTTTAAAATGCCGTATGTTTTAATGATTGATCTTAACAATCAAGGTAAAAAAATTCCAGGGGCATTGATGCCGGATGTGTATGATCCTTTATTTAAATCGTCGACACAAGCCTATTTTAAGAAATTCATTACAGATCGTAAAATGCCAGGCACAACTAATTCGGTTAATAAAGATCCTTATCTGGTGGGTTTCTTTTCGGATAATGAACTTGATTTTGGGCATAGTTGGACAACTAGCCCCACTGATATATATTATTTGATTCTTCACATATTCAAACAGCTTGGCACAAGTGTTCCTGCTAAGAAAGCATTGACGGATAAATTAAAAGCAAAATATGTTGATTTAAATGTATTAAAGGTCGCATGGGCACAACCGTTAACGCTCATTAATACTTGGGATGATTTTTCAAATAATGCTCTTTCCTTTTCAAGTCCATTCAATGCCGCATTCATTGCCGATTTATCAATGTTATTAAAAGATTATGCAGAAGTGTATTATTCAACGATGAAGGACATTTTAAAAGTTGAAGCGCCCAATCACATGTATATAGGAAATCGTTTTGCTGGGTTTCACCGTACGCCCAAAGAAGCGATTGATGCCTGTGTCAAATATTGCGATGTCTTTTCGATTAATTATTATGAAACAACATTGATTCCCGCAGAATGGGGTTATTTACTTACCAAAGATAAACCGATATTTATTACTGAGTATCATTTTGGTGCACCTACGCATGGTGGATCCTGGGGTGGGAATACTTGGTTTACCAATCAACAAGAACGGCAGGCGGCATATATGAATTTTGTGAAGGAAGTGCAAACTGTTTATCAAATTGTTGGGAATGTCTATCAACCTTATGTGGATCGCCCCTTAACAGGTGTTAATTTTGCCTATCAAAATTCTTTCGTTGGTTTTTTAACCACCGTTGATAGGCCCTATCCTAAAATGGTCGAAGCGGCTAAAATCGTAAATCATTCTGTCTATGATGTCAGAGGAAGTCTACCTAAGGGAGGGGTGACGCCAGACCCTTTGCAGCTGGGCGATGTTTCTTTAAATGGCCGTCTGACCTTATATGATGTAACACTCATTCTACGTTATTTAAGTGGCTATCAATTAAGCCAACAGCAACTGCTGAAAGCCGACGTCGATTCAAACGCCATCATCAATGGAGCCGACGCCGAAAGTATAAAACAAAAAACTTTTTATGGAATAGAATATCCGGGTGTGAAGTAAATCGATTAGTTTTATTTACCAAAAATAAGCTCAGCCTGCTCTCGAGACATAGTGCTGCTAAGAGTTGTAACAAGGTC
>CAYZPQ010000092.1:379-7322 GCA_964480185.1 uncultured Planctomycetales bacterium | reverse complement strand
TTTGAAGGGGCATAATTAATTTTAAAATAATTGATCAATTGGTCCCGGGAAATTTTTTCTAAATTCGATTGAGGTCCAATGACCGTTCGGCCATAGGGGTGGTTTTTGCCAAAAATAAGCTCGGCTTGCTCCCGAGACATGGTACTACTAAGTGTTGTAACGAGGTCTTTTACTGCAACGAGGGAGCTGTTAATGCGGCTTTCAGGGGTGTAGACATCAAAACGGGTAATGACACCGGTGCGTTTCTTTCCAGTTAATGAATAGAAGAATTCTTTAACTTTTTGTCCAGTCCAACCAACCCTTTGGCTTTCAATAGTCATCCAGTACACAGACAGGGTATCTGACTTTTCTTTCTTAAAATACACCGTCGATGCTTTAAACTCTCCGTAGGGTAATTTTAATAAAGTATCCTGCAAATCTTCCGCCGTATATCCCGAACCACTAAAGCAAAGTTTAGGGTGATGAAAGTTTCCCGCATCCATCATCAAAATATAAACACTTTGTTTTTTGCTATTGACGTATTTACGCATGATAATATCGCCAATGTAAGCCAATAAACCTTCGCCCAAAGCTAATTTCAAATCCACATCTTCACCACGCCAATCACCGGCATTCATAGGCAGGTCAATTTTCTTAAGCACATTAGTCGATGCATATTTGAGCTTTGGCGGTGTGCTATAAGATATGCTAAACGTCAGCACACATAAAATAATAGCAATTAATGTTTTACTTTTTAAGGAGATCATTCGTCTTCCTCTTCAGGTACATAAAATTTATCAATGAGCATAAATCCAGAGACAATAATTAAGAATACTAAAATACCGCTCACGCTATGCAAAAATCCTTGCCCAGCTTTATCGCCAAACCAGTAGGTGATCATGCACAGCATTAAAACACGGGCTAAATTTCCAATAAAAGCTAAAGGTAAAACGCTAAGGATTAAAACAACCTTCTTCTTCATCGAGCATTTCAGGAAATAAACATACAGTAAGGAAAGGCAGATAAACGTGATAAGAGATCTAAATCCGCTACAGGCTGGGGCAATAAAGATTTCATGATTACCTAAGAACAGTAATAAACCTTCACGTTTTAGGGGTAGATGAAATGATTCTAAGATAAACGCTGTAATCACCGACGTGGCATAGCGCATCGGAATTGTAATCGCATCTAATACACCTAATGGAGGGGGAACTAGAAAGATTAAATAGGCAATAGGAAAAGATAAAGTGCGTAAGACTAAGGGGCCATACAAAAATCCAGTTAAACCAATTAATGTAGGGATCAAAGAAAATGTCGATACAAAAACAAAGTCATTACGCCAGCCGAGAATAAATAGGCTTAAGCCAACTAATAAAGTAATCAAAGACAAAATATTGCAAACCGGTGTTTGAGAGACGAGAGATGAAAGGCGATCTTTTTTTAACCACAACATCAATAAAGATGCAGGCAAAACGAAGTACGCATGGGTATAATCAACTAATTCCCAACGCGAGTGATAGAGGAGAAATAAAATGGGCCCGTATATACAAGATATAAGGGCCCAAAGGGAATATTGATACAAGGTCTTAGACCACTAACTTCTTTCTACGACGGTAGAAATTTGCAGCCATCGCAGCACCACCGGTTAAGAATAAGGTTGTGCTAATTGGTTCTGGAGCGGCAACCGCAGTAACACGGTCAACGATGTAAAGACCATCATCATAATCTTCATCACCGATTTTGCCATCGTTTAAAGCCATGTCTTCAAAAGTAACTAAGTAAGGATCTTGGAATGTGTATTCTTCAACGTTACCAGTGTTTAAGATATCTAAGTAAACAGATTTACCGATTAAATCAGATAAGCGGTAGGTTAACATGTGATCCAAACCGTCAATATTTTTGGTTGGATCAGAATCCCACTCAGAACCAGCGGTTCCTTCGCTTAAAAGGTTAAAACCAAAAATTGTTCCATTAGAAAATGGAGATAAGGCTGTTGGGAATGGATTTGCAGCAGTACCATCACCTGTAACACCAAAACCTGTTACAGAACCGCCAAACACATCATATAATGTGCCTGGATTGCTAGCGTCATATACACGTAATGTGTTATTGTTGGCAGCAGAAAGGCTGATTAAAGAATAACGTGTTGGTACAGAAACTGTGCTTACATCGGTGAAAAGAGAATCACCGGTTGTGATTTGAAATGGATCCAAATCAGCATTGCTGGCGTAAGAAGTGCCTAAAACCGTATTGATAGCATTGTAAATGTTGTAAGGGCTAATGGCAGCTGGCGTTGTGACTGCATCTGGAGTAGCGTCATAAACATCAGCATTCAATGTTGCGCTATAAGGAGCGGCGATTGCTTGGCTTAATCCGAGTGTTGAGATAAAACCGATAGTTAATAATACTTTTTTCATATACTCTCCATAAGTTGATATCCATTTTTTAACACGTGAGAATATAACACATCTTTCTTTAAAATGCAAACTAAAATTTACAATAAAATTAACCTAAATTGTATTGATTTTAAAGAGCTCTTTTTTTAGGCTAATAGAGACCATGATGTCCTAATTTTAGATGGTAAAAAAAATGTTAAATTTTTTTTGTCCAGGGGTTGACACCGTGAGGTAGGGATGATACACTTCAAGATAGAAGTACGAAATATGATGCGAAAAGGGTAAACCACGTGAAAGCGTGGGACACAAAGCTATAGGGCCTGATCCCGGATTAAAAGCCGGAAAGGTAGCCAGTTGCCAGCAGAATATGAGAAGTAAAAGTCATATTAAGGCAAATGAACCTATTCTTTGTGAAAACTTAAGGAATAGGTTTTTTAATTGTAACGAGGAAGAAAGAAGGTGTCCCATGGTCAATCAAATAATTAAATATTCTCTGATAGCGGTATTTGGTGGACTCACCTTTGCTGTAACCAATGTCCAGGCAGCTACCTATTATGTAAGGACAGATGGGGGGACTAACACCCAATGCACAGGTTTAGTTGATGCTCCTTATTCAGGTAGCGGGTCTGCTCAAGCATGTGCGTTAAACCATCCAAACTGGGTTTTAGCTCCGCAAGGTGGAAATCCATCTAAATTGCAGGGTGGAGATACATTAATTATTGATGGGAATAATGGTGCCCAATATATGATTGGTCTTGGCTCACCAAATACAAAAGACACCGGGTCATGTCACTCGAGCTGGCCATGGGATTGTGTGTTACGCCCGGTTCCTTCAGGTCCAAGTCCAACAAAGCCAACACGTATATTAGGTAAGGGTTGGGATTCTGGTTGTACGAAACCTCCACAATTATGGGGAACAGAACGTTTAAGTGTTGTTCTCAATTTGAATAAAAGTAATAACGTTGAAATTCAATGTATGGAAATTACTGACCATTCTGATTGTCAAGATTTTGGTCCTAAGAGTTGTAACCGAAGCAGCTATCCCTATGGGGCTTGGGCATCGAAAGGGATACAAGCTTCTGATAGTTCCAATGTTTTATTGAAGAATGTCAATGTTCATGGTTTAGCTCATACAGGTATTCAAGCGGCGCGGTTAAAAGATTGGACATTGCAAGATAGTAAAATTGTGGCGAATTCATTTGTTGGATGGGACGGCGACATGGGCGCTGATTCTTCCAATTCAGGAACAATTGCATTTGATCATGTCACCATTGCTTATAGTGGTTGCGGTGAAACATATCCAGGATTAAAACCCTACAACTGTTACAGCCAAAGCCAAGGTGGCTATGGGGATGGTTTAGGGACAGCCAAAACAGGTGGTAATTGGATATTTACGAATAGTGATATTAGTCACAATGTTTCTGATGGGATTGATTTGCTTTATCATAATGGGAATGGGTCTATTACGATTAAACGTACCAGAGCAGAAGGTAATGCAGGTAATCAAATTAAAGCCGCAGCGAATACAGTGATTGATAATTCCATTATTATTGGTAATTGCGCGTACTTTAAAGATAATCCAATTGCATGGAAAACAGCGTCTTTCGATAATTGCCGTGCCATGGGTAGTTCAGTGGCCTTATCATACAAGCCTGGCATGTCAGCGACGATTACGAATTCAACACTTACTTCTAATGGGGATACGATGATTTTGTCGGGGGGTTCTACATGTAATGGGACCGAGACATTAAAGTCTGCGAATAATATTTTCTTAGGTAGTTCTTTCTACTGGAGAAGTGGAGAAAATTCTTCAGTGTATTATGCCAGTGGTGCTGGTGGTAACGGCGATGGCATGTGTGCAGCAGTTAAAATTCAAGATGATTATTCAGTAATTTACAATGTTAAAAATAATGCGGCACAATGCCAAGGTAAATTAAATTCAAAATGTGTTGATCCGCAACTTGAAGAACCTTTTGTTCCTTATTATAAAGGTGAAAAATATAATGTTGCCTTAAAGTCAACAAGTCCAGCTATTCAAGCAGGTCTTGTGATTAGTGGGTCTTCTGCATTAGACTATAATGGATTTCCTCGGGGAGCTAAATGGAGTATTGGGGCTTTAGAGTTTGGGTCAACAGCTGTTGTCGATGATTCAGCTACGGTACCTGATCCTGTTGTTCCAGAACCAGAGCCAACAATTCCTGTTGAGGATGTTACACCAGTTCCTCCAGTAGTAGATCCAACACCTGTGCCAGAGGTGTCACCAGTTCCAGATGTAACTCCAGTGCCACCTGTTGTTACTCCACCAGTGGTTGTGAAGCCAAAGGTGGTGATTACACCTACAGTAGTTAAACGTACAGTGATTGTTGGTAGTTCTATAACACCATCTGAGATACCTCCACCGGTGGTTACACCTACACCAGTGCCAACGCCAACACCGATCCCAGTACCGGTGCCAGATGTCACACCAGTACCAGCTCCTGCGCCAGTGCCAGAGCCAACACCTGTACCAGCTCCTGCACCAGTGCCAGAACCAACACCTGCACCAGTGCCTGTACCAGTACCAGAGCCAACACCTGCTCCAGTGCCCGTACCAGTACCACAACCAGCACCAGTTCCAACACCAGCACCGTCGGTAACACCACCAGCATCGACGACTACACCGACAACAACAACTAAACCTACAACCACAAAGAAGCCAAATTGGATGAGATTTTTCACCAAAAAATAAGTGGGTGTAGTATCATAGGTTAATAATACTTAAGGGCGGGTTTAAATCCCGCCCTTAAGTATTTACATTAATAGTTAAATCCAATTTCATCATGAATGTAACCTCCAAACAAGGTGTCACTTTAGTTGAGTTGTTAATTGCTTCATTCTTGCTCTTAACAGGATTCTGTGGATTATTAACTGTTTTTATCAATTCCATTCATTCCACTGAGAATTCCTGGGAAGTGACATTAGCCACGACGCACGCCCAATCCATTTTAGAAGAAATGCAAAACCAAAAGACAACGTTTGATATCAAATCAAGCGATTGGAATGCTTGGCTCACCCAGCAAGCAATGACCCAGTTATCTAATGAACGTGTTGAAGTGAGCTATAAGAATCCACAGGCAAATCCTTTGGATATAACCGTCAAGGTAGTGTGGCAAACCAAATCACCCATTAATGAAATTACGTTAGAAACAGTGCTCTATCGATGATGACCAATAATCGCAATGCCTTTACATTTATTGAAGCATTAATCACGCTCGCCATATTTACAGTGATGATAGCGAGTATCTATTCCATGTTTTTGTTGAGTCAAAGGGCTTGGGCTAGTTATGCTGAGAATATTATGCCCAAGAATGAGCTGCGACGTTTGGTCATTTCTTTAACTCAAGATTTACGTGAGGCGAGAAATATTTTTATTGTCAAAGATAAGAATGCCATTCAATTGACATTTAAACTTGATTCAGTAGGGGATGTTAAAATTTCTTTTACGCGTAATGAGCTTGGTGTGGGAGATGTTGTTCGTCAAAATTATAATCAAGAACGTATCTTGGCCTACAAAATTACAGGATTAAATTTTATTTATCCAACCGATCAAGAAATTATCATTGAAGCAACCTCAGGGTTAACAAAGAAATTTTCGATTAAACAGAAAATTGCCTTAAGGGCTCAAACAGGATTATTTTTGCAAAGTGCGCATGAAAAGATTAACTAATAAACGTGGGTCCATTTTAATTCTAGCTCTTGTCGTCATGTATGTTTTAATTGCATTGTCGATTAGTTTTGCCACAGCTAATGTTAATGAATTGAATAGTGCCAAACGAATGTATCATTCAACGGCTGCTTTTTGGATTGCGGAGGCAGGGGTTAATATGTATATGGGTAATCCAGGAATGCTCGACGATGTGCTAACCAAAGAGATCGATTATGGCAATGGTAAAATTATTCTAACCAAAGATGTTTCAAGGCCAACAACGTATTCAGTGACATCAAAAGGAATTTATGGTGCCATTGAGCGCACAATCAAAATAGTTTATCCCTCGAATACGCCAGAAGCATTTAAAAATACACTAACAACAAGTGGTCAAATTTCAATCACGGGTGACAAAACCGTGGCCATGGTGAATGGTCAAACACGGGTGGCTTCAACAATTGGAGGCTCATCGACCAATGCAGATGTGGTATTTGAAGATGTGATTCAAGGGGTGGATTCGGCATTAACCTCATTGTCCTACACGCCTCCCACTCAGAATGCGGCTGTTTCTGATTTAGGAAATTTCATGGCGAATAATCAAGAAATGCTTAGTGGTTATTCCCCGGATGAAGTGCTTTATATTAAAGATGCCAGTAGCGTTACGCTTGATGCTGAGATGTTAAAAGGAAAGAAAATTGTGTATGTCGAAAAATCAGATGGTGCAGGTGACGTCATAATTAATTCTAATACGATCGTTGAGCCCAATCAGCATTTAACCGTCATTTCAACAGGGACGGTTACTTTTAATCAATCCGGATACCAACCACCCAATTCCCAATTAAATATTATTGCCTGGAAAGGGTATAAAGAAACAGTGAGTGCG
>CAYZPQ010000092.1:0-369 GCA_964480185.1 uncultured Planctomycetales bacterium | reverse complement strand
ATGGTGTATACTAATGGGACGGCGACTTTTGACCAAATCAAAGATTCATCCGTCAGTTATGGAAGTATTATTGCTGAGGGGGGTATTAATTTAGGTGATATTTGGTCGCCCAAAGTTTTTAATTATAAAGATCTAACTGAACACGGCTATTACCCCTTAGGATTTGAACGCCTTAGAGGGGGAAGTTTGGCATCGAGTCAGGCTAAGCCTACTTTATGGACTGAGGTTGTGAAATGATTGCATTGATGTATCACAGTATTGTCGCCAGAGACACTGTTTTGCCTCCTGACCGGGAGACGGGTGCGGATTTATATGATTTACCTTTAGCTAATTTTAAGCTTTCTGTTCTATTAGTTCCAAAGTCAATCC
>CAYZPQ010000091.1:4486-8704 GCA_964480185.1 uncultured Planctomycetales bacterium | reverse complement strand
CCTATTTCTAATTTCATATCTCATATCTCATATCTCATATTTCATATCTCATATTTCATATCTCGTATCTCAAATCTCTTTTTTAGGCTATAATCACACAGCGCTTTAGTCTTATTCTTACACCCATGAGGAATACACTATGTTCAACGCCTTAAAGCAATTCACCAAATTTATTAACCGTGATATTTGGCGCATCCACACTAAGAAACTGTCTCCTCGTCGATCTTTTCTCATCAAACAGTTACGCGTTATTTTGTTGGCCTTTCGGGAATTTCGCGATAATCGATGTCAATTAAGCGCCTCAGCCCTTACATTTTATACACTATTATCCATTGTTCCGATTGTAGCCATGGCTTTTGGTATTGCCAAAGGGTTTGGTTTTGATCAAATGTTGGAGAAGGAGTTATTAACTAAATTCCCTGGGCAAGAGCAAGTCACGCTTCAGATCATTGGCTTTGCCAATAATCTTCTGAAAGATGCGCAAGGGGGTTTGATTGCCGGTATCGGGGTCATCGTACTGTTCTGGACGGTGATTAAGGTTCTTAATAGCATTGAAAGCTCATTTAATGATATATGGGGGATTAGAGAATCCCGTAGTTTTGGTCGCAAGGTGAATGACTATTTATCCATTATGCTCATTTGCCCTTTTTTTGTAGTGACATCAAGTGCCCTTACCGTTTTTGTGGCGACTCAAGTTGAGACGGTTATTCGAAAGTTGACATTCTTAGGAAGTTTAAGTTCACCGATTTTATTTTCCATGCATTTTCTGCCTTACGTGATGATTTGGGCGCTGTTTACATTTATTTATATCTTTATGCCCAATACCAAAGTTAAATTCACTTCAGGATTAATCGGCGGCATTGTGGCAGGTACGGTGTATCAAATTGTACAAATTATTTATATCAAGTTTCAAATTGGGGTCGGCCAATCCAATGTGGTGTACGGAAGTTTTGCGGCATTGCCGTTGTTTTTAATTTGGATGCAAATGAGTTGGAGAATAGTGCTCTTTGGGGCCGAAGTGTCTTTTGCCCATCAGAATGTGGATACCTATGAATTTGAACACGATTGCCTGAATGTGAATTATTCGTTTAAACGATTATTGTCCTTACACATAACAAGCACCATCGTAAAACGATTTTCCGAGGGGAAAGATCCTCTCACAGCGATTCAAATTTCAGACACATTAGACATTCCTATCCGTTTAGTGCAGGATGTTCTCTTTGAATTAAAGAAAGCGGGTATCATTGCTGAGATTAAAGAAGCCACCTATAAACAATCAGCCTATCAACCCGCACGTGATACCAATCAATTAACGATTCAATTCGTGATCGATGCGCTGGATAAAAAAGAAACCGGCGATATTCCGATTGCACAAACACCCCAGTTAAAGAAACTCGAGGAAGCATTGCATAAATTTGATACCTTGGTTAAGAACTCTTCGGAGAATATGTTGCTTAAGGATATTTAATGAATACGGTATTGATCCAATTATTAATTTTTAGTGCAGCAGCGATTATTTTTGTGCCTTTATTCACGCGTTTTGGACTTGGGCCTATTCTTGCGTATCTTTTCTCGGGGATTTTAGTGGGGCCTATGGTGTTGGGCTGGATTAAAGACCCCGGCGCCATACTTCATTTTTCTGAGTTGGGCGTTGTCTTTCTACTCTTTATTATTGGGCTTGAACTCGCACCCGCACGATTGTGGAAACTTCGGCATTCTATTTTTGGGTTTGGTTTAGTACAGGTTTTAGTGACAGGTTTTATCTTGATGCAAATCGGATGTGTGTTGGGCCTTGATCAATCAGCGGCATTTGTGGCAGGCTTTGGTTTGGCGCTTTCCTCGACGGCATTTGCAGTGCCATTATTAGAATCCCATCGACAACTTAATACTAAACACGGGCAAGGCGCATTTGCGGTGTTGATGTTTCAAGACATTGCCGTTGTTCCTATCCTTGTACTCGTTTCTATTTTATCAGGCCAAGGGGATCATTCATTTACGCTCATGGGTTGTGCCAAAGTTGTGGGAGCTGTGATTGGAATTATTGTATTAGGGCAATATGTAATGCGTCATGTGTTTCGTCTCATCGCCGAAACAAAGATCCAGGAAGTCTTTATTGCCACAGCATTGATTGTTGTTATTGGGGCAGCGGTTGTATTCGAGGCAATTGGTTTGTCCATGGGCATGGGTGCTTTCATGGCAGGGGTATTATTAGCGAATTCAGAATACCGTCATGAATTAGTGGCAAGTCTTATACCTTTTAAAGGACTGCTTTTAGGTTTATTCTTTATTGCAGTAGGCATGTCGCTTGATTTGCATGTCATTATTGCAAAACCAGCACTGGTGCTCGCAGTCACACTTGGATTCATGATATTGAAGGGACTTGTTGTGTTCGTCTTAGGTCGGGCATTTCGATTTGATAATGATGCCGCTAAGAATATCGCGGTAACTATCGCGCAAGGGGGAGAATTTGCGTTTGTGCTGTTTAGTGTCGCACTGTCAAAGAATCTTCTCGCCCATGATGAAGTTTCCATTTTAAATGCCGCTGTGACAATCAGTATGATGGCCACCCCTTTAATTTTTGCAATCAATCAACGCTACTTTAGAAAGACATCCGAAATATCTGAACGCCCTTATGATGTCATTGATGAAAAATCACCAGAGGTCATTATCGCCGGCTTTGGTCGATTCGGCCAAATTGTGGCACGCTTTCTTAAAGCCGAAGGCATTTCATTCACAATTCTTGATAATGATGCCGCACAGGTTGAAACCGCCCGCAAATTTGGTAATAAAGTTTATTATGGGGATGCGAGTCGCATGGATATTCTTGAATCCGCAGGTCTTGGGAAAGCCAAGTTTTTTGTCTTAGCCGTAGATGATGTTGATAAATCCGTCGAGATTGCGCAAAAAGTCAAAAAACATTTTTCAACGACAGAGATCATCGCCCGTGTCCGTAATCGTCAGCATGCGATTTTGTTAATGGAACTCGGCATTGAAAGTATTCATCGCGAGATTTATTTAACGAGCATTGAAGTCGCGCGAGAAATATTGATTAAAAAAGGAGTGAATCCTGATCATGTCAAACGCCGCATTGAATTGTTCAGATTTCATGATGAAAAAATCTTAAAAGAGCAATTTGAACGTCGTCATGATGAGGGTAAATTCATTAGCTATACAACTCAAGCAAATGCCCAGCTTGAAGAGATTTTAAGAGCGGATCGGTCGAATACCTAAGAAATAATAATTAGCCAGTTAGTACGCCGGTGCTTTAAGGTAGAATTGTATTAATGACACGTGTGCATCTGTTTTTCAATCAAACCTCGCGATGGTATTATCCCTTACATTGGTCGTTGCTCATTTTTTTAGGCTTAGCAATTTATAGCCAAACCTTCAGTTTTAATTTTGTCTTCGACGATTTAGATTTCATCGTTAAAAATCCCTACATCAAACGATTTGACCTTGTCCCGGAAATGTGGAAGACCTATCCCCAAACCCGTACCGTAGGGTTTTATTCCTTTGCGTTTAATTACGCTATTAATCAATTACATCCTTATGGTTATCATGTTTTTAATTTTATCATTCATTTATTCGCCGTGGGCTTGGTGTGGGCGATTACAGGAATCTTGTGTCGCAGGGCACCGTTACATCTATCCTCAGATCGACTTAAGCAAGAAATACCCTTTATTATCGCAGTACTTTTTTTAGTTCATCCCTGTCAAACTCAAGCAATCACGTATATTTCCCAGCGTTTTGAGTCGATGGCGACAGTATTTTATTTAGGCAGTGTTTATTGTTATCTTTGCGGGCGTATATCATCGTTGAGAATGCAACAGACTGTATTGTACGCTGCATCCATGGGCATTGCTATCCTTGGGATATTGACCAAAGAGACAGCGGCAACTATTCCGATAATGATTCTGGCCATTGAACTGATATTTTTTAAAAGCCATCGTTGGCGAATATTTATGTTGATAGGAGGTGGAGTTGTATTTTTGATGTTATTCATTCGATGGGTAGGGACAGATTTGAATCTCTTCGTCAATGTTGATCCTATTGTATCCCAGTCTCACGACGGAGATATGATCACCGTCAAAGAGTACCTGTTAACACAATTCCGTGTCTTTTTAACGTTCATGCGTTTATTGATAATGCCGATACACCAGAACTTGGATTACGACTATGCCTTATCCAAGGGACTTTTGCAGCCACCATTAACTTTAG
>CAYZPQ010000091.1:0-4476 GCA_964480185.1 uncultured Planctomycetales bacterium | reverse complement strand
ACTTTAGTCGGCATGTGTTTAATGGGGACAATGATCATCGCATGTCTTAAACTACGCGCCAAATATCCTCTCATTGCTTTTGGCATTGCCTGGGTATTAATCACATTTGCGATTAATGTAGCGCCGCGTGCTAATGTGATTTTTGAACATAAATTGTACTTAATCTCATTTGGTTTCTTATTGATAGCTGTTGGTATTTTATGCAATACGATTCGTCAGCCTATGTTATTGGTAAAAATTTTTATCATGATTATTGGGACACTGTCGATAGTAACGGTTTTACGCAATCAAGTATGGCGCAATGAATTAACATTGTGGAAAGATACCGTTGTTCAATCTCCTCATAAAATCAGGCCGCACATTAACCTTGGTAGTGCCTATGATCGCCAAGGGCAGTGGCAAGAAGCATTGTTTCATTATAATCAAGCCATTAGCATCGATCCTAAATCTTCGGAAGCTTATTATGGTCGAGGGAATGTGCATAGTGCCCAGGGTGATTTTAGGCAAGCAGTGTCCGACTATAATCAAGCCATTATTATCAAACCTGATTATGCGGCAGCCTATTACAATCGAGGTAATGCGTATATCAAACAAGGCCTTTTGGCAGAGGCATTGTTAAGTTATGATAAAACCATAGAACTCAATCCTCATTCTCCAGAAGTCTACAATAGTCGCGGTAATATTTATGCGCATCAAGGAAATTTAACGCAGGCTTTGTCTAATTATAATAAAGCGATTGAAATTTATCCAAGCTATGCCGACGGGTATTATAACCGAGCACTTTTCTATGGTCAGCAGGGTAACTTACAACAAGCGATTAGTGATTTGAATAAAGCCATTGATTTAAAGCCACGTGATGCGGACATGTATTACAACCGGGGCTTTGCTTATTATCAACTTAAGGAATACAGCAAGGCATTGCGTGATTTACGTCGTGTGGAAGAACTAGGTAAAACTGTTGATCCTTCATTAATAGTGGTTATTCAAGAAGCGATGAGTCATTAATCTTATGAAGTCGCTGTTGAGTGTTCCAGGGCCTTCATTTAATCTTCATCACATCTTCATGTTGATAGTGCTAGGCTAAAATATTACGCTTTTAATAAAACACGTGTTGCCCATTGTCGAAAGAGCATTATATGGATTTATCGCCATTCAAAGACCATGATATGACCGAAGAACAATCTCAACAACATGAGATTGCCAAAAAGCATCGAGACTTGCAAGTATTGGCTGCAATCGTCGAGGGGTCAGATGATGCGATTATCAGTAAAGACCTTAATGGGATCATTGCCAGTTGGAATAAAGGGGCCCAACGTATTTTTGGTTATCGAGCCCAGGAAGTGATTGGTAAAGCCGTCAATATACTGATACCTGATGATAGGCAAAATGAAGAGCCTGAAATTATCAAACGCATTATGCGAGGCGAGCATATTGACCATTTTGACACCGTGCGTCAACGTAAAGACGGGAGTCTTGTTGATGTTTCTTTAACAATTTCGCCAATTAGGAATGAACAAGGTGTTGTTATTGGGGCATCAAAGATCGGCCGAGATATTACGCAGCGTAAGAAAAATGAGGAAAACCTAAAACAATTAGCCATAGAGCTCGAGGAGCGTGTCGCCAAACGTACTCAATTATTGGAAGACCAAACCGAGCGTCTGCGGCAATTAGCTGTTGAGCTTACAGAGGTTGAACAGAAAGAACGACGTCGTCTTGCTGAAGTACTTCATGATCATCTTCAGCAATATTTGGTTGCTGCTAAAATGCGTCTGGATTTAATTGAACGTAAGTCCGTAGGTATAGATAAAACAGGTTTTCAGGAAGCACGTTTATATATTGATCAAGCGGTTGAAGCCTCTCGTCAATTGACTGCTGAATTGCGGCCTCCTGTTTTGTATGAAGGTGGATTGATGGCAGGTTTACGTTATTTAAGCAAGAGAATGAAAGATCAACACAAACTTTATGTGGATTTGTCGGTGTTCGGCGATATTGAGCCTGGATCTGATTTAATTAAAGTCATGATTTATCAATGCGTGCAAGAATTACTGTTTAATGCTGTCAAATATGCGCATGTTAGTGAATGTTTTGTAACGGTGGCCCGATTAGAACACATCATTCGCGTGACCGTCATGGATAAAGGGAGTGGTTTTGATATGGCCAACCTGGGGATTAATAATAAAGGAAGCTTTGGGCTTTTTAGTATTCGTGAACGCATTAAGGCTCTTGGGGGCGAGTTGATCATTGACTCTGCGCCTGACAAGGGGGCCACATTTACAATGATGGTACCTGATAAACTGGATGCCCCTATTGAGGAAGGGCGACTTATCTTGCAGGAAAAAGCCTATATCCGTGAAGAATCTAGTAAAGACAGTATTATTGTTTTAGTTGCCGACGATCATGCCATCATTCGTCAATCTATTGCCAGTCTTTTGCTGTTGCAGCCTTTTATTAAAGAAGTCATTGAAGCCAATAATGGGGAAGAAGCCATACGCAAAGAAGAGGCCCTTAATCCTGATATTATTTTGATGGATATTAATATGCCGGTCATGAAAGGCGTCGAGGCAACTCAAATTTTACATAGCCGAAACCCACATATTAAAATCGTTGGTCTTTCCGTACAAGCTGAAGATGAAATGGCCCAGGCCATGAAAGACGTTGGCGCGATAGCCTATTTTAATAAAGGTGATAATACCAATACTCTTATCGAGACAATTAAGAAGTTAGCCTGCTAATCGTGCGGTGTGTTTTAGAGTTGTCTTCTTTTTTAAGAAACGTTAATATAATTACTCAAAGAGAGGCAATCTTAATTCAAATAACATTGATACAATAGTTCCAAGAATTGATTAACTGTTGAAAGGAATAATTATGATCGCTAATATTCAATGTGGGGCACGTATTATCTTAGGATTGATTTATGCTGTTTTTGGAGGCATGGGATTAGCCATGTTCTTAGGTTTTCTGCAAATGCCCCAGCCAACAATGCCCGAAGCAGCAGGCGCCTTTATGAAGGGCATGATGGGCACAGGGTATTTCTTTCCGCTTCTTAAATCCACTGAGGTCGTCGGAGGGATTTTACTTTTAACAGGTTTAGCAGCACCTTTTGCTTTAGTTGTCTTAGCGCCGATTACATTACATATTTTATTATTTCATGCCTATTTAACACCAGGTATCGAAAATGCAGCGCTTCCTGCCGCGATGGTGGTTTTACATATTATTGCTATGACGGGTTATACAAAAGCGTACGGCCCCTTATTTAAAAAATAAAACAATCGTGACAGGCTTTATTTTTGATGTTAAAAATGATGAATGTCTCATTGCCTGCCTTCACTGATTGCAATTTTATTTTTCATCTGGATTTTACCGCTTGGGTTCTTCATCAAACCTTCTCAAGAAAAAATGGCGTGTAATGGACAGCGTGCTATTTGTTTGTGTACGCACACTAAAGCTAAGGTGAAAAATAACCCCATCGCTGGGTTTGGGTTGAAAGCCAGTTCTGAACATAATAAAGAAGCGAATGCGTCAAGTGGTGGAGCAGGTCATTATTATGTAGCACATCAACTCTCTATCATGGATATCTTCAATAAATATCCTTTCACACAGACGACATTACTCGTCGCCCGTAATCCTTTCCTCAACTCAATAGAACATATCCCCAAAGCATAGTTTTTTCTTCCCTAGGTATTATTTAATCATTTCATTTAAAGGAGAAACTATGCGTTTTATTCTTTCAGTATGTATTATTTTCTATGCCGTCTTATCAGCACAACCTGCCCAGGCGTGTGAATCATGCGCTATTACACATATCGGTAAAAAAGATAAATTAGATGTGAATCAACAACAGCGGGTAAGGGCCAAAGTGATGTATGAGCATCAAGATTGGAAAGAATCTGACGCCAGGGCCTTGCATGAGCTTCATCACGATGGCAAGCATATGCACAATAAACAAAATGAAGAAATTATTCATACCATGTTAAGTGTTGATGTGATTGAACGCCTGAGCATTGACGTCGACATTCCTTATGTGACAAAGCATTATATTGAAATTGATTCACACCCTCATATGGGTGAAAACCAAGTGTCACGCGGGTTAGGGGATATTGTCTTAACCGGTGATTATCGTTTCATTCATGATGAAAAAAAATCCTTCGGGATTATTGCAGGCTTTAAACTTCCCACAGGTGAAACCGGTGAACGTAATTCATTTGGTGGATTAATGGAGCCCGAATTACAACCAGGAACAGGTTCATTAGATTATATTGGTGGATTAAGTGGGGCATTGCATCCAGGCAGCATGGATGTGTCAGCGAGTGCGATTTATATTCATCGTACAGAAGGCAAACAGCATTTTCGTGCGGGGGATTTATTATCAGTCACATTTAATGCGGGCAATACGTTTGAGCTGCCTAAGAATTTCAATCTTCGCACTGGTGTCATGTTAAATAATCAGTTAGAAAAGAAACAGAATACTGAAGATGG
>CAYZPQ010000090.1:5456-8751 GCA_964480185.1 uncultured Planctomycetales bacterium | reverse complement strand
CCCTTTGCCAGTTAATGCATCTTTAACAGCATGGGCAATTTCGATGGCCACATTAATTTGAGCTTCGGTTGTCGAGGCACCTAAGTGAGGTGTGGTCACGCAATTATCTAACTTGAATAATTCTGAATTAAAATCTGGAGGCTCGACGTCATAAACATCCATCGCCGCACCAGCAATACGTTTTGATTTCAACGCATTTAATAAAGATTGTTCATTGATAATCCCACCACGCGCACAATTCACTAAACGCACGGTTGGCTTCATCAAGGCAATTTCTTTATCGGCAATCATGCCGGTTGTTTCATCCGTTTTTGGAATGTGTACTGTAATATAATCCGCTGTTTTATAAATTACTTCTAAGCTCACCGCTTCAATACCATTCTTACGGGCAATTTCTGCTGGTAAAAAAGGATCATAACCGATGATCGTCATACCAAAACCTTGCGCCATTTTAGCGACGGTAGAACCGATGCGGCCTAAACCAATAATACCTAATGTCTTTCCATATAATTCAACACCGGTAAATTTCGCACGTTCCCATTTGCCTGCTTTGACAGAGGCAACGGCTTGAGGAATATTACGTGATAAAGCCATGATCATGCTCATGGTATGCTCGGCGGTAGATGTTGTATTTCCAGCAGGTGTATTCATGGCGACCACACCTTTTTTCGTCGCGGCATCTAAATCCACATTGTCTAAACCAACACCAGCACGGCCAATCACTTTTAACTTGGCGGCAGATTCAAGAATATCGGCGGTGACTTGTGTACCTGAACGGACAATCAAGGCATCGTAATCTTTGATAATAGACTTTAACTCATCGGCTTTAATACCAAATTTGCAATCGACTTGAATGCTTTTATCCGACGCTAAAATATCTAAACCTTCTTTTTCCAACTTATCTGAAATCAAAATTTTCATATTAGTGTCCTAGAATCTTTTATTTATTAAGAAATTTCTGTGCTGCGGTTAACGACGCACCCAATTCAAATTTGTAATTCAATTGATGCAATACTTTTTCTAAACAGGCTAAGCCGGTTAAGATATCAAATTCATCTAAAGCACCCATGTGCGCTAAACGGATGACTTTACCTTTTAATTTATCTTGGCCACCAGCGACGGTAATGCCATAGGTATCGCGCATGATCTTGACTAATTTTTCACCGTCAACACCTTCGGGTAATTTCATCGCACTTAATACATTGGTCGCACAATTAGCATCTGGGAATAATTCTAACCCTAAGGCCTTGCACCCAATGCGCACCGCTTGACCTAAACGGATGAAGCGGGCGAACATATTTTCTAAACCTTCTTTTTTAATCATGTTAATGCTTTCCGCCATGCCAATCACAACACCAATCGCTGGTGTAAAAGGTGTATCAGCATTCTTCATCGCTTTCTTGCATTCACGCAAATCTAAATAATAGCGTGGTGTTGTGCATTGATTAATCACATCAATGGCTTTTGGAGATGCGGAAATAAACGCCACACCAGGAGGTAACATCAAGCCTTTGTGTGAACCAGAACAAATCATGTCGACGTGCCAGGCATCTTGACGAATTTCTTGAACAGCAAAACCAGAAACAGCATCGACAACTAAAATCGCAGGATAATTCTTTACCACTTCCCCGATCGCTTTAATGTCAGGGCTAACACCCGTTGATGTTTCTGCTAAAGTTACAAATACCGCTTTGGTATCAGGATTCGCTTTTAATAATTTTTCAATATCACTGGCTAAAGGCGCCTTGCCCCATTCTACTTTATGGACAATGGTATTGGCTTTATAGGTTTGGCATAATTCAACCCAACGCTCACCGAACTTACCCCCGTCGACAGCAATAGCTTTATCCCCTGGATTAAGTAAATTAACCACCGATGCTTCCATCGCGGCTGACCCAGATCCAGCTAAAATATACACATCATGCTGGGTATACAAAAGCTCTTTTAAACCTGCCACCACTTGCTTTAAGAATTCTTGAAACTGTGGTGTACGGTGATGAATGATGGGGCGTCCCATGACTTCACATAATTGCGGTGGGACTTGGGTTGGGCCTGGTGTTAACAGCAAATTGCGTTTCATGAAAAATACCTTTCAGTTACAGTATTCAGTAATTATTTTTGAAAATGTTTAAATGGATCCCCGACGACTAATAAGTTGTGCCCGTTATGAGGGCCAAAAACATTCGGGGATGACATACTTTTTATTTAGCAGCTTGGCCGAATTGAGTAATAACTCCGTCGACTAAACCATAATCTTTGGCTTCTTGCGCTGACATGAAAAAGTCACGGTCTGTGTCTTTGGTTAACTTTTCTAAAGGCTGTCCGCAATGATCCGCTAACATGCGGTTTAATTCATCTTTCATCCGTAAGATTTCCTGAGCTTGGATAGAAATATCGCTCGCTGTCCCTTGTGCCCCACCCCATGGTTGGTGAATCATAATGCGTGCATGTGGTAACGCATAACGCTTGCCCTTGGCACCGGCGGCTAATAACACCGCACCCATACTGGCGGCTTGGCCCATGCAATAAGTTGCAACTTGAGGCTTGATGAATTGCATGGTGTCGTAAATCGCTAAACCAGCGGTGACAGAACCACCTGGAGAATTAACATACAAGTGAATGTCTTTTTCAGCATCTTCGGATTGCAAAAATAATAATTGGGCAATAATCAAGCTGGCCACATGATCATCAACGCCTGTTCCCAAAAAAATGATACGTTCTTTTAACAAACGGGAATAAGTATCAAATGCTCGTTCACCATGTGATGTTTTTTCAACGACCATCGGGACTAATAAATTTGATTGCAATTCCATGTTGTCTCCCTGTTATGCGGGTTGATGAGCGGGAGGACACCCTCCTTCGCTGAAATGCTTTCGCGTTCAGCTCCGGCGGGCTCGCAAGGTCCTCCCCTACGATGACAATTCTTATTTAGCTTCTTGCCACTTTGCTTCTTTAAGCAGTAATTCCATGACTTTGTGTGGGACTTGTTGAGGGTCCGTTGCTTCAATCTTCTCTAACTTTGCAATTTCTTCTAAAATTAAATATACCTTCACGTCTTTTTCAACCACTTCTTCTAATTGAGTGCGGATCTCGTCGATCTTGGCCTTGATGTCTTCGTCCTTCGCCCCTTGTGTCTTCATGCGTTTAACTGTTTCAGTCAAGCGATGATTTAATTGACGGGTCTTTAAAGATTGTGGAACTAATAATTTCGCATCTTTGACTAAAGCTTCAATGATTTGATTTTCTAAATCCATGCGATTTTGACGGTTCTTATCGGTTTCCAATTGACGCTTTA
>CAYZPQ010000090.1:1721-5446 GCA_964480185.1 uncultured Planctomycetales bacterium | reverse complement strand
CGCCGAAGAAGGCGCAAATATCACCAGCTCTAGCTTCTTCTACGTCGACCATGTTGTTGGAGTGCATGCGCACGATACGTGGAACTTTAATTTTCTTATCGCCTTGGCCTTTTTGGAAAAATTCTAAGGTCTTGTTTAATTCTTCATCAGTCACATCATTGGATTTGCGGACAACAGTAATGCCTTTGTATGTCCCTAATTTAATGTCAGGGCGAATATCTAACGTGGCTTTGAATGTTAAAGCACCGTCGGTCATTTGCACATCGGAAATTTCTGGCAAATCAATGGGTTCAATTTTATGTTCGCCTAAAGCTTGATGATAGGCTTCAGGGACTAATTTTTTGATCATTTCTTCTTGAGCCATTTTGGCATAGCTATTTTCAATCACTTGACGAGGCGCTTTGCCTGGGCGAAATCCTTTGATCTTAGCGTGCTTGCTAATTTCAAGGTACACGGCATCTAAAGCCTTAGTCACACGCTCGCGCGGGACTTCAAATTTCATTTCACGTTTAATAGCATCTACTTTTTTAACATCGACTTTCATGTAATACGTATCCTTTCTTAACAATGAATCCCCGTAACTTCCGGGGATGACTTAAAAGAAACCAGTTACGAAAGAACTGGTTTCCTTATCTTACATACTGAATTTCTCGCCTAAATAAATCTTACGTGCTTTAGGATCATTGATTAAATCTTGGGCTGTCCCAGAAATAAGTACGCGCCCATCAGCCACTAAATAGGCGCGATCTGTAATTGACAATGTTTCTCTCACATTGTGATCCGTCAATAATATCCCAAGTCCGCGTTTTTTCAAGTCTTTAATAATTTCCTGGGCTTCCGCCACCACAATAGGGTCAATCCCGGAAAAAGGTTCATCTAATAATAAAAATGACGGATTCGTCACTAAAGCACGGGTAATTTCCAAACGGCGACGCTCCCCACCGGATAAGGTAAAGGCCTTAGACTTGGCTAAATGGGAAATATTTAATTCTTCTAAGAGTGATTCCAAACGGCGCTTGCGTTCTTCTGGGCCAATCGGCAATGTTTCTAAAATCGCCATGATATTTTCTTGCACGGTTAATTTACGAAATATCGACGATTCCTGCGCTAAATACCCCATGCCTAAACGGCAACGCTCATGAATAGATTTCTTGGTAATATCTTCCTGATCAAAAACAACTTCACCACTTTCAGGCTTTACAATACCAACGACCATATAAAAGGCGGTTGTTTTACCTGCCCCATTGGGACCAAGTAAACCTACAATTTCAGAACGACCGACCGTAATACTTAATCCGTCGACCACCTTGCGGCCACCATATACTTTGACTAAGTTTTTAGCTTCGAGGAGCTTCATGTCATTGACCTATATTCTGAAAAATGCCGGCTGAACCCATGTCGGTTGTTTCAAACACCAGTTTAGGACGACCGGTCATGGTTAAGGTTTGATCTTCGCCATTGTAAATCATTTGCTCGGCATAGCTCGCATTACCGCCTTGCAATACTTTGACATTCCCTGTACAAACTAATTTCTTAATGCGTTTATTTTTATCATCAAACCAGGCTTCCATTTTGTCAGCAAATAATTGGCGCCCTGTTGAAGGTTCAGTAGCGACGACATTGACATTGAAAACGGCATACATTTTAGCCTGATCCATTTGCATGGGGCCTTCCGACGTAATTTCGATGGTCTGCATATTGTTTTTCTTTGACGTCTTAATCGATGCATGAACATCTTCATTAAGCTGGGCTTTTTTCATTCCAGGTTGAGCGGTCAAACCTTTTCCTGTAATGGTTCCTTGTGCATCATCAATTTGGACGCGATCATTCGTTGTCACTAAATCTTCATTACGTTGCCACTTTAAACTATCTGTGGTCACTGTTGTCCCTCGATCAGAGGTCATGACCACATCTTTATTCAAATTCACTTCGCCACTGGCTTTATCAATCGTGCCATGCTGGGCTTTTAAATTAGCATTCTCTTTGCCGTAGAAGTTCGCATCGACGTCGGTAACTTTAATTTTATCTTCGCTAATATCGGCTTTCGCTCCATTAATTTCCCAAGCCTTTTTACCATCATCGGCATAGCCATTTAAATTAAATCCTTCTAATTGTTGGGCGACAGCTGCTTCTTTACCGGCATCGGTCACAGGCTCATCAGCCATAACTGGCTTAGCCATGAGGACGGCAATCATCATCACCATAAGGCATTGCAATTTAATGTTCATAAAGTTGTGGCCCCCATTGCCCTTGTGCTTTTAAAATCATCTCGACAACTTCACGTATTGCCCCACGACCACCATGACGCTCTGTCACATAGGCCGCCACTTGCTTGACTTCAAAAACAGCATTGCTGACAGCTACAGGAAAACCAATTTTTTTTAAAATCTTTAAATCGGCCACATCATCGCCGATAAAACATACTTCATCATCGTTAATACCCCACTCTGCTTTAAGCGCTTCATACGCAGAAATCTTTGGGTAAACCATAAATACTTTATCTATGCCTAAATCTTTAGCCCGCCATTGCACAACCGGTGATGGACGTGCAGAAATAATCGCGACTTTGATGCCACATTTTCTGGCAAAAACAATACCAAAACCGTCTTGCACGTCGAAGTTCTTTGTTTCAACGCCATTGCCATCCATGATAATGCGCCCGTCAGTTAAGACGCCATCGACATCGAGGATTAATACTTTAATTTTAGTTAAAACGTCATGCATTAAACCATCCCTGCTTTCAATAAATCCTGCACATCGACAAGGCCAGCTAATTTATTGTTTTTATCAACAACAGGTAACTCATCGATTTTCTTGGTATTTAAGATATCAAATGCTTCAGCTGCTAATTTTTCTTTGACGATAAAGGTGAATTTACGTGTCATGACATCAGCGACAGGTTGTTCTAATACTTTCACATCATTCTCTAAATGACGACGCAAGTCCCCGTCAGTAAAGATACCAATTAATTTACCACTTTTATCCACAACACAGGCGCATCCGCAACGGGCTTTGGTGATTTCTAATAATACCTGTTTCACTTTCATTTTAGCATCTACTTTGGCCAAGTCGATGCCCGTGCGCATAATATCTTCGACTTTCAATAATAACTTACGACCTAAACTTCCACCGGGATGATAAAACGCAAAATCTTCTTTTTTAAATTTCTTACGGTCAATTAAACAGGCTGCTAATGCATCACCGATCGCTAATGTTGCTGTCGTCGAGGCCATCGGCGCTAAGCCAAGTGGGCATCCTTCGCTTGGCACACCCACATTCAACACAACATCACCATGTTTAGCTAAGGTAGACTTTGTATTGCCGGTAATAGAAATTATTTTAATACCAATACGCTTAATTAATGGCAAGAGCTTAGTGGTTTCTTCTGTCTCACCACTTTGTGAAATCACAATAAATACATCACGGCGTGTGACTTGACCTAAATCACCGTGCACTGCTTCTGCACTGTGTAAGAATAAACTTGGTGTTCCCGTCGATGATAATGTCGCTGCAATCTTACGGCCGATAATACCTGTCTTGCCCATACCGCAGACAACCACACGACCGGAGCACTTGGCAATGATATCGACAGCGGCGGCAAAATTTCCGTGAAGTCCAAAGTGGGGCAGGGTACAGCTGTGAAATGGCCTGTTGGGTTAGGCGGAAAAGGTAATGAAGGGGTTTCGGGACTTATTAAGCAAACGCCGGGAAGTATTGGCTACGTG
>CAYZPQ010000090.1:0-1711 GCA_964480185.1 uncultured Planctomycetales bacterium | reverse complement strand
CATACCGCAGACAACCACACGACCTGTGCAATTGGCCATTAACTCGATGGCTTGTTCAAAATTATGATCAAGCTGACGGATTAAATTCTTAACTGCCTCGGCTTCGATTGTTAATACTTCTTTAGCGCGCTTTAACATAATTCCATCTCACTTACGTTTAATAATTGCATCAATGGCTTTTAAATCTTTTAATAAGGCTTCCATGTGTTTTAAAGCCACCATGTTAGGGCCATCAGATAAAGCTTTTTCTGGATTGGGATGTGTTTCAATAAAGACAGCGTCGACACCTGCGGCCATGGCGCAACGAGCTAATAAAGGCACATGTTGACTTTCACCGCCGGACGTAGCACCTAAACCACCTGGTTTTTGCACACTGTGTGTGGCATCAAAGACAACTGGATAACCAAGTTCACGCATGACAGCAAGCCCGCGAAAATCAGACACCAATGTATTGTAACCGAAACTCACCCCACGCTCGGTAAGTAATAAATTCTTATTCCCCACTTCTTCCATCTTTTTAATAATACCTTTCACATCCCAAGGCGCCATGAACTGGCCTTTTTTCACATTGATAATGCACCCTGTTTTAGCGGCTGCAATAATCAAATCGGTTTGACGGGATAAAAATGCGGGCACTTGGATAACATCTAATACTTTGGAGGCTGGCCCCATTTCTTCAACGGTATGCACATCACTTAAAACAGGCACTTTATATTTCGCTTTGATTTCCGCTAATATTTTTAAACCTTCGGTAATGCCTGGCCCACGAAATGAATTAATGGAGGTGCGATTAGCCTTGTCATAACTGGCTTTAAAAATATAAGGGATTTTTAACTTGGTGGTGAGTTTAACGAGTGTGTCAGCAATTGCCATGGCACTTTGTTTGGACTCGATGACACAGGGGCCCGCGATTAAGACGAACGGATTATTTTTACCACCAAAACTTACTTTGCTGTTGAGTTTAATTTGACGAACCATTGCTCTGCCTTTTGTAAATCATCGGGTGTATCCACCGCGATGGACTCATACTGAGTAGATGTTGTTTTAATTCTATAACCACGTTCTAAAACACGTAATTGTTCCAGTTGTTCTGTTGATTCTAAAATCCCTTTAGGCCAATCTTTATACTGCATCAAGAATGTTTTGCGATACGCATATAACCCTAAGTGTTTATACTGCACTAATCCGGCAGGCTTCACACTATTACGATTATACGGAATCGGACTGCGTGAAAAATATAATGCATACCCTTTATCATCGACGACACATTTAACGACATTAGGATTTTGAAATTCACTGTCATCCGTGATTGGCTTAATCACCGTCCCCATTTGACACTGGCTATCTTGCTTTAATAAGGCAGCTAAAGCGTCAATGATGGCCGGTTCAATAAAAGGCTCATCGCCTTGAATATTCACAATCAATTCGACATCTAAATTATTAACAGCTTCTGCAATACGATCTGTGCCTGACGGATGATTTGGATTTGTCATCACAGCTTTGGCGCCAAAACCTTTGGCTACACGAAATACCTCGTCGTGATCACAGGCAATTAAGACATCATCCAATTGACGGCAAGCTTTTGCTTTTTGCCACACATGATAAATCATGGGTTGACCGGCAATAGGTGCTAATACTTTCGCTGGAAAACGTGTGGATGCAAACCGTGCTGGGATGACACCAATAGTTTTCATCCTTGCGCAAGATCGGA
>CAYZPQ010000089.1:0-8877 GCA_964480185.1 uncultured Planctomycetales bacterium | reverse complement strand
TTGCCAAGAAATTAAACCGCAAATTGTATGAAACCCCTGTTGGTTTTAAATACATTTCTGATTTAATGGTCAGTCAACCCATTGTCGCCGGTGGGGAAGAAGCAGGCGGTATGGGTTTACCTAACTATATCCCTGAGCGTGATGGAACTTTAGCAGGCTTATTGCTTGTTGAAATGATGGTGTACAATAAAAAGAATTTCAAAAAACTCGTCGAAGATATGGAAAAAGAATTCGGCCGTTATTATTATCAACGCCTCGATTATTCCATGGATGCCAAAAAAGTTGATTTGAATAAGATCAAGCAAATCAAAAGCATTTTAGGTCAAGATGTTATTGAAGTGAAAGATATTGATGGCGTTAAATTAATTGCCAAGAACGAAGACTGGCTCATGTTTCGCCCATCAGGCACTGAACCATTAGTCCGTATTTACGCTGAGGCCAAATCACTCAAACGCGCCAAAGACTTGCTAGAATTCGGCCGTAAATTCATCGATCCAAAATAAAGCTCTGTCATCCCCGAATGTTCCTGCTTCGCAGGTCGGGGATCCAGAGTGGGAATTAGATCGCCATGGTTTATTACTTTACTTATTTTTTCACCAAGGCTTTAAGTTTTTGCTTTTTCCCCCGCAAAGTCCACGGCTTTGACAATCTCCCCATCAAAGGGGCCTATGTCTTAGCCTCAAATCACATCAGCAATCTCGACCCGCCAATTTTAGGAATCAGCACTAAACGTCGTTTGCATTTCATGGCCAAGGCCGAGCTATTTAAAAATCCCATCATGGGCTGGTGGCTCAAACAATTATGGGCCTTTCCTATTAAAAGAGGAACCGCTGATTTAGGCGCCTTAAAACAAGCCCTCAAATATTTAGAACAAGGCGAACCTGTGCTCGTTTTCCCCGAAGGAACCCGCAGGGCAGAAGGCAAAGAGGTCAAAGTTCAACCTGGCGCCGGTTTCCTCGTCAATAAATCCCAAGCCCCCGTTGTCCCAGTTTTCATGCAAGGCTCCGACAAAGCCATGCCCAAAGGCAGCAAGTCCTTCAAACGCGTTTTAGTCACCGTCACTATCGGCAAACCTTTCAATGTCCCACCTGATTTAACCAATGAAGAAGCATCGGTTTACATTCTGAATAAAATTAATGCTTTAAAATAACTCTGCAATATTTTTAATTTTCTTGACAGATAAATCTTTTCTGGGATAATTCACGAACTTTTCCTGCTTCCGTCTAAGTCACGGAAAATACAACGGGTAAGGTGTGTTTAAAGAAAAGGAAAAATAAATCATGAATCAAAAATCATTAATGGAAGAGCTCTATGAGAGCACCCTGCGAGACATCAAAGAAGGTGAAATCGCGAAAGGAACGATTGCTGCTATTACGCAAAAAGAAGTAATCGTTGATATTGGCTTTAAATCTGAAGGTTTTGTACCGATTGAAGAATTCCGTAATCCATCTGAATTATCTGTGGGAAATCAAATCGAAGTTCTCATCGAGAACATCGAAGATGATGAAGGTCGTTTAGTCCTCTCATTTGCCAAAGCCGAACGCTTAAAGGGCTGGCAAAAGATTTCTGATAGCATTAATGAAGGTGATATTATAGAAGGTAAAGTCGTTCGCGCTGTTAAGGGCGGCTACATTGTGGATGTGCATGGCGTTGAAGCATTTTTACCCATGTCCTTATCTGCATTCAAAGGTCTTTCTAACAATGATATTACCGTTACAACCTATAAGTTCGTTGTAGCAAAGATGAATAAGCAACGCCGTAACTTAATCCTTTCCCGTCGTGAGATGGTGGCGAAGGAACGCGATGAAGTGCGCGAAAAGTTATGGGGCGAATTAAAGAAGGGTCAACGCCGCCGTGGTTCTGTTAAAGGGATCACAGATTTCGGTGCCTTCATTGATTTAGGTGGTGTGGATGGTTTATTACACATTACCGATATGAGCTGGAGCCGCATTAATCATCCTTCTGAAATCGTCCACGTCGGTCAAAAACTCGATGTGATGATTTTAGATTTCGATAAAGTTAATTCCAAGGTGTCTTTAGGTTTGAAACAAATCCAAGCTAATCCATGGGATGAAGCTGTTCAAAAGTATCCAGTTGGTACCAAAGTTAAGGGTAAAATCGTTAACTTAATGCCTTATGGTGCTTTCGTTGAAATCGAAAAGGGTGTCGAAGGTTTATTACACGCATCTGAAATCAGCTGGCAAAAGAAAATGGTCAATCCTCAAGAATCATTCAAATTGGGTGATGTCGTGGATGTGGTCATTATCAATGTCGACAAAGATTCTAAGCGTATTTCATTAAGTTTAAAGCAATTGGAAAACAATCCTTGGGAAGAGGCCTCTGGCAAATACCCAGCAGGTGCTAAAGTCAAGGGTGTTGTCCGTGGGTTTACAGATTATGGTGCTTTCGTTGAATTAGAAGCTGGCTTAGAAGGCATGATTCACGTGTCTGATATGAGCTGGACAAAGAAAGTCAACCATCCTCAAGATGTATTGCAAAAAGGCCAAGAAGTTGAAGTGGTTGTTTTAGGTGTTGATGCAACGAGCCACAAGATCAACTTAGGTTTAAAGCAATTGCAATCAAATCCATGGCAAGATATTGCATCAAAATATCCCGTCGGTGATGCCGTTGCAGCCACAGTTGTGATGAATTCAAACTTCGGTGTGTTTGTGAAATTAGAAGATGATATCGAAGCCTTGATTTATTCTTCTGAAATCGATAAACAACAAGCCACAACATTAAAAGCCGGTGATCATTTGCAAGTTAAGATCATCAAGGTTGATGTTGAAGGAATGAAAATCGGCGTTTCTGCCCGATTGTAATCTGATTCGAATACATACCTGCCGTAGCTGAACGCGAAAGCCTTTCAGCGAAGGCAGGTTTTTTTACCCTTAAATTATGCCCAATCAAGACCTCTTATCTAAATTACTGCGCGGTACGACCGAAGTCATTAACAAGGCTGATCTTGAGGCTAAGCTTAACGAATCCCGTCCTTTAATTATTAAAGCTGGTTTTGACCCAACCGCCCCTGACATTCATTTAGGCCATGTCGTTTTACTACGCAAATTAAAACAATTTCAAGATGCCGGTCATGTGGTGCATTTTTTAATTGGGGATTTTACCGCGCAAGTAGGGGATCCAACTGGTCGCAATGAATTACGTAAAAAGATGACTCCTGAAGAAATTGCCGAAAACGCGAAAACGTATAAAGCTCAGGTATTCAAGGTTTTAGATGCCAGCATAACAAAAGTTGTCTTTAATAGCGAGTGGTTAAAAGCATTATCTCCTCAAGATTTTTTGTCACTTAGCGCTCATTGTACCGTTGCTCAAATGCTCGCACGCTCTGATTTTAAGAAACGTTTTGAAACCGATAAACCCATTTCATTATTAGAATTTATTTATCCTTTATTACAAGGTTACGATTCTGTTCACCTCAAAGCCGATGTTGAATTAGGTGGGAATGATCAGAAATTTAATTTATTAATGGGCCGTCAATTGCAAGAAGCCTATGGTCAAAAACCACAAGTTGTGATGATGACGCCATTGCTTGAAGGTACAGATGGCGTTAATAAGATGAGCAAATCTTTAGGCAATTATATTGGCATCAATGAAGCCCCACAAGACATTGTGGGTAAAATCATGTCAATCTCCGACGAGCTCATGTGGCGTTATTATGAATTGTTGACCGATGAATCATTAGAGTCTGTCAAAGCCTTGCATCCTAAAGAAGCAAAATTACAACTCGGTGTTAAAATTGTTGATATGTTTTATCCAGCAGGGCAAGGTCAGAAGGCTCGTGAATCATTTGAATCAACATTTAGTCAACATCAAACACCAACCGATATTGCGACATTTACACCAACACCTGGCCAATTAATTTTAGATGTCTTGATTGCTTCACAATTGGTGGCCTCACGTAATGAAGCGCGCCGTTTGTTAAAAGAAAAAGCTATTTCGCATGATGGCAATGTCATTGTTGACGAGAATTGGATCGCCAAACCAGGCGTCTTAAAGGTAGGCAAGCGTCGTTTTCTGAAATTGTTGTAAGTGCTGTTATTGTTATATCTTTGGTTCTTTCAAAAATAAATTTTTATCAAAAATATGCTTGACAATATTTTCACCTGCAGATATACTTTGCGTTCGTATTTTTTTTACCGCTGCAGGTGGCTAAGTAAATTTTTGTAAGCCTGCCCCTGTAGCTCAGTTGGTAGAGCACGTCCTTGGTAAGGACGAGGTCAGCGGTTCAATACCGCTCGGGGGCTTTGTCAAATATCTATAATCTTCTGTGACTCCGTTGTGATAAGGCTTAGCACAAATGGGGGAGCGCTTTAAATAGGATACTAAATATGCGCGAGACAATTCATTTGCAGTGTACTGAAACAGGTCTTATTAACTATACGACCACCAAAGACAAAAAACAAAATCCAGAACGTCTGGAAATTAAGAAATTTTGTCCGAAGTTACGTAAGTACACGATTCACAAAGAAACTAAAAAGTAATTACATAGGGTTTGAAGCTGTAACGAGAGTAATAGGCCAGTAGCTCCAATGGTAGAGCGACAGTCTCCAAAACTGTGCGTTGTAGGTTCGAGTCCTGCCTGGCCTGCGTTAAATATAGGGCAGTTCAGCGTCGAGTAATTAGTAGAATAGGAATTTGAGATGATAGCCAAAGTTCAAAAATTTTTATCTGAAGTCGTCGTGGAAATGAAAAAAGTTTCTTGGACAACACGTCCAGAGCTGATTGATTCGACATTAATCGTCTTAAGCAGTGCAGTGATTTTAGGGGTTTTCGTGGCCGGGATAGATTTTCTACTTTCAAAAGGTATATCGGTGCTCATCAAATGAATAAAAAATGGTACGTCGTTCACACACAAACTGGAGCTGAAGAGCGGGCTCGCGCTGGCTTAGAAAGCCGTATAGCGTCAACAGCTTTGAAACAATTCGTCGAAGAAGTCGTTGTTCCAACCGAGCAAGTCTCAGAAGTGCGCGGTGGGAAAAAGCGTATTACAACCCGTAAGTTTTTCCCGGGTTATTTATTGATCAAAATGGATATGACCAAGGAAAGCTGGTATTTGGTCAAAACAACACCTGGTATTACTGGATTTATCGGTCCTGGCCGTCAGCCTCAACCCTTGACCGATTCCGAGGTGTCAAATATCCTCAAACGTACCGAAGAAACAGAAACAAAGCCATCACCAAAGATCATCTACGAAATTGGCGAAGCGATTCGTATTGCTCAAGGACCTTTCGCGAATTTCAATGGTTCTGTGATGGAAGTGTTCCCAGATCGCGGTAAGTTAAAGGTCAGCGTCTCAATTTTCGGACGTTCGACGTTAGTAGAATTAGAATATTGGCAAGTTGAGAAGATCTAAAAGACACGTTGTGCATGGTGTAAGCCTGCGCATCATATAAGGAAGAGATTATGGCAAAAGAAGTCGTCGCACAAATTAGATTATACGTTCCTGCTGGTCAAGCAAACCCAGCGCCACCAGTTGGTCCTGCTTTAGGTCAACACGGTGTTAACATCATGATGTTTTGCAAAGCCTTTAATGATAAAACAAAAGGCCGTGATCCGATTCCATTACCAGTTGTCATCAGCGTCTATAAAGACAAATCATTTGATTTCATTATCAAAACGCCACCAACATCAGCGTTGATTAAAAAGTCAGCAAAATTGGCCAAAGCCTCAGGTACTGCGGGAAAAGAAGTCATTGGTTCATTGACCATGAAGCAAGTGGAAGAAATTGCCAAAGCGAAAATGGAAGATTTGAATACCGTCGACGATAAGCAAGCAGTGATTACGGTTATTGGTACAGCTCGTTCAATGGGTATAGAAATAAAAAATTAAGGAACTCGAACGCTTGATCTAAAGTGACAAGCAGAGGTAAAGGGATATGCCAACAATCAGCAAACGCATGAAAGAAGTAAACCGATTAGTCGAGAAGCTTGCCGCGCCGCTTCCTTTAAAAGAAGCTGTGGGTATTTTAGCCAAGTCGCCAAAGCCAAAATTCGATGAAACAGTTGAATTACATTTTAACTTAAACATTGATGCCAAATCTTCTGATCAAGGTGTGCGGGGGACAGTTGTCTTGCGTCACGGTATTGGTAAGAAAATCCGCGTGGCTGTATTTTGCAAGGGTGATGCCCAAGCTAAAGCCCAAGCTGCTGGCGCTGAACACGTCGGTGGTGTTGACTTAATCGAAAAAGTCAACGGTGGATTCATGGATTTTGATGTCATCATTGCAACACCAGATATGATGCGTGATATCAGCAAATTAGGTAAGGTATTAGGCCCACGTGGTTTAATGCCAACACCAAAAGCTGGTACCGTTACAACTGACGTCGAGCGTGCTGTTAAAGAAGTCAAAGCCGGTCGTGTTGAATTTAAGTCAGATAAGCAAGGTGGCATTCACTTAGGAATTGGTAAACGTTCTTTTGATGAAGCAAAATTAATTGAAAATGCATTACAAGTCATCGAAGCTGTTAATCATGCAAAGCCTGCAGCTGTTAAAGGTAATTTAATTAAAAGTTTATCAGTGGCCAGCACTATGGGGCCAGGGGTTAAGGTGGCATTATGAGAATCGGTGAAATCTTTCGTCAAAAAATGGCCTCTTCCGTTAAGGAAGGCGTAACAAATAAACAAAGTGCTTTTGTCGTTACTTACCGTGGTTTGTCTTCGGCAAAGATCAATGTTTTGCGTAAAGATTTGAAACGCAAAAAAGCTGACATGGTTGTGTCAAAAACATCCATTGCCCGCATTGCCTTAAAAGAAGCAAACTTTGAAAAATTAGGAAGCCGTATTTCCGGTCAAATGGCTTTAGTCTTATCTGATGCTGATGCCTCTGAAGTCTCAAAAGTATTAGTTAAGTTTTCTAAAGAATTTGAAGGTTTCGTCGTCGAAGGTGGCGTCTTAAATGGTGCCGTATTAAATGGTGAAGAAGTGAAGCAATTCTCTGATTTACCATCTCGGGAAGTGTTATTGGCGAAATTTGTCGGCTTATTACAAGCTCCGGCAACACGTTTTGCCAGAGCCTTAAATGCTAAAACAGGTGACTTTATGTCAATTTTACAACAAAAGAGTGAAAAGGGAGGGAATTAAGATGTCTGAAACAGCCGTTAAAGAATTGGCCCCTAAATTAGAAGGGATCTACAAGGAAGTAACTGGTTTAACAATCATTGAATTAGCTGATTTGGTGAAAGCCATGGAAAGCCGTTTAGGTATTTCCGCTGCTGCTCCAGTCGCTGTCGCCGCTGTCGGTGGTGGTGCTGCTGCAGCTCCTGCTGAAGAAAAGACATCATTTGATGTTGTCTTAACTGATGCTGGCGCAAACAAGATCAATGTCATCAAAGAAGTTCGTGGGATGACAAACTTAGGTCTTAAAGAAGCTAAGGATTTAGTTGAAGCTGCTCCAAAAGTGATCAAGGAAGCTTGTCCAAAGGCTGAAGCTGAAGATTTAAAGAAGAAGCTTGAAGCTGCTGGTGCCAAAGTGGAATTAAAGTAATCCCACAAAGGCTATTTAGTTACTTGCAATCAAGATCAAATCCATTAATCTAAACGACTTATAAGGGATGCACCTGAAAATGGTGTCATCCCTTAGTCTATTGGCGGAGCGTATGGGTAAACTTAAAATTCGTAATTTTAGTAAATTTCAAGACAACTTTGAGTTGCCTTCCTTGTTAGATATTCAAACCCAGTCTTACGAAGAGTTTTTGCAAAGAGATATTGCATTAGACAAACGTAAAGATCAAGGGCTTGAAGAAGTATTTCGCGAAGTCTTTCCAATTGAAAGTTATGATGCGCAAATCCGTTTAGAATATATTAGCTATTCCATCGGCAAAGAAAAATATTCCCGCTATGAATGCCAGCGTCGGGGTATGACCTATTCTGCGCCTTTAAAAGTTAAATTACGTTTAATTACACCCGTCGACATTAAAGAACAAGAAGTCTATTTTGGTGACTTTCCTTTAATGACCGATACAGGGACATTTATTATTAATGGGGATGAACGTGTCGTCGTCTCCCAAATCCAGCGTCCACCGGGCGTTTCTTTTGAAGAAGAACGTCATCCAACGGGGAAGGGCATTTATTATGGGCGTTTAATTCCATCACGCGGTGCGTGGTTTGAAATTAAATATGATCTCAACGATGTATTAATTGCATACGTCGATCGTCGTCGTAATTTCCCAGCCTCACAAATTTTACGCATCATGGGTTTATCCGATTCTGAAGATCTCAAAAAGATGTTCGGCGATCATTATGATAAACTTAAAAATACATTAGAAAAAGATCATACCGTTACCAAAGAAGATGCATTGATGGATTTCTATCGCAAGATGCGTCCGACGGAACCTGCAACTGTTGAAGTGGCAGAAACATTATTTTTCCGTTTATTCTTTGATCCAAAACGTTATGACTTATCCAAAGTCGGCCGTCACATTGTTAACCGCAAATTAAGTTTAGACGTTCCCATGGACAATCGCGTCCTCGACGTTGAAACTGTCGTTGCTGTTATCCGTTACTTAGTTACCTTGCGTGAAGGTACCGGAGAATGTGATGATATTGACCATTTGGGTAACAGACGTATTAAGTCCGTCGGTGAATTGGTTCAAAACCAAGTGCGTGCCGGTTTAGCACGTCTTGAACGTTCCATCAAAGAGCGTTTAGTCGTCATGAGTTCTTTCGAGAATTTAACTGTGCATCATTTGATCAATTCCCGTTTATTCTCCAATCAAATTCAAGATTTCTTTTTGGAAGTTTCACTTGAAGGAGATTGGGAGAGAGCGATTCAAAATACCTGCGCTGCCCTTTCTGAATGGAGAGAAGATCATGATGATTTGGATCTCATTCCAGGAATTAAGATCCGTACAGGTGGAAACT
>CAYZPQ010000088.1:0-9009 GCA_964480185.1 uncultured Planctomycetales bacterium | reverse complement strand
GTCATTAGCCTTATGGATTGCAAGCTCCGATTATATCCCTTCCACTGAACAAGAATTTGTCCAAACATTTGTAGAATGCCGTAATGCGATTGATCAATCTCGTTATAAAGAAGCATTGAAAACTATTAAGCGTATTAGTCAGTCCGCCTTTATTCCTGCAAACAGAAGAGCGGAGTTAAATAATGCGTTAGAACAAATTGCAGAAGACTATTTAGCGTACATGATTGATGCCATAAGCGAGAGTTTTGCGCAGGCAAAGCCACAGCAAGCCCAGGATTTAATCAAAGAGGCGTTAGAGGTATTAGAAGGCACATCACTAGCGAAAACATTTAGAGCAATGGCCCCACGCATCGTAATTTATAAGCCCGCGGATGTAGCAAAATGGTTAATGGATCAATATCAATCAGTATTAGATCAACGCGAGCACAGAGACATACGGTTATTCTTGGAACATGTTATCCGTTTACAAACAAGTGATTACAAGAAACCTAAGAGACTATGGCAATTATTAATCGCGAAGCGTTCAGAAAAACCCGCAGCACCTCACCAGCCTTTATATATCGAGACGCTGGATATATTAATGCAACATTACCGTAGTTTAGACAGTACTCCGGCCATGTTACCGCATATTGACACAAAACACAGAGTCCTGGCGATTACCAAGATTCGAGCTGATGATACAAATATAGCTGGATTGTTAAAAGAAAGAAGAAAAGAAGAGGCCATAGATCAAAGCGACATGATTGCCGATAGAGAGGAAGAGCAATGGACGATTGCGCCCAAAGCTGGTTCAAATAAACCCTATCGACGTAAAGCAGTCCTTCGAATTCTATTAGAGCATTGGCAGTACCTTGATCCTCAGGATGGTGAATGGAAAATATTATGGCCATGGAAGCTGAGAGAGATTAGAGATTTAGTTGCTTTTATTCGATGGAACAATGATCTTTTTGATGAAACGTATGGTATTAGTTATTTGTTAGATCGAGATCATCAGAAGGCTTACCAAACTGCAATAGCCCAGTTGAAACAACACCACCGTATCTTCAATCGAGATGCAATTCGACAAACCAAAAATAAAATAATAAGAGGTGCTCCACGTATTCTAGCAACATCTATTGATAAAGATGCTGGAGCGCCTGTTGATCAATTGCAAGTTGCTAATTTAAAAGAGCTCACACCATCTCAGTATAATCATTCCAATATGGAAGTTTTAAGAGATTTTTGGAACGGGTCAGTGTATTCATTTGATCATCCAAATACAGAAGCATTTATTCTGCTACTTAATAATATTCCTATCGGTTTAGCCTCAAATTTGAAACCAAATGGCATGGCTGAAATTATGGATAATGGATTTATTATTCATCCAAATTATAGAGGAAGAAAATTTTCCGGCAGGTTTCGTGAAGCGATACTTCAAGAGCATTACCGTCGAGGACAAGCGATTGTATATGTCGGCAATCCACAAGACCATGTAAGCACAAGCGAATCTTCCCAAGCCTTTCATCGATCTTTATCAGGAAAACCGGGAGTTCGGTTAGTAGAGCAAGGACAGAATGTTGCGTACGTTATTATTGACCTTCACCAATATTTTTCTTATCAAAGAAGAAGTCTTTATATGTCCTTGGTTGATATGAAATTCTACATGTTGCGCAAGAATTCAAAAGCCAAAGGGGATGTTCCTTTATACGTGCATCAAATTATCCATAAAGAGAAACTCCCTTTAATTGCTAATATTCCGTCGGATATGAAGACATTATGGATCCCTCGCGATGTAGCCCCATTTAAGCGCGGGCTTCCGAACATGCATCACATTGAAAAAGACACCCTCGTCATTATTTATGAACGCCAAGAGAATCGTTATGTGGCGATTAAGTTTTATGAACACTACAATACAGCGCATCACATGGATAAGTTCTTTGCTTTATTAAGGAACGCTGCTCAACCACGCGCTCCTTCGACAACGGAAATACAATACCGTTATTATGCCCCTACCATTAGTCAATGGACGACAATTCATGAATCACGTGGATATGCCTTAAGCCTCGCAGAGAATAATCCCGCTATCTCAATTGACGTAGTTCAAGGTCAACAGTATCCGACATTAGACCAGAAATTTGATGAAAAAATCATGCCCAACGGCACTATTTACCGCATGGCTGTTTTAAATAATGATTTGAAGATGTCATTCTATGGCCCTATTGAAGTTTATGTAAAAGACCTTGAAGGAATGACACAAGAATGGGCTTCGTATGAGGCGTATGAAGCATATCGGACACAAAGAGCGCCAATACCTTCTGAGATTGACATGCAATGGTATTTAACCCGAGGCGCTTTTGTACGCGATGTGCCAGCTGATGAGACAGCATTATTTGGTGGACGTGAGAATCATGGTGTCGTGTATCTCAAAGGGGGTATGTTTGGTGACGAAACAGAATGGTGGGGAAATGCTAAGACCATACGGGATGCCGTCGGGCGTATCCAAGTTATTTTCCATAGATTTTTAAACGTAGGCGCTTTACGACCAAATTTATTTCATGAAGGTTCAGATACAATTGGTATTCGCAATGAAATGGGCCAAACTGTTTTTATTCCAGCAGGCACAGGCATTCGACCTATTTACCGTGGTATTGTGCGAGGGATTACGAAGGATGTGATGGGTGATACAATTATTATTGAACACCCCGATTTGATTAATGCGTATGGAGATGTGGCTTATTCAATTCACTCCCATGTAGATGCAGCAACCTTTGTTGGTCAAGAGGTATCAACAATAAATATCATTGCTAGAGTCAGAGATTCCGGACCTCAATGGCCTGGCGCGCCACCACATCATCATTTTTCAATGATGTGGGTTCCTATGCACTGTCAAAATGGATTTGGTCAACGCCCATTGAAGTGGTCTGATTTTAATCCCGACGTTACCCCCTATAGCCCACATTTAAAACATTTCTATTTAATCAATATCTTTGATGGCCTTCCCATTCAAACCGAAGCCAGCGGCCGTATTTATTTAAAACCTCACGATGATATTCAAGAAACCATTACGAGTGTGCTAACGGCGCTAATACGGGTCGTAGCGTATCGTTATAGCTATCGAGATGCCCAAGGACAATATGAAGCGAAGAAAATAGATTTAGTGATATTGGAAATGTTGATTAACACCTTAGCGCATGGCAAAGGGTATGTACTTAATAAAGTTTCTGTATTAACGATTCTTGAGAAATTATTAAAGGAACATCAAGCTGACACCATCGTGTGTGAATTGGTTTCAGAAGCCATTTTTAGGATTGAAACAGGTGAACAAGATTCTTTATTGTCGATGAAGGAAATTGGTAGCCGTTTAGAGTACATGAAAATTTTATCGGATGATTGGCTTATTCGTGATGTCATTCAAGCACTGCAAGATGAAGTTTCTTTGACAATACAACACACCCAAACTGAGTGGGAAGCGCTTCAATTAATGATGCATTTAAGAATTTTTAGTATTGTCTATGAATGGGAAGCTGATCCTAAACGACGACGCAAAGCTATTTATCAATTTACAGGTATTATTGAAAGATTAGAGGAACTTGGCATGGAATCTGTACGTGCAGGACGCGTATTAGATGAGCTGCTACTTCTCGGGAGAAGGTTTGGAAATCAATCGTTGATAGACATGTTAAATGCGATGGCGATTTTCATGGGACATATTACACAGCTTCCTCAAGGCAAGGTGCTTGCTGATATTAATATCGATGCTGCTCAAGTTTTTGTCCATATACATCACGAGCAAGATGCCGAAGGACAAGATTATATTACAGTTTGGGTCAAAGGAAGACGGGTGCGAAGTGTAAGCCTACGTAGTATTCGTTTCGCTATTGCGTCGACAGATATCGCTTCTGCGCCTCAACAGATTACACAGTTTCTGACAGATAAATTAAAAGTAAAACCTGGTGATGCGATTGAGGGAGATTATTTTTGGGAGGTCGTCGATAGAATTCCAGGCTTATTTTCACATCATACACAAAAAGTCATCCAAACATTTGTCGCAGGGGTATCGATTGTAGCTATTTTCTTCGGTCTAGAAAATTTAATAAGCGCATGTCAATCGCATCCATCGTTGTTAGAGGCAGCAAGCACACTATCGCTTGGAGTGATCCCGTTAGCTGTAAGAACATCGCACAAAAGAATCAGTCTTTCTCCTGGAGCAGCATTTGCTATTGATCAAGCGGTGAACACGAAGGAGCGTATTGTTTCATTAGAAAGAAATGCGCGACGATGGAGAAATCCATCGGGCATTGAGATAGAACTGGATTTTGATGTAAAGCTTTGGAGAGCACTTACGCGAGAAGGCATCTTGTCGGTTGGTATTGAAGGGATTGAGTATCCTAGTGAATTTATTGAAGTTAGAACCATGCCGTCATGGAGTGCTCAAGTACAACGAGAGACGTTTATCTTTCTCGCAGAACAATTTCCTCAGATAAGACCATTAATAAAATCCGTACATTTTAATATAGGCATATCGGAGAAAGACTGGGACAAGTTTGACCGTAAATCCAATGACACCCCTAAAGAATGGCAACCTCAAAAGCCCCAACGCATCGACCGGCTTCTTTTTAATTTGCATCAAATGATGTTAGCCATTGTCTGTGTTTATATTTCGCCTCAGAGAATTATGACAAAAAAGGTTAAAAAAGTTGTTAGGTTTTGTATGAGCACCTATGAAACTAAGACGATGCCGATAGCAGGTGATAAGTTCCTGAGATTTGAATACACTTTTTTAGACGGCAATGAAGATCTTTTCGAATTAATTCAACAATTGCACAATGCTATTTGGGCTGTTTATGCGTTAGGAGAAAGTTCACCAAGATTTAATATAGGCCGAAGATTAATTCAAGGATTACATCAGAGTTTGCCTGACTTAGAGAAAGCATATGTTGATATTAAAGATGGGCAAACATATAGGTATTTAATTCCATGGATAAAAGAACATCGAGAAGGACCTAAAGGTTTGTCTATCAAAGAAGTATTGCAACAAGCTGCTCAAGAGATGAAGGGGATTATGGGATTATTTTTCTTAGGCAGCTTGACGTTATGGTTAGCTCTTTTAATGAAGGGGCAGTATGAACATGCAGGGGGCATGTTAGCAAGTGCATTTTCATTGGGAATGATCCCTTTAGCAGTCACAAAGCCAAGAAATTTAAGACGTTTACGTCAGCCTCATTCATTTGAAACATATCAAGCAAATCCTACGCTTGCATTATCAACTCCCGAAGATATTTATGCATTCTTACCAGCTGATTGGCCTTATGAATATGACGTTGAAGTGGATTTTGCTACACCTGAAAAATTAATACTCTCTATCCGTGATGACAATAATACAACAGTTACGCTTAAATTAACTACAGCTCACTCTCGTGATCACATGGTATTTCTAGATAATGGGTCTTCCAGAATAGGTTCTTTTGATAAAGATATAATTGCGAGTACAAAACAGGCCCTTAAGCAATGGTTCATTGCCAAAGTAGAGCCCACTTTACAACAACGCGGTTTTCAAGGTCTTGTTGTTCAGCTGTTATTTATCACCTCTCGAGATTTCTTTATCCACCTTGGTTTTCGTGATGATCCTGAATGGGGATCTAATCATTTGGTTTATCGATTTGTTGATCAACATGCGTCTTTTACGTTTATGTCAGGCAATTGGCGTGGGGGCACATTCTTAATAGATCAAGCATGGGAAATATTAAAAGCATTTATTAAACAGTATGGATGGATCAAGGGGATTAAATATGTTTTTAATTCACCCATAGCTACACCATATTCTCATGACCCTGCATTCGACCACCTTCCCACTTTATATCAATACGCCATCAATGCCCACGAAGCCTTTCACCGTCGCTACCCTAATGCAAGTGAACGTGAGGCGTATCGTGTCAATATTGAGTATGGGTTAAGCATGGTTGCCACCTCAGTGCAACAGTTCAGATTTAGACAATGGCTTGGCCGTTTATTCCCAGGAGTAGAATCGAATAAATCTGTGTTTGTCAGCGATTTTAGTAATCAGTTAGATTCACGTCGAAATAAGAACATCGCCTTCGCTCTTATAGCGTTAGGTTTTATCACGCTTCTTTTCTTAAAGCATATTTTGCCAGGATATTTACCCCAGATATTCGCATCAATCCATGCAGAGAATGCATGGATGAATCCTCATCATGTAACAACGATCATTATTGGAAGCTTTTCTTTATTCATTGCTGATGTCGGGGGGCAATTGTGGGCGTTTAAAAAGATTGATTGGCGTCAATCGCTATGGATATTGATAATTCCCGGTATCTTTAATGGGTTTACGCTTCATGATTTATATGAATACGCTCAACAAACCGGACATTGGTCGCAGTTTCTCATTGCAGCGGGGTATACCTGTGCTATTACCATTTCGGTAAGCTCGTTTCCATTTTTATTGCATGGCCCTTACGCGCGAGCGCTCACTCTCCAAGAGTCAGCATTGTATAGAACCAGTTTTAATCGAAGTAAATTCAATGAAAAAATAGCATGGATCGTTTCTACACTTATTGCGATTCATATTCTTAGGCAAGCCATTATTCAAGATGCCTTTCCCTATGAAGACCGCGCTGACATCGCTTTAGTCACCGGTGGGGCTGTTGCCGTTGTTGCCTCATTTATTGTGAATGTCACAGACTTTAATTTTCAAGGCATCATTGATTATGTGCGTCAAAAACAACATGTCATTGCCGTCGCAGTGATGGCTATTATTGCTTTGGGACTTTACCATCATTTTTTTATTATCACGACAACAATGATGGCGTTTATCGCCTATATTTATTATCAAGGACGGGGTGGGGAGGCTGTTGCAGCGCGATGCGTAAGGCAGATTAATCGATCCAAAAGCAGAAATTTAGATTTAGCTAATTCATATTATTCAAAAATCAGAGGAAGTACACTAGCACAGGATTACAACTATCATTTTGTTCAATTTGATTCAAAGGATGATCAGCAAGGAACAGGTCGCCTTAATGAAATTGTTGAGACATCTTTAAACTCTTCAACCGTAATTGGTGTCGAAGATTGCCTTGATTGTGCTGCCGTCATCGTTGTTAAGCTCAATGACAAAGGCAAAGCGATTAGCGCGGGGGCATTGCATTTAGAGTTAAACACTCTTGTCTGCCCTGATCCTACCCAATGCCCTAATTATATTTCCATTAAGGCGCATGAGATTTTAGATCTTGCTCAAAGGGCTCGCTTAGATGACCATGGCATTTTTATTATTGTTTATCGTGAAGATGTAGCAGGTCATGCTGAAGAAATCAGGCAAGGCGTTGCTCAACAGTTAGCACATCAAGGTATTCAAACACTCTGGGTTAAGCGTTCGCTTAGCAATTGCGACGTATCTTTTGCAGCAGTCAATCAAAACGGCCTTATTATCGCATCGCAAGATAATAATCCCACCAATGATGTGGCCTTAACATGGGCCGAAGTTAAAAAAGTCCTCTCAATACTTGCTCAAGCAAAAGCACCAAGTATTGATTACGACTCTTTATTATTGTATTCCAACAATAATCTTTTCGTCCGTTTTGTCTATTCTCCGATACAAGCTGTGGTGGTTCTTCTAGCCGCTATCACTTTTGCGGTATTGAGTTCCACCTACGGGGATTATTTTGTCATCATTGCGGGATCGTCGACAGCTATCGTTATTTTAATGAAAGTCATCATTAAAGCATTTACAGGAAGTGTGGGCCATTGGCTTAGAAGTACAATCACCAACAAAGATGCTAATCAAAAAATTGCATTGCAACAGGTGGGTTTTTGGACAACAACAGGTACGATGTTCTTGCTCCTATTAGGGATTAATAGTATCTATCCCATTGCCCATGCCTGGGGCATGAGCCTCACTCATTTAATCATTTTTGATTTTATTGTATTCACTCCGTTAGTCCGTGTTCCATTTACAATTCTTGTTAAACAAATCATGGGCCATTATTTCACACATGATGAAAAGTCGACCTCATTAACGAAGAAATTGTTCGCCCCATTCTTAAGTGCCCAAGATTTTAAGAATTATGCCCATGCCTATTTATCGCATTTATTGATTTGGTTAAAGATTCTCGTTATTGGTTATGTTGTCTGGCCCACACGCATGGACATGTTCATCCTTAATGCGCATATTTTGATTTTTGTTATCCGGTATTATTTTGTTACCAATGACTTAACATTTATTTCAAGCTTTCAAAAGCGGATTGTTGATAGTTTGTATAAATTGTTTTTTAAACCAACAGCATCAACAGATGTCATGACATTAACAAGAAATAATATTTTTACAGCTGCAGGGCATATTGAATATCAGTTTCAGACCATCATCAGGGATAAGATTAGCGAGCTTCCATGTATCACCTATGACAGTATTCGTGATTCTTTTCAGCCAGAGTCGATACAAATACTCGATCCTATTTTTTCAGACCCACGAATACGCATCACGCTTACTAATAAACCTTATCTTTTTGATTTTTATCATGAATCATCAGATGCAACAATTATTGCGGCAAGTTTACCTGCCGAGAGTACGATTATTATTCCTTATGGATTAATTCAAATGCTTGTACTTGCACAACGTTTTGATTTGCTGAAACGTGTTATTGAATTTGAACAAGAGAACTTAAAACATGGTTTTGAGAATGTAGATAAAGGGAGAGAATTAGCGGATGAGATTCTAGATCAATCGATGAAGGATTGTCTTTCAATGAATGATTTTGAAAGAAGGATTGTTTGTGAGATATCTCTTTTCACTAGGAATTCTATATTTAAGAGAATAGTTGATCCGCAATGGTTAAGAGATTTGTTGAGATGGATTTATTCAAATGATTTAACATTGTGGTCAATTCCTTATAGAAGCAAATTAATAAATAAATTAATAAAAGAATTGCACCGTAATAAAAAATTGGAATCGCAAGCAAAAGACTTAATAACAACGATTGTGACCAAAGTCTTTTCTTCTTTACCTATAAAAGGGCAACT
>CAYZPQ010000087.1:0-9014 GCA_964480185.1 uncultured Planctomycetales bacterium | reverse complement strand
TTAAAAAAGCGTTTGGGAATCCCCGCGAGTTTAATCTCAAACTCGTTGATGCTCAAAATGCCCGTCGTGTCTTAGACCGCATTGTCGGTTATAATATCAGCCCTTTATTATGGAAAAAAGTAGGCTCACGTCTTTCCGCAGGGCGGGTGCAGTCGGTGGCTCTACGTTTAATTGTTGAGCGCGAAGAAGCCATTAAGAAATTTGTGCCGCAAGAATATTGGTCCATCATTGTTGATTTAAAGAAAAAAGGTGTGAAAGAGATATTAAGCGCCAATCTTGAGAAGATTGATGGCCAGAAAATTGATATTATTAAAGAAGCGGATTCCAAAACAATTGTCGATGATTTAAATAAACAAACCTATGAAATCACGGCGATTAATAAAAAAGAAGTTAGACGTAATGCCCCAGCTCCGTTTATTACCTCAACCATTCAACAAGAAGCATTTGGGAAATTAGGATTTAATACTTCTAAGACGATGATGATTGCCCAGCAATTGTATGAAGGGATTGAAATTGGGGAAGAGGATGCCGTGGGTTTGATTACCTACATGCGTACGGATAGCGTGAATATTTCCGTTGAAGCGATTACGCGTGTGCGTGAGTATATTAAGAAAGAATATGGGAAAGATTATTTACCCGCCGAGCCTAATAAATTTAAATCGAAGAAAAGTGCCCAGCAAGCTCACGAAGCCATTCGTCCGGCGGATATTTTACGTCATCCTGATAGTGTGAAATCTTATTTAAGTGAAGAGCAGTACAAGTTGTATGGGTTGATTTGGAAAAGATTTGTCAGCTGCCAAATGACGCCTGCGGTATTTGAGCAAACCAAAGTTGAAATTACTGCGGGTAAATATCTCTTAGGGGCATCGGGTTCGAAGCTGAGCTTCCAAGGGTATTTATCAGTGTATAAAGATAATGATGACGAGGAAGTATTAAAACTTGATCCATCACTGTATGCCAAGGGTGATATTTTAGAATTAAAAGAGATTAAACCAAGCCAGCATTTTACGAAGCCACCCGCAAGATTCTCCGAAGCAAGTTTGGTTAAAACACTTGAAGAGCAAGGTATTGGCCGTCCATCAACCTATGCATCTATTATCAATACGCTCGTGACACGTAATTATGTCTTGCGTGATCGTGGTTATTTTACAGCGACGGAATTAGGGATACGTATTTGTAATCTCTTGATTGAATATTTTCAGAAGATCATGGATATTGGTTTTACGGCAAAACTTGAAGAAGAATTAGATGCGATTGAAGAGGGGGATAATAATTATTTAAAGGTCTTAACAGATTTCTGGGGACCATTTAAATTAGAATTAGATCACGCCAATGCCACTATTCAAAAAACACAGATGACCATTGATAAGCTCTGCCCTAATTGTGGCAAGCCTTTGACGGTCAAATGGGGACGTCGTGGACGTTTTGTCTCATGTACCGGCTTTCCAGACTGCAAGCATGCTGAGCCTTATTCGACGGGGGTGAAGTGCCCAACCGAAGGGTGTACTGGTGAACTTGTTGAACGCCGTTCTTTCCGTAATGCCTTATTCTTTGGCTGCAGCCGTTATCCTGATTGCAAATTTATCGTGAATAAATTGCCGCAAGCCGATATACTAGTAACAAATGAAAAAACACCGTGACGCTTTTCTTAATTACATTGAAGCTGAACGCAATTACTCGCCGCATACCATTTTAAATTATCAAATTGATTTAGATGAGTTCATTACTTTTATTGGGGATAAGGCTGTTGAAACGATTATTTATGCGGATTTACGTCGTTTCTTAGCACAGCTTAAAAGTAAGAATCTTAAACCTCGAAGCATTGCCCGTAAATTATCATCCCTGCGTTCCTTCTTTAAATACCTACAACGTCAGAAAGTGATTAAAACTAATCCAGCTTCTTTAGTGGTGACGCCTAAGCTTGATAAGCCTTTGCCGCATTTTTTAAGTGAAGCTGAAACACTCACATTAATTGAAGCACCTAAGACAGACAAAGTCGCGCAATTGCGTGATAAAGCGATTTTTGAAGTGTTATATTCGACGGGGATTCGGGTGAGTGAATTGGTAGGTTTAGATGAGGAAGACATTGATGCGATTAGTAATATTATTCGTGTGACGGGTAAGGGGAGAAAAGAACGGTTAATCCCCATCGGTGATACAGCGTTAACGGCCATTGATGCTTATATACAAAAACGTCCAGTACAAGCCGCAGCCATTTTCTTAAATAAAAGTGGTACGCGTTTATCCGATCGTAGTGTGAGAAACATTATCAACAAATATATCACCCAAGAAGCCATGAATCGCAAAATTCACCCGCATATGTTTAGGCATTCTTTTGCGACACATTTACTTAACCGGGGGGCGGATTTGCGATCGGTTCAAGAATTGCTTGGTCACGTTAATTTATCCACGACCCAGATTTATACCCACCTTACGACGGATAAACTTAAAGCCGTCTATGATAAAGCGCATCCTCGCGCTTAAGAAAACGTTTTCTCAAAATTAGCGTTCTGCCCTTGTTTTAGTATATATACATGGTTTACTTTATATATGTATAGGGCCCCATTATTAATCCTCATTATTGTCGCATTTATCATTAATACGCTTGGGCCATTGCCTGTTTACGCCCAAGAGTTTGTACTGCCAAAACCAGGTTCCCGTATCTCTTTAAGTCCTGCGTATAATCCCTCAATTTTAAAAGGTATTAAAGTTGATGCCAATAATCCATTTCATTTTGAGTTTATCCTAGATCCCGGCGATGAAAAACAAGATGACTTAAAACAGCAGGCGAATCAACTCATCAGATATTTTTTGGCTTCAGTCACAACTCCTAACAAAGATCTCTGGGTCAACTTAAGCCCTTATGAAAAAGACCGCATTATCCCTGAGGCTTTCGGGCAAACTGAAATGGGGAGAGACCTTTTAGCGCAAGATTATATTCTTAAGCAAATCACGGCGAGTTTGATGTATCCGGAAGACGAGGTAGGTAAGAAATTTTGGAAAAGAATATACGATGAAGCTGCAAAGAAATATGGGACAACCAATATTCCGGTTAGTACTTTTAATAAAGTTTGGATAGTTCCTGAGAAGGCTGAGGTATATGAAGGATCACCAAATCAGTTAACACATAATGATTCATTAGAACACGTTGCTTATATTACTCAGTCTAAACTTAAGGTTATGCTTGAAAGTGATTATTTAGCAATCACCAAGAATCAAGTGGTGTCAACGGGTCCTGTCCCTGCGACTACACCACTGACTTCTGTCAGTGGTGCCGCTATTAATGACGAGACATTGCGGCCCTATCAATCCTCAGAGCTTGGAAAGCTCGCTCTTCCGGTTGAGAGGGCACCCGCCTCCGGGCCACCCGTTCACGTCTCTTATAAAAACAATGATGAATTCTCTAAGACTATTATTCGGGAGATTATTTTGCCGGCTTTGGAGAAAGAGGTGAATGAAGGGAAGAATTTTGCTCAATTGCGGCAAATTTATCACAGCTTGGTATTGGCCTCATGGTATAAGCAGAAAATTAAGAATAGTATTATGGCTAAGGTCTATGGTGATAAAAATAAAGTTGCTGGTCTTTCAGCTCAAGTAGAGCTGCAAACTCCTGATCAGATTTATCAACAATATCTTTTAGCTTTTAAAAAAGGTGCGGTCAATTATGTTAAAGAAGAAATTGATCCATTATCTAAACATCTCGTACCAAAGAAATATTTCTCAGGGGGTTTTAATTTAGATGTTAGTCCAGCGATGGCAGTTAAAAGGGATAAAGCATCAATTACAGAAGGGATGATACCTAAGCATGCAAAGGTTATTGATGTTGATATGGCTATGTCCAAAGATGATAAAGCTCAAAGGGATGAAATAAATCGAATCAAGCGCTTGCTCAATGAATTAAAAAAGAAATACATTACATTTCAGAAATTAGAAATGAGTAAGGCTTCGTTGAAGAAAGACCAACGAGGGGATATTCATTCAGATGATAGGGAGATAATATATCAACGCGCTAAAGATGATTATGAATATAGTCTGCTTGAAGTAAAAGATCAAATAAGAAGGCTTATTGGACATAAGGTTGATAATGAACACTATAAAAGATTTATTTTGGCTCTTCCGTTTAATCTTCCCATAGATCTTAAAAATTTTAACGATTCATACTTTGATAGTATTGGCAAAGAAATTAGAGCCTTAGTCTATGAACATCAGTCAGGGTATCTCGAAGAGCTTATTGAAGAGAAAGTCATTCCGTTTCAACAATTGTTATCGGCGGGTTATATAGATTTATTAAATGGAGGGTATACGTTTATCACTGATGCGGCCCCTTCTTTGGACGCGTTGGTCAGATTACAACAGCATGCGGGAAGCCGTGAAATTTCAATTGCGTTGATTAAGGGTAAGAATGGCAAGAAATATGTATCGATTCAAGTGCATGTTAATGAAGAATCTCGGCAGAGTTTATTTGCTACAGATGATAATTCTATTTCTTTGGGGCATACGCATCATTTTGCTACGCCACTTGAAGCCAGTAATGAAGATGAAGAGGAGTTCTTGAGAGATTCACATGGTAATAATAAAGCATTTTTTATTTTAGCTGTTAATCGGCAATTGAATGTATTGCAAATGGCTTATTGGGATAGAAATACCCAACGTGTTGAATATATGAGAGACCCCCGGCCGCAAGGTCAGCAGCGGATTAAGACTAAGTTAATCGAATATGGACTTGTTCAAGATGCAGCGATGGCGCAAGAATTAGGAGATTTGAGTCAAGAAGATGAAAAGGTTGCTGATTTTCAAGGCATGCAATCCATTGGACAGCTATTTGATACGGTCATCTTTGCGAATTCAAATGAAAGTCATTATGGAGATGTTCTGGAGATTTTAAGACAACAGAAAGATGAAACGTCTAAAGGATTACATATTGGTGTTTCTGGTATGCAGAATTTAGACATGATGGCAGCAAGATCCTCACAATGGGGTATGCTAATCGACATCAATAAAAGATCAGCAGAATTTTTTCGTCTAATCAAAGGTATATTCCTTCATAATCCTCAAGTAAGTAGAAAAGAATTCAAGCAAGAATTACTCAGGCAAATGGATAGTCATCCATTAAATTATCGGAATGTAATACATTATTATTTTGCTTCACCTAGCGACAAAACAGATCTTCTTTCTACGATGGATGGAGAAGGCTCGTGGCTAGCGAGTGAGGACAGATTTAATCATATTAAGCAAATGTTTATCGAAGGAAGAATTGCAATTATTTCAGGAAACATTGGCGATGAGAATTTATTTAAGCAGATTCTTCAATGGATGAGAAAATATGGGGTGAGATTGGATACGTTCTATGTGTCTAATACGTCAGATTATGCAAAGATGCGTACAAGGTCTTTTCTAAATAACATTCATACACTATCAGATGATAGGACATTAATTCTAGATTCAAGCAAAGATTTGAATCTAAGAATCAAAAAAAAGTCAGATTATAAAGTTCCAGACGCGGCGATGGCAGCAATCATCACTGATTTTCAAGCTCTCCATTTTAATAGTGGTTTTACTGGTGAAGATGATACGATTTATGCCAATTCAAATGAGAGTAATTATCAAACTGTTTTGGAGAGTATAAGAAAAGCCAGGGGTGCGTTGAATGGAGGTGTTCATATTGGTGTTTCTGGAATACAGAATTTAGACATGATGGCCGCACGAAGATCTCAATGGGGGGTGTTGATTGACATTAATAAGAGAACTGGGGAGTTCTTTGAACTAATTGGAAGAATATTTCAAAGATATCCGGCGATTTCTAGAGAGGAGTTTAAAGCACGCTTAGTGGTTGAAATGAATAATTATCAAGTTGGAGGAAAATCTTTATTAAATTATTTTTTTAATTCCAGGATGTCGTTGATTAATTTTAAAGATGACATTAATCAAGAATACTCATGGTTGGCTGATGATGATCGATTTGAATATATTAAGCAGTTATTCTTAAAAGATCGAATTGTCACGATTAATGGAAATATAGCAGATCAGATTTTGTTCGCAAAAATAGCTGATTGGGCAAGAAAATATGGCGTAAGAATTGATACATTGTATCTTTCCAATGTGTTGGATTGGGTAAGGGATACCAATGAGCAGGATTTATATCAAAATATTATGAGTGTAGCAGATGATCAAACAATAATCTTAGATTCGGCTAATCCTGAAGGTGTGCATCTTTTGATTAGAAAGAGTCATGAGTATAGTCAAAGAATAATAAATAAGAAGATGCGCGATATAGATATAGAGCGTTTGCATGCCACGGTACGGCCTGGCGATACAATTTACATTCGACATCTACCGCATCGAATACTTGAAGCTAAAAGAGATTCTGTGGTCGCTTCGCGGTATCAATTACTGCTTGAAGATCCGGATACTTATGCAGTCGTCACGCATCATTATGATGTGTTAGAAGATTTGAATAGCTTTAAGATGATTAGTGATAAGGAAATGCCTGGATTTCAGAAGATTAATACAACAGTCGCCAATGTTAAATGGGTGCAATTTACTAACAGGTTGTATCAATTTTTAACTGATAAGAAATATTCAGGAGTCAGTGAAGATAATAAGTGGCGATTATATTTAAAGCCTGCAGATCGTGAAAGTATGGCAAAGACTCAGCAAGCTGTTAAAGACATAGCACTACAGTTTAATGGACCTGTTGAATTTAAATATTTATCCAATCAAGAACCCACATTGGCTGCAAAGTTAGAAAGCGCAGATGCCACACGTTTCGTCATCAATTTCGCTTCCCGTGAAGATGCTATTGAGTTTTATTCAAAGTTAAAACAACGCCCCAAGTACGCATCAATCTTTGCTATAGGCCTAACGCCAAAAGCTAAGTCTTTGGATAGTTTAACATCAATTGCGCAGGGACATGTATCAGAACGATTGAATGGGGATCCTGCTATGCTTGAAAATAATATTTCGGTTAAAGATTTAGGGGGTATTGATTTAACATCTAATGACGCTTTAGACATAAAGAAAGATTCCCGCATTCGCGGGAATGACAGTTTTAATATCAATCCCGCCATGCTCGCTCAATTAGAAAATGCCCCAGGTTTTGAACCTATTATTGTCGATATTAAGCCCTTAAGCGATGTGCGGCAGTATTTGGGTGTGAACTAAATTCCTCATCAAACACTTTGATTTCCCCCACAGTTACTTTAAAATAGAACACATGATTGCTAAGACCGAAGGGTTTGTATTGAAGAGTTTTGATTTTCGTGAGACCAGCCGTATTGCGACTTTTTTTACGCGTGATTTTGGTAAGGTCAAAGGTGTGTTAAAAGGCATTCGCAAAGATCCCCGCAAGTTTGGTTCCTCCGTCGACCGTTTTTCCCTCAATGACATTGTGTATTATCAATACCGCAATAGCGATATTCACTTAGTCAGCCATTGCGATATGAAGGATTATTTTACCGGCATACGCGGGGATTTAAAGAAGATGATGGCAGCAAGCTACGGCATGGAATTAATTGATACAGTGATGCCCGCGGAAGAAGAGAATTTAGCGATTTATGACTTATTACAGGATTACTTGTTTAGTTTAGCGACGACCGATGATATTAATAAAGTCGTGCATATGTTTCAAATTAAAATTCTCTTATTGTCAGGATTTAGACCTCATTTAGAAGCCTGTGTCTGTTGTCAGCGTAATGTTGAGGGGGCGACACGTTTTAGTGAAAAATTAGGTGGTCTTGTGTGTCAATTCTGTAAAGATCCAGGTGGTGATTGGGTGCCAATTACCCGTGGGGCGGTTGCGACCATTATTCATGTGCAGCGGGAGAATTGGAAAAAGGCTGTGCAATTAGGAATCACCCCGACGATTAAGAAAGAATTGAAGTTTATCTTAAATCATTTCCTTGTCTTTCATTTAGAGCGTCATTTAAAATCAACACGGTTTATGTGACGTTTAAGAAAGTTCTTTTACATGGCCCGCAAGAAAACAAAAGGTAAGAGTACTGGTGTGAAGGGCATTGTCTCTTTTATTATCGCTGTTGTGGTTGCAATTATCGCTGGGCAAATGACCGTCAAACATTTGCCACCAGCAACAACACCGACAGCACAAGTGGATAAAAGTTTTCACCGTGTGACGAGGGTTGTCGATGGGGACACAATTGTCTTAGATAATAAAGAACATGTGCGCTTAATTGGTGTTGATACGCCAGAGTCGCGCGATAACCCTAAGTTAGTCAAAGATGCGAAACGTTTAAAGAGTGATAAGCAGGCGATTATTGCCATGGGAAAGAAGGCTGCAAGTTTTACGCGGCAATTGGTAGAAGGAAAGACAGTGCGCGTTGATGTTGACATTGAGCCACGCGATCGCTATAAACGTTTATTAGGGTATGTGTATTTAGAAGATGGCACATTTGTGAATGAGAAGATTATTCGTGAGGGGTATGCCTACCCTTTAACAATTCCGCCTAATGTGCGTTATGCCGATGTATTTAAACAAGCCTTTGACGAAGCCCGTGAAGCCCGTCGGGGATTATGGAGATAAGATAATGAATGTGATTAAAAGTTTAGGAATAATGGTGATTGGTTTGGTTTTTCTTTCCGGCTGTGCGAGCGTATCCGCCATTGATAAGAATCTTGAAAATCTTGTCGATTTATCCAATGGTGTTGATGAGCAAGAAGCTAAGATCATCGCCCAAAAAGAAATCACCGGCATGTATGAGCAGCAATCCTATAAAATTACAGCTCCGGGTGTCTATAAAACCCCCGAGGCCTTAGCGTATTCTGATCATTGGTTTATTGTCTTTGGCCGCAATTGGTTTTCACCAATATCTCGTGATAGCATGGCTAAAACCTATACTGAATTATCCCAAGCGCGTTATGTGGTAGTTATTAATAAGTTGAGTGGAGAAATCAAATTCTCCGGTGAATGGTATCCTAAACGCGATAAAACCTTCGACTGGGTCTTTAACCGTGAAGCCTACCGCCAAAAATTCGATGCCGTGTTGGCAATACTGGATGGG
>CAYZPQ010000086.1:2422-9088 GCA_964480185.1 uncultured Planctomycetales bacterium | reverse complement strand
TCTATTCATGATGTCTATATGGCCCGTGGTAAAGGTCAAGGTAAGAATTTTACCGTTCCTGCCATGAACTTACGTTCTTTAACCTATTATTTGGCCCGCGCGATTTTTCGTACAGCCAAGCGTTTAAATGCTGGTGCGTTTATTTTTGAAATTGCGAAGAGTGAAATGGGTTATACAGGTCAACCACCCATCGAATATGTCGGTGTTATTTTAGGCGCTGCTGTTAAAGAAAATTACAGCGGTCCTGTGTTTATCCAAGGTGATCATTGCCAAATTAAAGCGACTGAATATTTTAAAGATGGTAAGAAAGAAGTTTCCGCTTTAAAAGACATGGTTGCTGATTGCATCGCTGCAGGTTTCTACAACATCGACGTTGATTCTTCAACAACTGTTAAATTAGATCGCCCAACCTTAACTGAACAACAACGCGATAACTTTGAAATTTGCGCTGAAATGTCTGCGTTTATCCGTAAGATTCAACCAAAAGGTATTGAAGTTTCTATCGGTGGTGAAATCGGTGAAGTCGGTCATAAGAATTCTACCGTCGAAGAATTGGTTGCCTTTACTGAAGGTTATAACAAGAGCTTACCCAAAGGCTTAGCTGGTTTAAGCAAGATCTCTGTTCAAACAGGGACATCACATGGTGGAACAGTATTGCCAGATGGTACCATCGCCAAAGCCAATGTTGATTTCCAAACATTGAAAGATTTGTCTGCTGCTGCTCAAACAAAGTTTGGTATGGGTGGGGCTGTTCAGCATGGTGCGTCGACTTTAACCGATGATCAATTTAATAAATTCCCTGGCGTGAATACAATTGAAATTCACTTAGCCACCAACTTCCAGAACAAGACATTGGACAGCAAATTGTTCCCGAAAGATTTGTATGCCAAGATGGTTGAATGGACCAAGGCCAATTGCTTAAGCGAACGTAAAGCTACAGATACCGACGAGCAATATGTATACAAAGCTCGTAAACGTGCTTTAGGTCAATTCAAGAAAGATATCATGAATTTACCTGAAAACGTTAAGGAAGGTATTGCAGCAGAGATCGAAACAAATTTTGAATTTTTATTCAAGCAATTAAATGTTGCTGATACCAAAGATTTCGTCGTCTCTATTGTCAAGCCCGTAGACGTCAATATCGGCCTACGCGCAACACAAGCTCACCTTGATGGTGAAGGTGACGATTAATCTAAAGTATTAGAAGGTTTTCAGACAAACATTTAAATTAGGAGAGAATAATGGCTAAGATTTTTTACGATAAAGATTGCAACATCAATGACATCAAGAGCAAGACCATTGCCGTGGTTGGTTATGGTATTCAAGGCCGTGGTCAGGCGTTAAATTTACGCGATAGCGGATTAAAGGTTATTGTCGCTCAGCGCCCAGGTGGACCAAATTATGAGCAAGCCAAAAAAGATGGCTTCAAGCCCATGTCCGTCGAAGAAGCAACTAAAGTTGCTGATGTCATGATCATTTTAACCCAAGATCATTTGCAAGCTGATATCTATAAGAATTCGATTGCGCCTTATTTAACCAAAGGTAAAGCGTTGGCTTTTTCTCATGGGTTTAACATTCATTTTGGTTTTATCAAGCCACCTAAAGATGTGGATGTTTTTATGATTGCGCCAAAAGGACCTGGTTCTTTAGTGCGTCGTCAATATGAAGAAGGTAAGGGTGTTCCTTGCTTAGTTGCTATTCATCAAAATGCCACAGGTAAAGCGTTGAAGGTTGCTTTAGCGTATGCCAAGGGTGTTGGTGGATCACGCGCGGGGATTATCCAAACCACATTCAAAGAAGAAACTGAAACGGATTTATTCGGTGAACAAGCTGTATTATGCGGTGGTACATCTGAATTAGTGAAAGCTGGTTTTGAAACATTAGTCAAAGCCGGTTACCAACCCGAAATTGCCTATTTTGAATGCTTGCATGAATTGAAATTGATCGTCGACATTATGTATGAAGAAGGCGTGCAAGGCATGCGCCGTAAAGTCTCGGACACGGCTGAATATGGTGATTTAACACGTGGTCCACGTATTGTCACATCCAAAACACGTGCTGAAATGCAAAAGATCTTAAAAGAAATCCAAACCGGTAAATTTGCCAAGGAATGGATGGCTGAAAATAAAAATGGCCGTAAACGTTTCCTAGCGCTACGTAAAGCTGGAGATCTTCATCCAATTGAAAAAGTTGGCCAAAAGCTTCGGGCCATGATGAGCTGGATGAAAAAATAAAACTGTTGAGATAAAAACGTTCAAAATCTGTATAATTAAGGGCGGCTCAATAGGGCCGCCCTTGTTATTTTAATTTAAGGAAAATTGTATGAAAGCCAACGATAAAGTCTATATTTTTGATACCACATTGCGCGACGGCGAACAAGCCCCAGGTGCATCCATGAATCCTTCGGAGAAATTGGAAATTGCCTTGAGCTTAGAGCGCGCGGGTGTGGATATTATTGAAGCGGGGTTTGCAGTTATTTCAAAAGGGGATTTTGATTCCGTCCATACCATTGCCAAACATGTGAAGAAATCGACGGTGTGTAGTTTAGCACGTTCTTTAGTGAAAGACATTGATGCCGCAGCCTTGGCCATTAAGCCTGCCAAGCAAGGACGCATTCATGTGTTTTTAGCCACATCCAAGATTCATTTGGAACATAAGTTTAAGAAGAGCCAAGATGAGATTTTGCAAATGGCGATTGATGCGGTGAAGCATGCGCGTCGCAAATGTGACAATATTGAATTTTCTCCCGAAGATGCCTCACGCACGGATAAAGATTTCTTATACCGTGTAGTTGAATCGGCCATCAAGGCAGGGGCAACAACCGTTAATATTCCTGATACCGTCGGGTATAGCACGCCATTGGAATATGGCGCTGTTATTGCCGGGATCGTCAACAATGTACCAAATATCAACAAAGCGATTATTTCCACCCATTGCCATGATGATTTGGGATTGGCTGTAGCCAATTCTTTAGCAGGTGTTATCAATGGTGCCCGTCAGGTTGAGTGCACGATTAATGGGATTGGGGAGCGTGCTGGAAATGCGTCCATGGAAGAAGTTGTCATGGCCTTACGCACCAGAACAGATTTTTTTAAATTAAACACCGGGATTAATACGAAAGAGTTTTACCGTTTATCCCGCATGGTCTCTAAAGCCACAGGATTTATTGTGCCTCCGAATAAAGCGATTGTCGGGGCCAATGCTTTTCGTCATGAATCTGGTATTCATCAAGATGGTGTCTTAAAAGAAAAACGTACGTATGAAATCATGGATGCCGAATCCGTCGGGGTACCAGCCAATGAAGGTTTAGTGTTAGGTAAACATTCTGGCCGCCATGCCTTTAAAGACCGCTTGAAGAATTTAGGTATTGTCTTAACGGAAGCGGCGATTGATAAAGCCTTTGAAAAGTTCAAAGACTTGGCAGATAAAAAGAAAGAAATCTTCGACGAAGATTTGATGACCATCGTTGAAACCCAAGGCACACGTGCTCAAGATATGTATCAATTAACCGACTTAACCTATACAAGCGGCACTAAAGTAACACCGCATGTGGTTTTGACGGTGAAAGTAAATGGCAAGACAGTGACCCAGGAATCCGTCGGGGATGGGCCTGTGGATGCGTGTTGCCGTGCCATCGATAGCATTACCAAAGTTAAACCCACTTTATTAGATTATACAATTCACTCCGTGACCAAAGGTCAAGACGCCCAAGGTGAAGTGAGTGTGAAAATTGATATTAAAGGGGCTGTGTTTAGTGGCCGTGGGGCAAGTACCGATATTATTGAAGCCTCTGCCAAAGCCTACTTAAATGCGATTAATATTGCCGCAACCCAGAAAGTTGCCGCCCCGTCGAAGGGAAAGCCTCATGGTGTATGATCCGCCCGCCATTTATGGCATTATCGGCAATCCTGTGACACACAGCTTATCGCCTTTTATGCACAATGCGGCATTCAAGTCACTTAAAGTGAATGCGCAGTACACGCTTTTTCCTCTTGCTGACAGTGAAGAATTAAAACTGTTCATGGAAGACTTAAAGGAAAAAGAAAATCCAATCTTTGGCCTTAATGTGACGGTTCCTTATAAAGAAGAAATTATTAAATACGTCGATACCGTCGATCCATTGGCGGAAAAGATGGGGGCTGTGAATACATTGGTCATTGGTCATGATCGCCGTATCATGGGATTTAATACGGATGGGCCGGGTTTTTTGAGTCATTTGCTTGAACTTGGGTTTGATCCTAAAGAAAAACGCATTGCCATTATGGGTGCTGGTGGCACAACACGTGCTTTATTGTGTGTCTTGTGTCTTCTTCAAGATAGGCCGACGGTGATTAAACTTTATAATCGCTCTAAAGAGAATGCGAGAAAGATTGTTGAGGATATTGCGGGTCGTGTCGATACAAGCATCATTGAAGTGGTTGACACCATTGATGACCTTGATATTGAAATTGCGGATTTGTTGATCAATTCAACGATAGTCGGCATGAAGCCAGATGATCCAATTCTCGTCGATGAATCGTTGCTCAATTCTAATTTAATGGTTTATGATGTCATTTATGCACCAATTGAAACAAAATTATTGGCGGCCGCTAAAGCCAAAGGGGCAAAGACCGCCAATGGTTTAGGCATGCTTTTGTATCAAGGGGTCTTGGCATTTCAACATTGGGCAGATTGCCAGATCGACGATAAACTAAAGAAGGTCATGCGAAAGGCACTTGAGGATAAAGCTTATGGAAAGTAATATATTAGCGGTGTTTTTCTTCATGATTGGAAGTGTTGTTGGAAGTTTTTTAAATGTGTGTATTGTGCGTTTGCCATTAGAAAAGTCTGTTGTCTTCCCAGGTTCGCATTGCACTGTTTGTCAAAAACCCATTCAATGGTATGACAATATTCCCATTCTTAGCTGGTTATTTTTAAAGGGCAAATGCCGTCATTGTGCGACCAAATTCTCTTTCCGTTATCCTTTAGTTGAGCTTTTAACCGGTTTAGTTTTTGTTGGCTTCTACCTGCATTATGGATTGCAATGGCTTTTGCTTCCTTATTTGGTCATGATCAGTGGTTTTATCGTCGCTATTTTTGTGGATTTTGAACACCGCATTATTCCCGATGAAGTGTCTATAGGTGGCATGATTGCAGGGCTTGTGTTTAGTTTATTCATTCCGCAACTCCATGGAGTAAGCTCACCCTTTTTAGGCGTGGGGTATTCACTCATGGGGATACTCATTGGCGGCGGATCAATTTATCTGATGGGTGTGATAGGAGATTTTATCTTTAAGAAAGAAACCATGGGCGGGGGAGATGTGAAATTGCTCGGCATGATTGGTGCTTTCATGGGATGGAAATTAGCTATCTTAACATTCTTTATTGCACCATTCTTTGGTGGCGTCTTTGGTATTATTGAAAAAATCCGCACCAAAGATAGCACTATTGCTTACGGACCTTTTATTATTGCCGGTGCTTTGGTCAGTTTATTCTGGGGCCCACAAATTATTGAATTTATCATGACCGGAGGGATGTACAATTTATGAAAAAAATTTTCCTTATCCTCGCCGTGATGATTATTGCTTCAAATGCCTGGGCGACTAAGCCTTTATCGATTAATTTAAAGTATGATACAACAGCGCATGTTTTGTCGGTAACGGCAGAGCATACGTCCAATAAATTAAATAAGCATTTTATCCGTAGCATGGTCATTAGTATTGATGGCGTGGCGATGTCGCCTGTTTATTTCAATCGTCAACAAACACCATCAGCATTTAATGCTACCGTAGCATTAGATGTTAAGCCTCAGCAAACTATCAAGGTTGAATTAGCGTGCAGTTTAGGTGGTTCAATTGAAGGGGAATATACTGTCCCTGAACCACCGACGGAAGTTAATCCTCAACCATGACAAAAAATTTTTCCATCCGATTGATTTTAATCCTTTTTTTAGTTACGGCGGTACTCGCTATTGCCCAAGTTTCCCGTTTATATATCTATTTAAAACGTGGTGATTACACCATGACGCCGTTTACTCAAGATAATCCCAATGCGACCTTGCGTATTTTATTTTTAGGCGACAGTACGGCGGTAGGTACAGGGGCAAAGACTAATAAGGGAAGTGTGGCGGGTTGGTTTGGCCAGAATTATCCAGAGGCACAGATTGATAATGATGGTCGCAATGGCCGTAAGATTGGTGAGCTTTTAAAAGAATATGATTTTAATCGGGCAGGGCATTACAATTTAGCCATCATTCAAATTGGTGGCAATGATATTTTACGTTTTACATCGCTCGATGCGGTGCGTTTAGATTTAGAAACGCTGTTAACTAAGGTCAAAGCGATTGCAGACCATGTGATTATCTTGCATTCCGGAAATGTGGGCATTGCACCCTTGTTTATTTGGCCTTCAACCACATTATTAACAGCACGTACAAAAGAAGTGCGCGCGATTTACCAAGAAATCACTTCCAAAATGAATGTCATGTACGTGGATTTGTACCATGAGCGGGGAGAGGACCCTTTAAATAAAAATATTGACCTTTATTACTCTTTAGATTATCTTCATCCAAGCGCCGAGGGGTATCGGCACTATGGCATTGACGGGGTACAGTGACAGCAGCGGTGGGACTAACCGGCCGAACCTCGATTCTTCTTCGGGTTTCCCTTATACATCGAAACAGCTCTC
>CAYZPQ010000086.1:0-2412 GCA_964480185.1 uncultured Planctomycetales bacterium | reverse complement strand
TCAACACACTTTAAAGAGTAATGGAATTAGTTTATGAAACAAAGCTTCTCTAGCTTTGTAATCATTATTATTAACGAGACACTATGAAAAAATTGATCTTAATTGTCCTCTGTATTGTTTTTCCTATGCTTGTTGCACATGCCCAAGACGCCTCTTTTGATGATGTGCCTTTATTAGTTAAAAAGGTTGTGGTCACAGGTTTTAAGTTAGCGGATAAAAATATTTATAAGTCATTTGATAAGCAATACCGCAATAAACGCCTGACACCGAAAGAAATTGAAACGGTGAAAGAGGAGCTTATGGGCGCGTATCGACGTCAAGGCTATGTTGGTTTGGTCGATGTGTCGCATCAATTGCGTCGGGGTATTTTGACATTTCATGTAGGTTTATCCAAGCAGTAGAAAGAGTAGAATGGCGTCGAAGAATATTGTCTTAATTGGTTTTATGGGTAGCGGAAAGACATTGGTGTCGAAAGCATTGTCTAAGCAATTAGGATGGAAGCGTGTGAGCGTTGATGAAATTATTGAAGAAGCTGAGGGTTGTCGCATTACCGAAATATTTAAACGTAAAGGCGAAGATTATTTTCGTCTTCAAGAAGCAAAAGTTGTTAAAGATTTAGCTCAACAGAACAATGTCATCATTGATTGTGGTGGTGGCATTGTACTTAATCCTGATAATGTGGTAGCATTAAAACAAACGGGAACGGTATTTTTCCTCCATGCCACTCCTGATGTGATTTATGACCGGTTAAAGAATGATAAAACCCGGCCATTGCTGCAAGTGCCTCAACCCCAAGAGGCGATTACTGAGTTGTTCAATCAAAGGCTTCCCCTGTACCGTCGTGCCGCTGACATTGAGATCAATAGCAATGATCCCTCATTAAGCGTGCCAGTGGACGAAATCTTAAAGAAACTCTAACAATGACTGACACAGAAGCTGTACTCGCCTTAAACGCAATTGCGGGGTTAGGGGCCCGTCGCTTGCGTCAATTGATTGAGTTTTATCAATCACCTCAACATGTGTTAAAAGCATCGTATCAAGATTTAATGGCCACGGGTTTTTTGACTGAGCCGCACGCTTTAAGCGTGGTGCAATTTCCCGTTGATGAATTTTTGACTAAAGAAATTCCGGCGATTGAACAAAAGGGTATTGAGATAATCACCTTTCAGGATAAGGCCTATCCTAGTGCTTTAAGTGAAATCCCTGATGCTCCTATCTGTTTGTATGTGAAAGGAAAAAGTGAGGCTTTATCTGCCTTATCCGTCGGTATTGTGGGTAGTCGTCATGCAGGTCTTTCAGGTAAAAAAGCAGCCAAGGATTTTGCACGTGTCTTAGCCCAAGCAGGTATTTGCATTGTATCAGGCATTGCCCGTGGTATTGATACCAGTGCGCATCAAGGATGTTTAGAGGGTGGAGGCATGACAATTGGAGTGATTGGGTGTGGACTAAATATTATTTACCCTAAAGAAAATGCCCGTTTGTATGAATCGATTAGCGCGCAAGGCGCAATAATCAGTGAATATCCCATGGAGACGCCACCCTTAACATTCAATTTCCCCTGGCGTAATCGCATTATCAGTGGTTTATCCAAGGCAGTGCTTGTCATTGAAGCGTCTCAAAAAAGTGGGGCTTTGATCACAGCCAGTTATGCGGCCCAACAGGGAAGGGATGTCTTGGCAGTACCTTCCAATATTGATAATCCAGTGGCTGTTGGCTCAAATGAGCTGATCCGAGATGGGGCACAGGTGGCATTAAACCCTCAGGATGTGCTAGACTCATTAGGGATGCAGCTCATAAACCTAAAACAAGGGTTGACTGAAGCTCAAAATCAGGTTAATTTAGCGCCTGACTCTTTAGTCGCCTTAAATGTCATTGGTTCAGATAAAATCCACATTGACCAGCTCTTAAGGGATAATCGTTTAACTCCTCCGCAATGGCGTACCGCTCTTCTTGATTTGGAATTAGGGGGAATTATCGTGCAAGTGCCCGGTCAATACTATATGAAAGTGTAACACTACTTAATTATGGCTTCTAAATCTCTCGTTATAGTCGAATCTCCTGCCAAAGTTAAAACAATTAACAAATTTTTAGGCAGTAAATTTAAAGTCACGGCTTCTTATGGTCACATTGTGGACTTGCCTAAGTCCAAAATGGGTGTTGATATTGATAATCAATTTGTCAGCGCCATGATTGTCATGAAAGACAAACAGAAAATCATGACTAAGTTAAAAAAAGAAGTCGCGGATGTTGATACCATTTATGTCGCGACTGACCCTGACCGCGAAGGTGAGGCGATTGGGTGGAATTTGATGGAGCGTATTGGTAAGGGTAAGAAAGTTGTTCGTGTTGAGTTTCATGAAATTACCAAGGATGCCGTTAAAAAAGCGTTTGAGAATCCCCGCGAGTTTAATC
>CAYZPQ010000085.1:0-9165 GCA_964480185.1 uncultured Planctomycetales bacterium | reverse complement strand
TGTGGTCAGCCGCACTGGTGTTAATTGGAATGATTTCGGTGTCTTAAGCAAGGCTGGTATTAATTGGAATGACTTAAACGTCTTATCAAAAGCCACTGTTAACTGGAATGATTTAGCTGCGATTTCTAAGACGGGTGTGAACTGGCAAGATTTAGGTGTCTTAAGCAAAACAGGTATTAACTGGAATGATTTAGGTGTCATGACCCGTACAAGTGTGAACTGGAATGACTTACTCGCGCTTTCTAAGACAGGTATTAATTGGAATGACTTTGGCGTCATGAGCAAAATTGGCGTCAACTGGTCTGACTTAGGGGTATTAAGTAAAATAAATGTTAATTGGTCTGATTTAGCGGCTGTGTCAAAAACCAATATTAATTGGAATGACTTTGGGGCTTTATCCAAGTCAGGAATTAATTGGGCTGACTTAAACACATTGTCAAAATCCACAATTAATTGGGCGGATATGGCCAGAATGAGCACCGTCGCTGTTAACTGGCAAGATTTAGGTGTTATGACCAAATTAGGTGTGAATTGGTCTAATATTAGCCAATTATCCAGTGCAGGTGTGAACTGGAACGACTTTGGCGCCATCAGCAAAGCAGGCATTAATTGGACTGATATCAGCACATGGTCAACAGCACATATTAATTGGACAGATTTCAGCACATTATCAAAGACAGGTATTAATTGGAATGATTTGAATGTCTTATCCAAGACAGGTGTGAATTGGAATGACTTGAATGTCTTATCCAAGACAGGTGTGAATTGGTCTGACTTAAATGTGTTGACCAAGGCTTCTGTGAACTGGAACGACTTAGCTGTGTTAGCACGCACCGGTATTAATTGGAGTGATTTACAAACCATTACAAAGACAGGCATTAATTGGGCTGACTTAGGTTCCATGTCAAAGAATGGCATTAATTGGAATGACTTGAATGTGTTGTCCAAGGCTAGCGTTAACTGGAATGACTTAGCAGTTGTATCCAAGACAGGTGTGAACTGGAATGACTTCGGTGTCTTGTCAAAGACAGGTATTAATTGGAACGATTTAGGTGTCTTAAGTAAAGCCAGCATTAACTGGGATGATTTCAGAGCTTTATCTAAGACGGGTATTAATTGGAATGACTTTGGCGTCTTATCAAAAGTTGGCATCAACTGGAATGATCTTAGTGTATTAGGCAAAGCCTCTATTAATTGGAACGACTTAGCGGTAGTGTCTAAGACAGGTGTTAATTGGAATGACCTCAACGTCTTAACAAAGAATGGTATTAATTGGAATGATTTCAGCCGCATGTCAACAACAGGCATTAATTGGAATGACTTGAATTCCTTAAGCCGTACAGGTATTAATTGGAACGATTTAAATGTCCTGACCAAAACAGGTGTGAATTGGTATGATTGGGCAGTATTGTCTAAATCAAGCATTAACTGGCAAGGCATCAATCAATTGACGACAAATGGCGTTAATTGGAACGATTTCGCCACCTTAACTAAAGCGAATGTCAACTGGACTGATTTAGGAAATTTAAGCAAAACAGGTATTAATTGGAATGATATTGGTGTCCTCGCCAGCAGAGGCATTAACTGGAATGATATTAGTGTCTTGTCGAAGAACGGTATTAATTGGAATGACTTCAATGTCTTAACACGTAGTGGCATTAATTGGTCTGACTTAAATACATTGTCGAAGTCTTCCATTAATTGGGCTGACTTAACAGTCATGACAAAGGGTGCGATCAACTGGAATGATTTAGGTCGCTTGTCTCGTTCATCAATTAATTGGGAAGGGTTAAATTCCTTAAGCGGTGCTGTTGTTAATTGGGATAATGTGTCGGTATTAACCCAAGCTGGTGTCAATTGGTTAGACTTAAATGTGTTAAGCCGCAATGGCATTAACTGGGCAAGTATTTCTAGCATGTCCAATGTGAATGTGAATTGGGAAGATATTACCTCATTAAGCCGCAATGGCGTCAACTGGGCTAATATTGGAACATTGTCAACGGCAGGTGTTAACTGGAGCGATATGAATCGCTTATCAAACACCGGCATTAATTGGGAAGATTTTGGTGTGCTTTCTAAAGTTGGCATCAATTGGGTTGATATGAATCGCTTAAGTAATACAGCAATTAACTGGAGCGACTTGAATGTCTTAAGTACACAAGGCATTAATTGGGGTGGATTCAATAACTTAACAAATTCTGGTATCAACTGGATTGCCATCGGTTCCTTATCAAATAACAGTGTGAACTGGACAGATATTAGTGTTTTATCTAATACAGGTGTCAACTGGTCAGGTATTGATACATTATCCCGTTCGGGTATTAATTGGTCTGATTTCACTGTCTTAACACGTTCCAATTTAAACTGGGATGGGTTGAATGAATTAGCGAATAGCGCTGTTAATTGGATTGATTTCTCTGCATTGACAAAGGCAGGTATTAACTGGACTGATTTCAATGTCGTCAGTAAAGTTGGCGTGAATTGGAATGACTTAGGGGTGTTAAGTAAAACAGGCATCAATTGGAATGATTTACAAACGATGTCAACAACTGGCGTGAACTGGGCAGGTATTGATAGCTTATCTGATAGCGGAGTTAATTGGTTAAGTATCAAACAATTAGCAGACAGCAATATCAATTGGTATTCCTTATATGATATCGCTGCCGCAAATGTGAACTGGGATGGTATTGGTGTATTGAGTAATGCCGCTGTTAATTGGAGTGACATGGCGATTTTATCAAAGAATGGTATTAATTGGTATGACATGAAGACCTTTACGGAAACAGGCATTAATTGGAGCGACCTCAATACAATGAGTAGAGCTGCCATTAACTGGACCGACATGGGTCGCTTATCTAAATCAGCGATCAATTGGCAAGATATTGAAACATTTACCAAAACAGCTATTAACTGGGGTGATTTAAGCAGAATGAGCAATACTGGAATTAATTGGCAATCATTCGGCTCCTTGAGTAATAGCCAAATCAATTGGTCTGGCATTGATTCCTTATCACGCTTAGATATTAACTGGAATGGTTTAGGTGATTTATCCAATAGCGGCATCAATTGGTATAATTTCGGTCAATTATCAACCGCCGGCGTCAATTGGCAAGATATCATTGTTAAATCACGCTCTGGCATTAACTGGGATGATATTTCCTCAATGTCACGTGGTGGGGTCAACTGGGCAGATTTATCATCCTCAAGCCGTTCAACAATTAACTGGGGTGGATTAAATACGCTCATGGGCAATGTCACCAACGTGGTCACCCGCATGGGTACAGTGGATGACACCTGTTTAGCTAATGCTACAACAACAACCTGTACCACGATGTTTGGACGTATTTCACAAGTGATCGCCAGTATTCAAGGCACATCCTCTACAGGAACCTTAAGTGATAATGTTCAAAGCATTAAAGAATTACTCGGTGGTGCAACAGATACAACAAGCAATCAAACAATCTATGGTGATATTAACTTCTTAAAATCAACGATTGGTACGATTTCAGATACAACAAATGCATCAACAGTATTCGGTAGTATTAAGAAAGCCAAGAGCAGTGCCGATGCCGCTTTAGGTTTTGCTCAAACCATCATCACGGATTTAGGTGTGAATGGTGCAACACCTGACGTCTATACCAAACTCAAATTGTTAGAAGATGCCATGACTGACATGCAAGCGGCAGCTGCAGAAATCGCTCAAGGTCAACAAAATGGATCTGGCGTTATCCAAGACGTGCTCGACAATTTAAATGAATTCTTGAAAAAAGAAGCTGAAAAAGCAGGCTTGGAAGGTTTAGCAGCGAAAGAATTGGAACCATTAGAACGCAAAGATATGGATCGCGTGAATGAAAAGATCGAAGAATTATCCGCCAAGATCAATGCCTTACGCGATGCAATGAATGTTCAAGATGTGGTTATCAAGACATGGTATGAAAGCGGAGATTGATGATTAAAAACAAATACGATCAGTCTTATATGCCAACATTAATCATCGGCATCATTTTCTACCTGGGAATGGTGCCTTTGGTTTTTGCTGATGTTTTCATCAATGTCATGGCTGTTAATGGCGCTGATGTGGCGAAAGAAACAAATGTTAAATTTGATTTACCTTCTGATGTCACAGCCCAAGATATTCTTGAAACCGATGGATTAGAGCTTGCCTATGATGTGGAAGATGCTAATTTTTTTGTACAGGGCAAGGTAGAGTTAGGGGCAAAACAATCCAAGACATTTAAAATCAGACTGAAAGACGTTTGGAAAATTGATCCTGCTCAAGTTGAGAGTATTAAGAGTGAAATCGATGAAGGCTATAATAAATTGGGTATGGCCTTTGATGAGAATAAAGCGGCGCCATTAAAAGAGTATTTATTAAAGAAAATCGATACGATTGTTTCTTCTCAAACATCTCAAGCTGATAGCATTGAGAAAAGAATTGATTCTTACCGTACCTATCGTAAAGAATTAATGCGTGTCAAAAGCAGTGCATTAGCCGCAGATTATTGGCGATCAGATTTAAATGATATTACTCAACCTAAGATTATCCGTCTTAATATAGAAGCAGATAATCCAACGGATGTAGCAAAGCCTGTGAAGTTTAAACATTTTTTGCCTGTTGAAGTCAAAGCAGAAAATGTCCTAGAGCCCGAAGGTTTTGATGTGCGTTTTGATCAGCAACGCCAGCAATCATTTTTATTTAAAGAAGAAACAATACCAGCTAAAGAAAAACGTAAGTACAGTGTCGGGGTTGAAGATGTCTGGACTGTGCCTCAAAATAAAATTGATTATTTCGCTTCGCGTACCAAATACGCCTATGATTTTTTATCAGATACCCGTTTTGCCGATGGGGCTAAAATATTAAATGATCGCATTGTTGGTTATTTAGACGTTGTGAAGGCCTCCCAAGCAGAGTCTAAACCTATCGAACAGCATATCAGTGCCTATCGAGAAAATTTAGTGACAATGACCAATGCAGAGACTGATTTAGAAACACTTGAAAAATTATTAGCTGTTTACCGTGAAGATTTAGAAAAGAGTAAGGTCAAAAATATCTTACAACGCGTTCAAAGTCTTAATAGTGTGGCCAATGTATCTAAAGCCGTATTCAATAAGAAATTTGAAAACAGCACAGCCTGGAGTTTTATTGGTTGGATTTTAGTGTTTGTTGGATTACTTACAGGTGTTACGTTAATTGTGTGGTTATTCCGTTCTAAGGAAAAGACAATTATTAAAGAAGAATCACTGGATAAAAAACAAGAACCAGTGGAAGATAAACAGAAGAAAACTTAGGTAAAGGTCTATGAGCGTTAAAGAATTACAATATACTGAGATTGGTATTGTTAAGGCCGTGCGTGGTTGTATTGTCATTGTTACGGGCTTTAAGCATTGTATCAATGGCCAGATGATTAAATTTGGTTATGGGACAAGCGGGATGGTCCTTGGTTTGAATGAAAATGAAACCCAGGTCTTGATCATTACCCAAAAAGATAATATTAAAACCGGGGACAAAGCAACGGCGTCGGTTGAGCCATTCTTGATGCCCGTCGGTGAGAAATTTATTGGCCGTATTGTTAATGTTTTAGGTGAACCCATGGATGGGTTAGGCCCACTTGAACATGATGATATGTACCCAATCTTCCCTGAAGCGCCACCGATTCTTGTGCGTCAGCCTTTGAAGAAAACATTGGAAACAGGTGTCAAGGTACTTGATGCGATGATCCCAATTGGTTTAGGGCAGCGTGAGTTGATTTTAGGGGATAAGGGTACGGGTAAAACAGCGATTGTTACCGATACCATTATTAATCAAAAAAATACGGGGTTGATTTGTATTTATGTGGCGATTGGTAAACCGCGTTCTGCGTTGGCGAAAATCGTTCAGTTGTTTAAAGATCACAATTGCTTTGAATATAGTACGATTATTTCAGCGGGAGCCTCGACATCACCAGGTCAGCAATATTTAGCACCTTATGTTGCCTGTTCCGTCGCAGAATTTTTCTTAAAACAAGGCAAGAATGTATTCGTTGGTTTTGATGATTTTACCAAACATGCCTGGTCGTATCGGGAAATTTCATTGTTATCAGGTCGTCCTCCAGGACGCGATTCTTACCCAGGGGACATTTTCTATTTGCATTCAAAAATGATTGAACGTGCGTGTTATTTGGATGAAAAAAGAGGCGGAGGGTCTGTCACATTCTTCCCCATCGTTGAAATTCTCGAAGGGGATTTGACCGCATTCGTTCCTTCTAATCTCGTTTCCATGACGGATGGTCAGATTTATTTAAGTAGTACGCTTTTTGGTGAAGGTCAAAAGCCAGCGCTCGACTTAGGTTTGTCAGTTTCACGCGTCGGGTCGAAAGTGCAGTGGCATGCGATTAAAACATTGTCAGGTCCATTGCGTCTTGAATACTTGCAGTACCGCGAATTATTGCGTATCTCTAAATTAAAGACAACGGGTCAGTCAGATGAGACGATTGAGAAATTAAAACGTGGCGCTATCTTGACCGAGATCTTACGTCAAGATCGTGATAAACCTGTGCAGCAAGAAATACAGGTTATTATTTTCTATGCATTTAACAAAAAAATGATGAATGATTTGGAAGGTAGTGTTGAAGTTAAAATATTCCAGGATGAATTAATGGATTATGTGAAGAAAAATAATCCAGATTTATTAAAGATGATCCGTGAGAAGAGAAAATTAGATCCTGACATTGAAAAAGGGATTGCCTCGGTTGTTGAACCTTTTGTTAAAGGCATTATTGATCGTCGTGAAAAAGTGAAGGTTGATGAACTGGATGATTATGTTGAATCAGTTCCAGCAGGGAAGCATTAATCATGGCGGGTACATACCGTGCTAATTTTAAATGCATCATTTTAAGCCCCAAGAATGTCATCTTTGAGAATAATGTTAATAGTTTGTTTATTTTAGGCGATCGCAGCGAGTATGAATTATTGGCGTATCATTACCCATTAATCGGTTTGCTTCAAAAGGGTGATATTATCATTGATTGGACGCGGCGCATTCCTGTTCGCTCAGGAATTTTAAGATTTTTTGCCAATGAATGCACAATCTTAGTCGAAGAAACTGAAAAAACATTTGTTGCACCTAAGGAAAAAGCTGAAGGTAAAAGCGGTCACTAATTATGTTAGCAGAAACATTTATTATTTTAACAGTCATGTTTATTTCTGTCCTTGGACCGTCAATTGTTATTGCGGTGTTAGGGTATGCTGTTATCAAAGCGTTAAGTCGTAATCCATCAGCGGCAGCGAAGATTTTTACAGGCATGGCCATGATGTTGGTGTTTGTGGTGGCTATTTCAATTGTGGCATTGTTGATTATATTTCAACTCTTTAAGCAGTAACGTGTGTTAGGTCTATCATGATTCTTGAGCAAATTATTTTAATTGGATCAATTGCACTGATTATACTTGGTCCGACGAGTATCTTGATATATTTGATGTATGTGATTTGGCAAAAGTTGGGACGCAATCCTGCTTCTGCCACCCAAATGTCGGTTGGCATGGCGGGTTTGATGATTTTGGTATTGGTATTGTCGGTGATTACAATTCTTGTTATTTTTCAATTGTTTAACAAGAGGTTTTAGTCATGTTAAAAGGTTTTCCATTATGGGTTGAAGGCCTTACTTTTATTGTGATGTTCTTTTTTGTGATTGGTTTTGCATGTTTTTGGGTGGCTTTACTTGGTTCTCGGATGATTAATGACATTGGTAATCATCCCACCAAAAGCGCCCAGCTTCAGTTTACGACGGCGTGGAAGTTAATGTTGATTGAATTAGTCGCGTTTGCATTGCTTGTCGCTTTTTACATGATTTTTAATTAAAAAAGCCTGCCGCTCTCTGCGGCATGCACGTTATTGCATGTGCAATAGCATAAACAGGAGATTAGTATGAGTTGGATTGTCGTTATACAATTTCTAGTGGCCCTCGCCTGCGGCGTTGGATTGATGCTGCTAATTGCCTACATTTTATTTTTTCGAAATGTGGAAACAGCCAAACAGCGTCTAGACAAAGATGCGGAAGCGGCTCGTCAGCGCGAATCTGAATTAAATAAGAAAATCAAAGAGGCTGACATTGAGCTCCAGAACCGTAAAAAGGAACTCGATCTCATTGAAAAGAAAATGCGTCAGGAATTAGAAGAGCAGTCGACGAAAGTTAAAGAAGAAATGTTGAATAAAGCGCGTCAAGAAGCTGAAGATATTATTGTGAAAGCCCAGAATGCGCGTGATCAAATTCGTCGTGAAGTTGAAAAAAATGTTGAATCAAAAATCGTCGATTATTCTGCCGACATTGCGGGTGAAGTGTTTACCGTTAAGTTTAAGAATGAGTTGGATAAAGTCTTAATCGATGAGTTTATTGAAAAGTTAAAGAAAGTTGATTTATCAAAATTAGGGGCAGACGTTAAATCAGCGGATGTGATTACAGCGAATCCTATCAATGAATCATCATTGACATTAATTAAGAGTGTTTTTAAAGAAAAAATGTCTCGGGATATTGTATTAGCGCCTAAAGTTGATCCTAAAGTTATTGGGGGCGTCATGTTACAATTTGAAACATTAATGCTCGATGGCAGTTTGCAAGCAGCAATCAAAGAATCAGCGACGTTACTTAAGCAAAAAATAGAAAAAAAATATTCACAATAATCCCCTATGGGTAAAGCAAGTAAGGTTAAAACAGAAGTAGTAGAAGTCCGCGATCTGGTTGACCTGATTCAGGTTCTTAAAGATGTCGCGGATATGAAGTTTCATGGCTTGATGCAAAATAAAGTCCGCTTTAATCGATTCGGTGAATCATTTGCTGAATTCTTTAGTTTAGTTAGTTTTTCTCAAGTCCGTCATCCCTTAGTTAATAATGATAATAAAAAGACCCTGATTGTTGTGATTTCAACAGAGCGTAGTTTTACCGGGGATTTGAATAGCCGTGTTGTGGCACGTGCGTTGGAAGAAAAAGAAAAGAATCCTGAAGCGGTGTTTGTGACCATTGGTAAAAAGGGCGCTGCTAAATTAGATTCAATGGGTATTAAAAACGCCAAAGTGTGGGAAGATGTAGAAGAAAGAGGTTTTTACGAAGTCTCGTTAGAGGTTAAAGATTTTTTAGTTAAAGAAGTCATGGATGGAAATTCTGTTGGAACTTTCACAAAGAAAAATACTATC
>CAYZPQ010000084.1:8534-9214 GCA_964480185.1 uncultured Planctomycetales bacterium | reverse complement strand
CCGACGAGACTTGAACTCGCGGTCTTCAGCGTGACAAGCTGATGTGTTAACCAAACTACACCACGGCCCCCCGTAATGTCTCGTATATAAGAACGGCATCAACGACAGAAGTCGTTGATGAGATTACCAATATTTAATAACCAAAATACTCTAAAGATCTCGTCTAACAAGTCCGTTAGTGTACCCACCAACACATCATTTGTAAAGATTTTTTTTGGGTGACACCAATTCTAAATGGGCAAGGAAGGAATTGAACCCTCAACCTTTCGGATGTAAGCCGAATGCTCTAACCAGTTGAGCTACTTGCCCGTATGAATCCATTTCTTAATCCCATCGATCCAACCAAAAATACGGGAAACTAAAATAACGTCGGAGATTATAATTCTAAAGGTACCATAAGGCAATGACTTTCTTATCCCTTTGCTCGATCTTGGAATTGCCAATAATGGCTTATGAAATTGTGTTATCGGAATACCGCTTAGATTAGACCAATATTTCTCACTAATGTGTGAAGGATGCTCGGGGTGCAAATTAACTCTTCCTCTAATTTTCGCCAAAGGCACATGACATATTTTACGCACAAACTCCATCATCAATACAATCATCTCCGGATCTGTGTTAGCAAAAACAAACATATTACGCGTTTTCTTATAACCTTCTCCACAATAAAGCGCTGCACA
>CAYZPQ010000084.1:0-8524 GCA_964480185.1 uncultured Planctomycetales bacterium | reverse complement strand
GAATACGTAGCCACTTGGACTTAGGACTATTGGGATGATTTGATGCTTTAGCTCGCGCTTTATTTTGATTGTTACGTAGATTTTGTTTCTGAAGAGCAGTTAATTTAACATTGCGAACCCACACGCTTGCGGAACTTTTGGCACAGCCAAGACGTTCCACAATCTCATTTAAGGAATAACCTTGTTGTCGTAATTTAATAGCTTTTAATGAAACTGTTGATCTCATAAAAAGAACCTCTATGTATTGATATTATCAATGATATAGAGGTTCGAATATGTATTCAACAAGAATATAATAAATACTATGACTTACACCTTCTTAATCTCTTCCAAAATCCGACGAGCGGCTTCAGCTGGTTCTTTATCTTGAACGATCGGGCGACCAACAACCAGAAAACTACTTCCGCTCTCAATCGCTACTTTCGGTGTAGCCACACGTTTCTGATCATCAAGTGATGCATCAGCTGGTCTTATGCCAGGCGTCACGATGATAAACTCTTTACCAAATTTCTGACGAATGGCAGCTGCTTCTTCAACAGAGGCTACCACCCCATCTAAACCACAATCATACGCCAATTGTGCGCGCTCAAGCACCAGTGCTTGCATATTATCTGCCTTCGCCTGGCTTGTTAATACGGTAACTCCGACGATCAACGGTGCTTTGACACCACGCTTAGACGCTTGTTCTTTCGCTGCCTTCACCGCCGCACGCAGCATTTCTTCACCACCCACTGTATGCAATGTCAGCATAAACAATGGTGCAAAATTGGGCATTGGCTCGGGAGGCACACTTAAATTCACGGCAGATTTAACGGCAGAGGCCACTGTATTTGGAATATCATGAAACTTCAAATCCAAGAATACTTTCTTGCCCTTAGCTTGCACATACCGACAGACAAAAGGCCCATAAGCAGTAAACTGCTGCATGCCAATCTTAAATATCTCGACGGTATTTTCTAGCTTATCAATTAAAGTACGGGCTTCGTCGAAGGTTTCGACATCAAGGGCAACGATTAATTTGCTTGAACTATGGCTCATATAAGTTTTCCTAAATGTTAATGATGCCCATGAATATACCTTGAGCGTAAGATTTAAGCAAATAAAAAACTAGGGACAGACACCAGTTTTGTTTCAAGCCGCGTGAGCGGCAAAAACTGGTGTCTGTCCCTAGTTTTTATATCTTAGCCAATTGAGCTGCGTCTTGTTTAGGGGTGGCAAAACCTAATAGTAAACGTAAATCTGGGGCTGTCATGGGAGTCATATTAATGATAACTGGATTAATTACTTTTAACCCTTCCCGACGGACACGTTCAATCATGGCTGGATCTACAGTGACTTTAACACCACCATTCACATCTCTACTCACCGTCAAACCAGCTTCAGTATCTTGCAAATCAATACCCCCTGTTGCACTCTGACGATCTGGGGTCATTGCTCTATCTAAAACATCTAATAGAATATCTGTAATATCCGTCCCGTCTACCACTACTTGACCATCCTGAGATAAAACCAATGATGATTGATTTGTAAAATTAATTCCCTTTCTTCTAGTTCTTTTATCAATTTCCCTCATTGCTAATTGATTCTCATGTACGCCCTCGGGACTTATTTCATATACAACAAAGTTGTCCTTATCAGCGCGTCTATTCGGATGGATAAACATGACATAATTATTTAATACTAGTACATAGCTTGTACCTTGTGGCAATGGTTTTGGAGCTTTGCCACTTAGAATAAATATAGGGTTATACGGGTTACCGACTTCTCGTTTCTGAACTTCAATCGAAAAGGATTGATCAACATAAGTAAATGCCGTACGACGTGCACTCACGCCAGATACCGCATTTATCGTATGAGATGTTTCCTTCTTTTCATTGTCTGCTAAATAATCTTCAAACTGCTTAATTGAATCATTAAATATACCAATGACACGCTTTTGCACGCGTTGTATCTCTTCTCGCTGAGCTTTTCTATTTTTAAGATATAGATTAACTGTTAACCCATCCATACTGATACTAGTTTCATTTACCAAGTCTTGGTTTTGCTCTAATTCTCTCCTAATTTGTAGACCATAACCTGACGCTGACAAACTACTTTTAACTGTAAATTCTTCACCAGCATGAATTGGTAATTTATATCCTCCCGTAGTCTCCTCTACTTCTATTTGACTAAATAAATTTCGTGTACGCTCAAGCCTTTCAATAAAAGCCCTTATATCTTTCTCCCCATGATAATAAATACCACCCCACTCAATGGTGAGAGGGCCGACTTGCATGGCTCTGTCTCCCGCTTCTTTTTCTAATTCTTTTTCTATTCCTTCAATCCTCTTCTTAATCCTTGCTTGAGATTTCAAGACCCCTTCCTCTTGAGGTAATATTTTATTACCTTGATACTTAGCAACTACTGCACGCTTTGCTTTAATAAGCTCTGCGCGTGCTTCTGTAGTCATGGCTTCATTTGCAGTTGCAAAAACACGCACTAATCCTGAGTTCTGCAATATACTCTGCACAGACTTCTGCGCTAGTTTTCCTCGTTCCCTAAACTCTAATTTTATATACACCGCTTCAACGACGTCCAGGGGATTATCGCGCTCATCATAGGTGTGCTGTATTTTTCCATCAGGCAACGTAACATTTAATGTCATTTGATGTTGACCTGTCTTTGTTATTTCTACCCGCCCTGATGCTATCTCAAATTCTTGATTCAATATGGCTAAAAGCATTAAATCAATGGAATTCTGATAGGACATCTTAACATTATTAGAAGGTATGAAATGATCGCCAAAAAGCCTTAAAGAGGGTGCAAAATTAGTAATATCCTCTCTATTCTGGCGTACATTATTAGATTTTGATTTCAACCAATATTTACCATTAATTCTAAATACGCCAAGACTCCCTCTACTCACACTATTGGTAATCGCTTCAATATAATCTATAGATTCTTGGTCTTTGCCATCAAGAAATTGAAGGTATATTCCTTGCCTGGATAATATCGGGTTAATACGACCACTATATGGAAGAGCGCTTCTTAATTCACTCACTAATGATCTTAATGTATCTCCATTAGATACGAGAGACGCTGTGCCGTTTAACATAAAGATTTCTGGCTTACTTGCTGCTCTCCTAAATCCTTGTAACATTTGTTCTTTAAAACTATCCCATTTTTTACCTTGTTGGGTTGACTGCAGTATATCCAAGGCTTTCCGCAAATCATCGTCTACTAAATTAAGCAATTCATAGTAATGTTGACGTAACGCCATATTTAGGAAAAAAGGATTTTCTTCTGGGGAAACACTTTTTAATACGACCTTGTTGCCATTTGTGGTTAATTTAATAAATTTTCCTAAAAAAGGTGCGTATTTCTTTAAAATATTCGTATCTCTAAAATCTTGAGTACTGTTAAATTCTTTTACGAGATCCTCATTCACTGATGATATTTTCAATAACATATCTTGAAATGCAGCAAGTCTGTCAATTACTTCTGCAATGGATGTTTCGCTTTTCACAATCTCCCCACGCCAATTAAACTCAGCAGTGTAGTCTGCTTGAACGGCATTATAGGCAATAACTCCGTTAATCCCTCTTATATCTTCACCTATCGCTACGCTAAGAGCTTTTATTGAATCTCGCATGACTTCGTCGGTTGTGCCTTCAGCAAAAGCTATTTGAAAAGGATACTCTTTTTCTTCTACACTACTCGATAAAACCATGGGTGAAACACCACGCCTATTATTGTACTCCCGGGCAAAACGACCATCCTTCAATAAGCTAACTAGAGCAATATATGAACTTCTATCAAGCAAGTTATTATAAGAACGTTGACGAGAATTAACCCTATCTAAGACTAAATCTATATGCTGTTGAAATAGGATCAATGTTCTTTTAAGGGTGACCAACTCTTCTCCCGCATACTCTTGCCCGCCCCATGTCACAGTACGCATGACTGGTCTGGAAATTGTCATAGCTGCATTTGGAGCGCCAACAGTAGCTGTTGCTTTAATTAATGAACCATTATCCGTTGTCATCGCTCTATTTGTTGTGGCGGGTTGTATCAAGTCTTGGCTAACAGCCCACCCGCCTGAGAAATATTTCCGGGCAATGGGTTGTTTGGTGATTTGGTCTTGTTCTTCTTTAATAAAGTTAAACGCGCCTTTTTTGTAGGCTTGTAAATAGTTCTGGTAAATTGTTTCCGTAGATAATGATTGTTTATCAGCGGTTAAACCATCGACCATGTTTTTATCGGCGATGGCTTGGGTTAATACTGCTTCTTTGAGATTCTTTTTAAACCATGTGGCTAAGACTAAGCTGTAAAAGACTTGTCTTAATTGCGCAAAGTTTTCGCCTTCATTGATTTCTTTTTCTAATTGGGGAAGGATGATTTCTTTGTAAATTTGAGAGCTTACATCGTGTGAATTAGTTGGTGCTTGAGGCTGATTCTTTTGTGCTGCTAAATAATCTTCTTCCATCATCACTTTTAATTGTGTATCGACGATCCAGGCAGTTTGGCCATGTTCATAAACATGCGCTCTATGAGCTACGATCCAAACTTTATTAAATGTATTCACAGGAATTTGAACTTGAGGGCCAAATTTGGCTTGCGCTTGTTTGTAAACTTTATCCCAGAAATTCTTGCCTAATTCGCTATCGGGATGGATTAAGCTAGAGGCTAATTGTTTTAACACATAATCTTGGGCTAATAAATCACGACCCATAGCTGTTTGACCTAAGCTATCTGGGATAATGCGATTTTTTTCATAAGGACTTAAGTTGACCCAGGTATCTTTCTCAGGGACAGCTAAAGCGGTAAAAAAATAGCGGATTAATCGATCTGCTTCTGCTTTCGTTGTCGCATTACCTTGGCCTTGGTCTACGATAAAATCAAATACAAAGGGATTATCTTGATGAACTGTCAGCCCGCGGATAACAGCAGGTTTAAACGCAGGACTTAAATTGACCATGGTGCCAGGAGTTGGTAAAGCGCTTTGAGCATTGACTGGGATGATACCCACAGAATTGATCACAAAAGCAGTTAAAATAAATGCGGATAAAAAGCGTTTAAACATGGTTATTCTCCCAATGAGGTTAAAGAATCGCTTAAGGCGCTATGGTAAATGTGTGCGCGATGAAATAGGTATAGCGCTCAAAGATAACACAGAAAGCGCTTTCGTCAAGGAAGGAAAGTTGTTGGAAATACGTAAGATAGGGTAATTTCAATTAAATTCGCGCAAAACACTTTAATGTTCAGAAAAATAATTGGTGACAGCTACCAATTAATTAATTGGTAGCTGTCACCAATTAATTGTTTATTTTTCTAGGCTGCCGATGAGGTCTTTGATGTCATTGTGGCCGTATTTGGTCATGTAGGCTTGTATGCCTTCTAGGACTTCGATAGGCGCGCGGGGATTGACGAAGTTCATGGTGCCCACTGCAACCATGGAGGCACCTGCAATGATGAATTCTAAAGCATCATTGGCATTGGATATACCGCCCATGCCGATAATAGGGATCTTAATCGCTTGGCTTACTTTGTAAACCATGGCCACTGCAATAGGGCGAATGGCTGGGCCGGAAAGGCCTCCCGTAAAATTACCAATTTTGGATTTACGTTTATGAATGTCAATTGACATGGCAGTGAATGTGTTCACTAAAGCCACGGCATCAGCGCCCCCCACCTCTGCCGCTTTGGCAATTTCTGCAATGTCTGTGACATTGGGGGATAATTTGGCGATAATGGGAAACTTTGAAATGGCTTTGAGTTGTTTAACTAAACTTTCAGTTGCTTGAGGATCTTGGGCGACTAATGTTTTGTGTTTTAAATTGGGGCATGAGAGATTTAATTCGATGGCAGCGACATGACCATGCTTGCCTTGATCTTTTAAGGCGTTAAGTCTTTCGATAATCCCAATAAATTGCTCTGGTGTATGACCAAGCACACTCACAATTAAAGGCACACCAATTGTTTGAAATGAAGGTAACTTGTCTTGAATAAATCCATCAATACCTGGATTCTCAATACCAATCGCATTAATCATTCCTGACGGAGTTTCTACAATACGCACCGGTGGATTACCAACTTGCGCATTAAAGGTGACTGTCTTTGGAACAATCGCGCCTAAGTTCTTCACTTCTTCCAGTTTAAAATAACGCTCGGCATGACCGAATGTCCCCGAGGCGACGGTCACTGGATTTTTAAACGTAGCATTACCAATTTGTATTGTTAAATTCATAGTTAATGAAAAATAATTTCGTCTAAGTTAAATGCAGGCCCGTCGTAACAGACTGTTTTATAGCCGCTGGTTGTTTCGATCGAACATCCTAAGCATGCGCCCAAAGCGCAGGCCATGGTTTCTTCGCAGGCAGCTTGGCCTTTGAGATTGTGTTGCTTGGCAAAATCTTGTACGGCTTTCATCATGGGATGTGGGCCACACGTGTAAATATAAGTTGTCTGTGGATTAATGTTGATCTTATTAAATAAACCACTCACGCGCCCTTTAAAACCTAATGAACCATCGTCGGTGGCGATGTGAATCTTGACGGCATTATCTTTGAATTCTGTCATAGGATACACATGCGCACGGGTGCGCCCACCATAGAGTAAAACTAGGTCGACTTTTCTCTTCTTTAAGACATCCGAGAGTATTAACATCGGGGCCACACCAATGCCACCCGCGATCATGACGACTTGTTTGACATCATCAGGAGGCAATGTAAATGGCGTTCCAAGTGGACCTAATACATCTAAGGTATCACCTTTAACTTTATGAGTTAAAATTTTTGTACCAGGCCCTACAGCTTCATAAAAAATATCAACTTTATTTTGATAGGCACGATACACAGAAAATGGTCGACGGAAAAATGGTTCATAGCCTTCATTCGTACGAATATGCACAAATTGACCAGGCTTAACTTCGGCTGCTAATTGAGGCGCTTCGAAACTCAAGCGCCAAAATTGTGGGCATAATTTCTCATTGGCAACGACTTTATAAATGTTTTGTATTTTATCCATAGCTTATTTCTGGCACTTGATGCAATAAAATGTACTGCGTCCTGATTGGACAATACGTTCTATTGGTTTACGGCATACACCACACGGTTCACCTTCGCGGGCATACACTTGAATTAATTGATTAAACTTTCCCTTAAGCCCTAACCCATCACGGTAATTACGCATCGACGAGCCGCGGTGTTCAATGGCAAGTTTAAGAACAGCGCGTATTTCTTTAAAGACATGATCGACTTCAATGGCTTTGATCGTACTGCCCCGTCGTTTGGGACTCACATGCGCCCGGTATAAGATTTCAGCTGCATATATATTACCAATTCCAGCGACGACCGTGTGATCTAAAAGAATATTTTTTATATCACGCTCAGACTTCTTGAATGAGGCCGCTAAATGGGCGGGTGTAAAATCATTGGTCAATGGCTCAGGACCGATGATATTAAAATAGTTAATGGTTGTGATATCTTTAACCAAACGCAGGTGACCAAATTTACGTTGGTCATTATACAATAAATGTCCGCCTTCTTTTAAAGCAATGACGAGATGGGTTTCTTTTAAGATGTCCGGCTTTTGATTAGGTGCAACGTATACCAATTGCCCCGTCATCATCGGCTGCACTACCCAAAAATATCCATTCGATAAAGTAATGATTAATGCTTTTCCTCGTCGCTGAATATCGTTGAGAACAACTTTCTCTAACGAACTCTTAAATTGCGCTGGCTTAATGCTCTTAATGACAAACGCATCCCGCACGACGACCGATTGAATGGTTTTTCCTCGGGCGTAGCGTCTTAAATCAGCGGCAATAGTTTCTACTTCAGGTAACTCTGGCATACTATCTTTTATTGAATCTTTTTAATCAATCTCTTTAACTTCTCTTCAGCCTGCTCCAATGTCTTCACATCAATCATTCCCTCAATATTCCAATTTCCAAGATCAATCACAGGGCGACCGTAAATAAGGGCGTAACAAATTTCTGAATTGGTGCCATAGCTTCCAGGTAAAGCGATAACAATATCACCGGATGCTGCCACAATAACGTTTCTTGAATAACCGATTGTCGTCGGTAAAGCGATGTCGATATAAGGATTGGCATTTTCTTTGTCTTTGCCAGGAAGAATACCGATGGTTAAACCACCTGCTTTTTTTGCACCTTTTGCTACAGCTTCCATAGCGCCACCTAAACCGCCGCAGACTAATACACAATCAAGCTCTGCAATCATTCTGCCAACACCCTCAGCGAGCTCTTCAACCTTAGCGCCAATTGAACTTCCGCCGATGACGGAGATAGTGATCTTTTGCTTACGTGCCATGAATGCCTTTCGTTTGAAATGTGGTGCTTATTAAAGAGTGTGTCATTTTTTTATCTGCTGACGCGCCCGCCCAGCCTTCGGCTGGACAGGGGCGTTTTTTTCTAGAATTAATTCTGAATATTCTTAGGAAAAACGCGCCCAGCGGGAGTCGAACCTGCATGAACAGCTCCGGAGGCTGTTGCCTTATCCATTAGGCCACGGGCGCAGAATAT
>CAYZPQ010000083.1:0-9320 GCA_964480185.1 uncultured Planctomycetales bacterium | reverse complement strand
CAAACCGCCATGCTCCAGAAGAAAATCGACGAGATTGCAGCTAAAGCAGCTGCAATCAAAGTAATGCAAGAAGCTGGAGCAACTCCGGAAGCCATCAGCGAAGCTGTCAAAGTCTACCGCGATAAAAAACAAATGGCATTTTTAGCCAATCACACATTCCGTTATAAATTTCTATGGGAAAAATCTGCCAAAGCATACATAAAGGCCTTTGAACAATGTATATTATAGGTGTCACCGGATCATTCGGCACAGGCAAATCAACCGTTGCAGCCCTATTTAAGAAACATGGGGCCGCGATCATTGATGCCGATGCCATTACGAGGGGGCTTATCGAGCCAACAGGAAAATGTTATAAAAAAGTGGCAAAAATTTTTCCAGGTGTTATACTTACGTCTGGTAAGGTTAATCGAGCACTTCTTGCCAGTATCGTTTTCAATAACCCGCGTGAATTAAAGAAACTCACCAATGTTGTTTACCCAGAGGCTCTCACTACAGTTAAAGATCAATTAAAACGATATAAGTCAAAATCGTTTGTTATTTTGGATGTACCTTTATTGTTTGAAGCAGGGTGGGACAAGTTCACCGATTTAAATATTACAGTCACGACGACCAAAACAACTCAAATTCAAAGGTTAAAGAAGAAGTTAGGGTTGACGCCTAAGCAGGTCCACGAGCGTATTAAACTTCAATTACCCTTATCAATTAAAAAGCAACGTGCCGATATTATTATCAATAATAATGGCAACTTAGCGGACACTTCCAATCAAGTGAAAGCGATTATTCAACGGTTACAAAGGAGAAAGGGACTATGTCCAAAGCAGAAGTAAAAGAAAAAGATGAATCTAAAGATGTGAAAGAATCGGACTATAAGCCTGGTAATCCTTCTGGTAAAACCGTTCATATAGAAGATCTCAAAGAAATGAAAATGGCTGAGTTAACTAAACTCGCCAAAGACATGAATGTTCAAGGTGCGTCGACATTAAAGAAGCAGGATTTGATTTTTAAAATCCTTCAAGCCCAAGCTGAAAAAGAAGGCTTGATGTTTGGTGAAGGAACGCTTGAAATTCTCACCGATGGTTTTGGTTTCTTACGCAGTGCTAAGTACAATTATTTACCTTGCCCCGATGATATTTATGTTTCCCCCTCACAAATTCGCCGTTTTGATTTAAAAACGGGTGATACGGTGTCTGGTCAAATCCGTCCGCCGAAGGAAGGGGAAAAATACTTTGCCCTTTTAAAGGTTGAGGCTGTTAATTTTGAAAATCCGGAAAAATCCAAAGAAAAGATTTTCTTCGATAACTTAACGCCTTTATATCCTAAAGAACGTTTAAACTTAGAAATTTCCCAACAAGAAGTATCGACCCGTATTATCAATTTATTAACACCAATTGGTAAGGGACAACGTGCCTTGATTGTTGCGCCACCATTTAGTGGTAAAACAGTGTTAATGCAAAAGATGGCCAATGCGATTGTGCATAATCATCCGGAAGTTGTCTTGATTGTTCTGTTAATCGACGAGCGTCCTGAGGAAGTTACGGATATGCAGCGTTCTGTTAAAGGTGAAGTTATTGCATCCACCTTTGATGAACCCGCAGAACGTCACGTTCAAATTGCTGAAATCGTTATCGAAAAAGCCAAACGTTTGGTTGAACATAAACGTGATGTGGTTATTTTATTAGATAGTATTACACGTTTAGCACGTGCGTATAATACGGTTGTTCCTCATTCCGGTAAGATTCTTTCCGGTGGGGTTGATTCTAATGCCTTACATAAGCCAAAGCGTTTCTTTGGGGCTGCCCGTAATATCGAAGAAGGTGGTTCATTAACAATTATTGCAACCGCACTTGTTGATACCGGAAGCCGTATGGATGAAGTTATTTTTGAAGAGTTTAAGGGTACAGGTAACATGGAATTGCAGCTTGATCGCAACCTCTTCCAACGCCGTATTTATCCAGCTATCGATATTAAGCGTTCTAACACCCGTCATGAAGAATTATTGGTCCCTGAAAGTGATTTACAACGCGCCTGGTTATTGCGTAAGGCCTTTAATGACCTCAATACGGTTGAAGCGATGGAGCTTTTAATCAATAAAGTGGCTAAATACAAGAGCAATGCAGAGTTCTTGCAAAATATGAACAAATAAGCTATAATTGCGATTCAAAATTTTAACGTTAACTAGGAGTATTTTATGAAAGCCAATATTCACCCAGCCTATGAAGCAACAACAATTAGTTGTGCTTGTGGGAATGTGATTCAAACACGCGCCACCAAGAAGGCGATTCGCGTTGAAATTTGTTCTCAATGCCATCCTTTCTTCACTGGTTCTAAGAAACTTGTTGATACAGCTGGCCGTATAGAGCGTTTTAACAAGCGTTATGCTAAAACCAAGTGATCTAACGAAGTTAAAGCAAGGTCAACAACGCTTTAATGAATTAGAAAAATTATTAGCTGAAGATTCAATTGCTTCTGATCAACACCAGTACGGCAAACTTGCTAAAGAGTTTGCCGTACTTTCTTTGTTGATGGAGAAGTACCATGCCTTCCAAAAGTTAGAATCCCAAATTGAAGAATTAAAGACGATGATCCAGAATAAAGCTGACGCTGAAATGCGTGAATTAGCCCAGCTGGAATTGCCGGATGTCGAAGCAAAACATGCCCACATGGTCCAAGAAATTGTCGACCATTTTGACCCATCCAAGAATGAGCCAGATAAAGATATTATCATTGAAATCCGTGCCGGAACCGGTGGTTTAGAAGCGAGTTTATTTGCGATGAATTTATACCGCATGTACACCAAGTATGCGGATCGCAAAGGATGGACATTGGAAGTTATGTCTTATGGCGATACGGAAGCGGGTGGGATTAAAGAAGTGTCGTTTTCATTAAGTGGTAAGGAATGTTCCAAGCGTTTAAAGTGGGAGAGTGGGACGCATCGAGTACAACGTGTTCCGACAACAGAAGCATCTGGACGTATTCATACCTCTGCTGTTACCGTCGCGGTGATGTTTGAACCAGAAGAAATTGAATTAGAGATTTTGCAGAAAGATTTAAAGATCGACGTGTACCGTTCATCTGGTCCAGGTGGGCAAAGTGTTAATACGACCGATTCCGCTGTGCGTATTACGCATTTGCCGACGAACACTGTTGTTGTGTGCCAAGATGAGCGTTCGCAATTAAAGAACCGTGCCAAAGCCATGCGTATTTTACGTGCCCGTATTTTAGATAAAATGCAGCAAGATCAATTTGCTAAACAAGCTAGTGCAAGAAAATCCCAAGTTGGTTCTGGGGACAGAAGTGAAAAAATTCGCACCTATAATTTCCCTGACCGCCGCGTAACAGACCATCGCATCGGCTTCACCAGCCACCGCCTAGAATCCATCCTCGAAGGCGACATGGACGAACTCACTGACGCCTTAATGACCGCCGAACGCGAATTAAAAGAACAAGCCTAAAATTATAATTGAATTTCTTTTCGTAGGGGCGGACCTTGTGTCCGCCCGCATACATCATATAGAAAAACCGGGAGGACACAAGGTCCTCCCCTACACAATACATGTCCAAATTTAATTATTAAGGTCTTGAAATCCTTCCTTTTTATCTTACCTAATTAGTGGTACAATATTGCTTTATCACGACGGAATTCCATGGATATTGATACACTTATTTTAGCCCATATTCTTCATCTTTCTCCCATTGATATAGCTATCAAAAGGCCGGTATTGGACAGTACCCAGCAAGCTGTGTTTGATGGGTTTAAGTTGCGTTTGTCTCAAGGGGAGCCTTTGCAGTATATTTTGGGGGAATGGGATTTTTATGGGTTGACGTTTAAGTTGAATCCTTCGGTGTTGGTTCCTCGTCCAGAAACTGAAGGGATGGTGGAGAAGGCGATTGAGTTTTTGAAGGATTATCCTCGGGCGTCTGTCTTGGACTTAGGGACGGGGTCGGGAAATATACCTGTTACTATTGCGAAGTTTTGCCCATCAGTGAACATTATATCAGTTGATGTGAGTCCTGAGGCTTTGACTGTAGCTAAAACCAATGCGGTATTCCATGGTGTTGAGAATCGTATAACATTTGAATGTCAGGACATGTTGAGGTTAAATTTGAGTAAAGATCAGACTTTTGATCTGATAATTTCTAATCCACCCTATATTCCGACGTCATTAATAGGTAAATTGCCTTTGGATGTACAGGCCCAACCCCTTAAAGCGCTTGATGGTGGGGCTGATGGACTTAAGTTTTATGAGACTATCATAAAAACAACTAGGGGCTTGCTAAGAAATACAGGTTGCCTTATGATGGAATTTGGCGACGGGCAGTCCGAAAGCGTTCGACGAGCCTGTCATGCCTATTTTACCAGGGTAAACATTTATCAAGATTTAGCGGGCCGTGACAGGTTTGTCGTGGCTCAGTAGGCCCTTTTTGAGAAAAATCGAGGGCGACACATGAAAGGTGTGGCATGGAAAAATTTGTTATTGAAGGCGGGCATTCATTAAAAGGTGAAATACGGGTAAGCGGGTCTAAAAATGCAACATTGCCTATTTTGGCCGCGACTTTATTGACTGATGGCGTCTGTGAAATCCGTAATGTGCCGCGTTTGCGCGATACCTTGACCATGTGTAAGTTATTAAGATCTTTGGGTAAAACTGTTGATATCGTCGGTAATAAAGTCACGATTGCGGGTAGTGTGAATAATCACGTGGCGGATTATAAGTTAGTCTCCACCATGCGCGGGTCATTTTGCGTGCTTGGGCCTTTATTAGGTAAATTGGGTAAGGCGAAAGTATCTATGCCTGGTGGTTGCGTTATTGGGGTGCGTCCCATCGATTTGCACATGAAGGGGATTATGGCGTTGGGGGTGAAGGCTGATTTTGATGCGGGGTATGTGATTGCTCATGCGACTAAATTAAAAGGGACACAAATGTATTTGGGTGGGACCTTTGGATCGTCGGTATTAGCGACTGCCAACGTTATGATGGCGGCGACTTTAGCTCATGGTGAAACAATTATTGAATGTGCCGCATGCGAGCCAGAAATTGAAGATTTAGGGAATTTTTTAAGCAGCATGGGGGCCAAGATTGAAGGGCATGGTACACCGCGTGTTGTGATTAATGGCGTTAAGAAATTAAACGGTACCAGTTATAAAATGGGATCAGACCGCATTGAAGCCGGTACATTTTTGATCATGGCGGCTGCCGCTAAAAGCGATATTCTCGTCAAGGATTGCCAATATAATGGCTTACTCCCTTTAATTGATAAGTTAAGCTCAATTGGTGTTGATGTGAAGCGTGTGGGGTCAAATGACATTAGAGTTAAATGCAAGAAAACATTAAAGCCAGCGAATATTGTCACACATCCTCATCCAGGTTTCCCGACGGATTTGCAAGCTCAGTACATGGCATTGATGGCGGTGACACCGGGTGTGAGTATTATTACGGATCGCGTTTTCCCAGATCGTTTTATGCATATTGCCGAGTTAAACCGTATGGGGGCCCAAATCCGTCGTGATGCGGGTAGTGCGATTGTGGAAGGGGTTAAGCAATTGTATGGCGCGCCTGTCATGGCGTCGGACTTACGTGCGTCTGCTGCTTTAGTTATTGCAGGTTTAGTTGCGCGTGGCAAAACAGATATCTTACGTATTTATCACTTGGATCGTGGGTATGAACAGTTAGATCAGAAATTATTAGCCATTGGGGCAAAGGTTTCCCGCGAGAAGGAATAAGGATTTAGTATGATTTTAATGATTGATAATTATGATTCATTCACCTATAACCTCGTCCAATATTTTGGTGAGTTAAAGGCGGATGTCGATGTGATTCGTAATGATGCCTTAACGATAGATCAGATCCGCGAATTGAAGCCTAAGAAGATTGTGATCTCTCCTGGGCCAGGGCGTCCGGAAGATGCGGGTGTTTCCGTCGATATTATTAAAAAATTAGGTGATAAGATTCCAGTACTTGGTGTGTGTTTGGGGCATCAAGGGATTGGTTATGCGTTCGGTGCGAAGATTATTAATGCCAAGCGTTTGATGCATGGCAAGACGTCCATGATTAAACACAATGGCACTGGTGTTTTTAAAGGATTAGATAATCCATTTGAAGCAACCCGTTATCATTCACTTGTCATCGACCATAAAACAGTTCCTGATTGTTTAAAAGTCACGGCTGTCACGACGGATGATGGAGAGATCATGGGTGTTCAGCATAAAACATTACCGATTTATGGTGTGCAATTTCATCCTGAGTCGATTTTGACTAAGTCAGGGAAGAAATTGCTCATGAATTTTTTAAAGGTTTAAGTGGCATGCGTAATTATATTGACAAAATCAAAGGTGGGGCTGGTTTGAATCACGATGAGATCACCATCATGATGGAATTGATCATGTCAGGCCATGCGCCGATTGATGAGATCAAAGAATTTTTACTCGCCTTAAATAAAAAAGGCCCGACCATTGAGGAAATTACGGCGTGTGCTTTGATCATGCGCAAGTTTGTTATTCCAGTTAGAACCAGTCATCAGGTGATCTTAGATACTTGTGGGACTGGGGGCGATCAGCGTAATACATTCAATATATCTACTGTTGCTGCGATTGTCGTCGCGTCTTGTGGTGTTGCGGTGGCTAAGCATGGTAATAGGTCTGTCTCAAGCAAATGCGGCAGTGCGGATGTGTTAGAAGCGCTTGGTGTTGACGTAGGGATGGAAGAAAAATATTTAAATCAATGTCTAGATGAAGTGGGCTTAGCATTTTTGTTTGCGCAGCGCTTGCATCCCGCGATGAAAAATGTCGCTCCCGCGCGTAAAGAATTAGGTGTTAAAACCATATTTAATATTTTAGGGCCTTTGACAAATCCAGCGAAAGCAACACATCAAATGATGGGTGTTTATAGCCGAGATTTGGTTGAACCCATGGCGCATGTCTTGAAAAATTTAGGTTTACGACGAGCTTTGGTTGTTCATGGTCAAGATGGGCTTGATGAGATTACAACGACTGGAAAGACTTACGTTGCTGAGTTTAATGGGAAAGATGTGATTAGTTATCACATTGATCCAATGGAATTAGGTATTCAGCAAGTGGCGTTGGATGATTTAGCTGGGTCTGATGCCAATGGAAACGCGGCCATTTTATTAAAAATTCTTGAAGGTCACGTTGGGCCAAAACGAGATATTGTCTTATTAAATGCCGCCTATGCATTATACGTCGCTGAAATTGTCACCAATATTCAAATGGGTTTAGGAATGGCTGCCCATGCGATTGATTCTGGACGGGCATTAAAGAAGTTTCAGGAATTACGGGAGTTTACCATCCGTGTTCGCTGATTTCTTAACGACAATTGCCAAAGAAAAGCTTGAGATCATTAGGGTCAAAGAATCGTATTACGCCAATTTAAAAAAGAATTTAAAGCCAATTGGTGTGACACATTATGAGCTTTTTAAGAAAGCAATTAGTAAGCCAGGCCAAATCAATTTAATTGCCGAAGTAAAAAAGGCGTCTCCGTCAGCCGGTTTGATTCGCGATGAGTTTAATGCATTAACAATCGCAACGACCTATGCGAAATCAGGGGCAGCTGCTTTGTCGGTCTTGACGGAAGATAAGTATTTCTTAGGACGATTTGCCTATTTAAAACAAATTTCTGAAGAAGTGCAATTGCCAGCTTTAATGAAGGACTTTATCGTCCATGAATTTCAAATTTATGAAGGCTCCTTTTATGGGGCTAGTGCGATTTTATTGATTGTGGCGATGTTAAGTGATAGTCAGATCAAAGATTTCACTCAAATTGCGCATGCTTTAGGTTTGGATTGTTTGGTTGAAGTGCATGATGATAAAGAATTAGATCGGGCAATTAAACTTGGATGTCAGATTATTGGCGTGAATAATCGGGATTTGCGTAGTTTAAAAGTGGATGTGAATAATTGTGTGCGCATGATCCCGCGTATACCGAAAGATCGCATCATCGTCGCAGAAAGTGGTTTAGCGACCCATGATGATATTATCAAAGTTAAAGAAGCTGGCGCGCATGCGGTATTAATTGGTGAGACATTTATGCGTTCATTTGATATTGGGGCGAAGGTGAAAGAAGTAATGGGTAGATAGTTGTCTTATTTAAATGAGTTAGAGCGGGAGTTAACATGGTACGTATTAAAATCTGTGGTATTACAAATGAACAAGATGCATTGAAGGCGGCGCGTTTAGGCGCGTCGGCTTTGGGTTTTATTTTCTATAAAAAGAGTCCTCGTTTTATTAGCCCGTTTAAGGCGAAGAAAATCATGGATGAATTACCACCATTTGTCACACCCGTTGGGGTTTTTGTGAATCATAATTTGGGGGCCATGCGCGATATTATTAATCACACGGGGATTCGTGTGGTGCAATTGCATGGGGATGAAGACCATCATTTTTGTAATCGCCTCAAGCGTTACAATGTGAAGGTGATTAAAGTATTTCGTGTTGGAGAAAGTTTTGATGCCAGACAACTTGCCGATTACAAGGTTGATGCATTCATGTTTGATACATTGGACAAAGATGCTTTTGGTGGTACAGGCAAGACATTTGATTGGCGCATGCTTAAAGAACTCAAGTCTCAGAATGTGCCGATTATTTTATCGGGTGGGTTAAATAGCCAGAATGTCTTTGAACCCGTCAATGAATTAAGGCCCTATGCGGTCGATGTGAATAGTTCTGTCGAAGAAGCTCCAGGGAAAAAAGATCCTAAAAAAGTGCAGCAATTTATTGATATTGTCAGTTATATCAGCGGTCCTAAAGTAAAAGAATCTTAAGGGTTATTATTCGTCACGTGAGCTCAACATATTTATCTAAAGATGTCGTGAATGACATTATTGATTTGTCCGGCGCTTCTATCCGTAAGTTTTTATCGACGGGTGATCCGACTTATTTTCAAGGGGATAGCCAGGCCTCAATTTTGGCCTATAAAGCCAATCCATTGAATTTCTCCAATCATAATTTAGTCTCCCATGGCGCTGATATTGAAAAAGCCCATCAATTTCCCGTGCGCATTGAATTGCGTGGGGTGAATCATTTGGGGGCAGCTCAAGTGGTGGCCAAAGGGGTATGGGGCGTTCAGCGCGAGTATTTAGTCGATAATATCCGCGATCAATTAAAAGCCAATGGGCATAATCTTTTTGTCCGTACGGCGGGATCGTCGTCATTTGAGTTTAATCAAGCGGGTGTCGATAAGAGTTTGCCATTACGTTTTTTACGTGTAGCCTGGGGCAAGGTGCTTGATCAAATGCATTATACACCGGGTCCTTTGATTAATGCCCGACAAACCCGCACCGTTGTAGCTGCGGATGGTGATGGGACG
>CAYZPQ010000082.1:0-9408 GCA_964480185.1 uncultured Planctomycetales bacterium | reverse complement strand
CAGCGCACGGAGGACTTTGTGGCCAAAGCACTTGTGTATGGACTGACACACCGGCAACATTCATTTTCCAATGCATTGTTACTTGCCGCCAGCAAAGAGTTGAAACGTTTTAGCCAAGGGTTAACAATATTAGATACGATCATTACTTTAGCGCCTTTATTAGGGTTGCTTGGAACTGTAACCGGCATGATTCGTGCTTTTGGTCTTTTAGGTAATAAAGAAATGGAAACACCAACTGCTATTACCGGCGGGATTTCAGAGGCCTTGATTGCAACAGCATTTGGTCTTTTTATCGCGATTGTGGCTCTTATTCCTTTTAATTATTTAAATAGCAGATTAGAAGATGCCCGACATGAGATTGAGGATGCTGCAACCTATCTTGAACTACTGATTATAAAGTTTTCAAATAAAGTATGAGAATACCATCACCTACAGTTAGAAAACGTGCACGAATAGAAATTATTCCGCTTATTGATATTATTTTTTTCCTTTTGGCAACTTTTGTCATGGTGTCATTATCAATGGTCAAGAATCAGGGTATTTCGGTTAATTTACCAACGACAGCAACAAGTAGTGCTGAGGATACTAAGCCGGTCATTACTATTTCTGTTAATGATAAAGAGGAAATTTATTTAGATAAGAAGTTGGTATCTTTTGAACAAATGTCTGGGAAATTGCAGGAATTGAAAGCAACAGATTCTGATTTAAAAGTATTGATTAATGGGGATGAAAAAGCATCATTTGGAACGGCTATTGGTATTTTAGATGAAGTGCGGCGATTAGGGATTGTGAAGGTTTCGATTCGAACAAAAGCTCAACGTAAGTAGGGGAAGACAATGAATACTCTAATTGATGCGAATATCTTAGATGAGATTACAAGACCCTATACCGGTTCGAAGATTCGTAAACGGGATAAGCCGTTAAGTTTTTCCATATCTGTTATATTACATGTTGCCGTCTTTGGTTTGGCAGGTATATCTTTTATTAAGCCTACTCAATTTGCTGTTGATAAAGGGTTAGGTAGTATTGAAGTCAATTTAGTGGCAGCCTCATCCGAAGTCGTTCCTCAGGAGGTCATTGAAGTACCTGTGGAAGCTAAGTCTGAATTTGTTGAGAAAGAAATTGTTAAACCGATTGTGAAAATGGTTGAGCAGCAAGCTCCTGTAACAACACAGGGAAAAGATCAGCAGACAATTAAATCAATGGGTGGAGCAATCTCAGAAGCAAAACCTGATTATTTACAAAATCCTGCTCCGGCATACCCTGAAGCCGCGCGCCGTCGGGGTCATCAAGGAACTGTTTTATTATTAGCTAATATAGATAAAAGTGGTGTGCCTGTAAGGATTAATCTTGAAAAGAGTTCAGGGCATGCGCTTTTAGATGACGCTGCTATTAAAGCAGTGAAAACATGGAAATTTAATCCTGCTAAATTAGGAGATATGCCTATTGAATCGACGGTGAGAGTGCCGATCAAATTTAATTTGAATGAAATATGATAGGAGCTTTAATAAAATAATTTGTTATTTAGATTGACAAGATAATCGACACTGATAAAGTTTACTTATGAAAATTTTTAAGATTTTATTTCTTATTGCTGTAGTCTTATTTTCCTTCCATCCACACGCTATGGCAGGACAAGATGAAAATTCTTCTCCGGCTCATCATTGTGTTTTAGCTTGTGACACCTGTTGCCTAAGTACTGCTCCTACTAAAGTTGAAATGTTACTATCGTCACCAACAACAGTATCTCTATTTTTTGCTATTAGTGATTCTTCCTATCAAAATCCATCTCTGGATACTTCTAAGCGTCCCCCTGTAGCTTCTGCCTAACAATTCTTTTTTCATAATTTCCCTAGAATAAGTAATTATCTTTAAATGACTTTGCTTTAAGAGAATATTCTGATGTGTTCATAATAATTATTAGTATTTTAATATTTAATTTTTTAGTTTTGCTTCCATAAGGTATTTCTATATAAAGGAGTTTTTCTATAATGAAAAGAATATGTATGTTTATTTCTGTTCTGATACTTCAGTTTCCTGTGTTAGTTCTTGCTCAGGAAATATTGACACTAGAAGATAGCGTTAAACTTGTTACAGAAAAATCTTATAGCATTCGTTCTGCAGATGCTGAAGTTTCTGCGCGGCAGGGAGATTTATCTCAGTCAACTGCTTGGCCTAATCCGAATGTAGAACTTAATGTTAATGAAAAGCTAGGTATTCAAGATAATTCCGGAGGTAATGATTTGTCAGAGATATCCATTAGCCAACCAATACCTCTTGGACGTTTATCCCGCCAACAAAAAGAATCTAATGCTAAATTACAGATGGCCAAACAAAATCTTGCTTATCAGCGATTACTACAGGAAGCCGAAACAGCACGACGCTTTCATTTGTTACAGTTAAAAACATCTAAATTGGATTTAGCTCAAGAACAACTCAAATTTGCCAAAGATTACCAGAAAAATAGTTCTAACTCTAATAAGAATAAAAAAGATAACGACACCCTTGTTCGATATTTAACACCATTAGAACAGAAACGCCTCAATATCATACTTGCAACTTCAGAGCAAGAAGTGGATAGCGTTGAAGGTGAGTATGGTGAAGCGTTATCGGGTTTAAAAACATTGCTACAGTTATCAGTGGATTCTTCCTATAAAACGGATGAATTAAGACCTGTGCAATTTACTGAAACTTTAGAAGACTTAGTTAACATGCAAAAAGAATATCATCCAGCTATAAAGGCTCTTCAATATCAACAGGAAGCTGCAAATGCCGGAATTTCTCTAGCTTGGGGAGAGCTTTTCCCAGATCCCAGTTTGACTGTCTTTCGTGAGACTGATTCTTTCAATGAAGGCAGACAAGATTTTTATGGAGTTACTATTAATTTTCAGATTCCTATTTGGGATTTTAAAAGAGGGTCTATTTCTAAGACAAAACATGAGGCTGAAAAAGTTAAATACGATCTTAAAACAATAGAGCAGGAATTACAGGCTAAATTACATCAAAGTTATTTACATTTAGAGCGTCTGGTAAAGCAGGCAGAACATTATAAGACTAATGTCTTGGTTCCAGCGAATGAAGTGCTGAAATTAACGCAAGCAGGTTTTGATGTCGGAGAAGTCGATGTGCTTGCCCTTGTAGATGCAAATAATACATACTTTGATGCGCGCAAAAATTATCTTGAATTATTATACGCAGCTTCACTTGAATCATTGGAGGTTCGGTTAGCAGCAGGCACATCCTTGTTGGATAATAAAGATTTTAATAGTAATAACAGTGTTGGAGGTAAGTAATGATTGGTCTACTCATACGTTTTTCTTTGATACAGCGGTTGATGATTTTATTAATAGCATTTGCGTTAATAGTAGGCGGTATATGGGCTTACAAGAGTCTTCCGATTGATGCATTTCCTGATATTTCTTCACCGCAAGTGCAAGTAATCGTTAAAGCACCTGGCATGTCACCGACAGAAGTTGAACAACGCATCACTTTTCCTATTGAAATGGAGATGCAAGGATTGTCTAAGCAGAAAGTTTTACGGTCGACAACAAAATATGCATTGAGCGTTGTGACTGTTGATTTTGAAGATGGTACAGATATTTATTGGGCAAGGCAGCAGGTTTCAGAGCGTCTTAATCAAGTTTGGGCAGGTTTGCCAGAAAGTGTTGATGGTGGCCTTGCTCCAATTACGACTCCTTTAGGCGAAATCTATATGTATCGTATTGAAGGGGAAGGATACAGTAATCAAGAATTGCGTACTATTCAGGACTGGGTCATTCGTCCACGTCTGCGCACTGTAGAAGGGGTTGCTGATGTGAATTCTCTTGGTGGTGAGGTTCGTGCTTTTGAAGTTGTAGCCAAACCCGAAGCGTTGGTGCAACATGGTCTTGGTTTAGATGATTTGGAAATGGCCTTAGCTAAAAATAATCGTAATGCAGGTGGGGATCGAATTAATCGTAAGAATGAGATTTTATTGGTGCGAACCATTGGTAATTTACAAAGTATTGATGATGTTCGAAATATAACAGTAGCAACTAGAAGCGGTGTTTCTATTCATATCAAGGATGTTGCTGAAGTGCGTACCAATTCGTTGACCCGATATGGTGGGGTAACTAATAGTGCAAAGGGAGAGGCTGTAACTGGTTTGGTGCTTTTAAGAAAAGGGGCTAACAGCCGTATTACTGTTGAAGGAACCAAGGCTGAAATAGAAGCCCTTAAGTCTTCCTTACCAAAGGGTGTGAGCATTGTTCCATTCTATGATCGCAGTGAACTTGTTAAAAAAGCGGTACATAATGTAGAGAAGGCATTAACTGAAGCTGTGGTTTTGGTTTTAATTGTGCTTATTTTTATGTTGGGTAATCTACGAAGTGCATTGACGGTTGCTCTTATACTGCCATTATCCGTGCTTTTTACATTTATTCTGATGTATATTTTTGGTGTTTCGGCTAACCTCATGTCTCTTGGGGGATTAGCAATTGCTATAGGTATTTTAGTAGATGCTGCAGTTGTTATTGTCGAAAATATCCATACAAGGCTACATCAAAGTATTAAGGGGGCAAACCAATTACACATCATTTATCGTGCAGTGCTTGAGGTTTCTGTTCCGGTTATATCAGGTGTATTAATTATCATTATTGTATTCTTGCCGTTATTTAGCCTCACAGGATTAGAAGGTAAATTATTTACACCATTGGCTATAACTATTTCTTTTGCATTGATTAGTTCATTATTATTATCACTGACGGTAATACCAGTATTAGCTAGTTTTCTTATGTCCCATAAAAAATCGACCACAGAGGATGATGGGGTAGTATTACGAACACTTAAGCGTGTTTATCTTCCGGTAATGCAATGGGCATTGAGATGTCGTGCTATAGCAATAGGTATAGCCGTAGTTGCGCTGGTTATTGCTGGAGTATTGTTTCCAAGAATCGGCAAAGAATTTATGCCTGTAATGGATGAAGGGACTACGGTAGTAATTATTGAAAAGACTCCTAGTATTTCTTTAGAGCACTCGTTAGAAATTGATGCAACGTATCAAAAAGCAATGATGGAATTGCCGGAAGTAACAGGTGTAATGTCGCGCACAGGAGCTGATGAATTACGTCTTGATCCTATGGGATTATATCAGACAGACAATTTTATTCTTACAAAGCCGCGTTCCGAATGGAAAATAGGGTTGGCGCAATTTCAGGAAAATTTACGTAAGAAATTGGAACAATTTCCCGGTATTGAGCTAGCTTTTACCCAACCTATCGATATGCGTGTATCGGAAATGCTTACCGGTGTACGGGCAACGATGGCCATTAAGATATATGGTGATGATCTTAAGATTCTTGAAGAAAAAGCTATTCAAATCGAGGAATTGGTTAATAAGGTGAAAGGGGCTATTGATGTAGTACGTAATCCTGTATTTGGACAGCTATATCTGCAAGTTGAAATCGACCAAGCAAAGATTTCTCGATATGGCATAAGAACTGAAGACGTAAATCAAATGGTAGAGATGGCTATTGGAGGACGTGTCGTTACAGAAATTGTAGAAGGTAATCGTCCGGTCGCTGTGGTATTGCGTTATCCTGAAGAACAACGTAATTCGATTGAAACCATATCTGCAATGCTTGTAGAAACGCCCAGTGGTGTGAAAATTCCTTTAGGTCAATTAACTGATATTAAAGAAGTAGATGGGCCTGTGCAGATTACGCGTGAATCTGCTAAACGCCAAGTCGTTGTTCAGGGTAATGTGGAAGGTCGAGATGTTGTTGGATTTGTTGATGAAGTCCGGCGTACTATTGATCGGGATGTGGTACTACCGCAAGGGTACCATATTACATTTGGCGGCCAGTTTGAAAATCAACAACGTGCAGCTGCACGATTGTCGCTTGTTCTTCCTATCGCTATTGCATTAATTTTTATTATGTTATTTATGACCTTTCGTTCCTTGCGACAAGCTGGACTGATCATTCTTAATATTCCATTTGCGATGATTGGTGGAATTGTCACGCTTTATCTATCAGGTTTGTATCTGTCCGTACCTGCTTCAGTAGGATTTATTACTTTGTTTGGTGTCGCAGTGCTTAATGGGGTGGTGATGGTAACATTCTTTAATCAGTTACGTGCATCGGGGCGTACGATATTGCAAGCCGTAGAGGAGGGAGCAATGCGGCGTCTGCGTCCCGTTTTAATGACAGCAATGATTGCAAGTCTTGGCTTATTACCTTTACTTGTATCGACAGGGCCAGGTTCCGAAGTGCAACGTCCATTAGCTGTTGTCGTTATTGGAGGGCTATTTACATCTACGTTGTTGACGCTTATTTTGTTGCCAACACTTTATGCGTGGATGGAAGGTGGCCGTAGGGAAAAATTAAATAATAAAAAAGAGGTTTAAAATGAAACATTTGGTCTTGATTATTCATGATGATTTAAAATTAGATACTGCTGATCTTTTGCATAATATTGAAGAAGTGCAAGGATTTACTTTTAGTAATGCTGAGGGGCATAGCAAGAAATCTGATAGCGATTCATTTCTTTCAGATAGAGACAGAGTGGTTGGGTATACCTCACGCGTGAGGGTAGATATACTGCTGGATGATAAAGATTTGATAGCAGTTCTTGCTGCATTACGTAAAAGCGATATCGGTCTGAATAAACATGGCATTTATTGGATTACTGCGGTAGAGAAATATGAACATTTGTAAGGTAAAGGGTTATATGGATTCATTGGGTATGATAAAGAAATAAAACTAACGAAAGGATTTCTATGAAAATTTTTTTATTTTTAATACTTACTGTCTTAGTTTTCTCAGGTTGTCAGACAATTTCAGGAAGTGGTAATCCTAGCCCTTCACAGATAGCTGATATATCAGCTATAAAAGGAAGCAAGTCTCACGTAATTGATGTCGAAGTTGACCAGAATCTAAATAGCATGTTAAATAAGGTATATTTTTATAACATCACCGAAGGAGAGAATCAGTATATTTTGGTATCGGGTTCTATCAAGAAGCAGATGGGAGGATCTTCAATTGATCGTAAGAAGATAAATGCTCGTTTCTTAAATGATACAGATGAAGTTATTTCTGAGGGAACAGATAAGGTTGCGGTATCAAATATGCGTAGACCGCGTAGATCTAAAGGAAAGTTCTCAATAAAAGTTCCTTATAGTCCTGATATTAAGAAATGTCTGTTAGCTTTTGAAGTCTAAGGTAATGGTGCTTTAGATTTTGAATGCCATTGTAAAAACGTACTCTTAAATTATGGTTTTACGATGGAAATGAATCTACAAAAAGTCTATACTTTTTCTGCAAAACCTAGAAAAAGTATAGACTTTTTAATGCGTAAGTGCCCTATTTGCTTGGGGTTTTTGTTCGCTAGCGCTCACAATTTGTTCCAGACCCCTCCCTCCCAACGACTAGGGGCAGGGGTCTGGAACACAAAACCCAATCAAATAGGGCGCTAGTGTAATAGATGAGGGAGATGAAAAAGTTTATTAGCCAGATTGAAGAACATGGGAAAGCTTGGTGTGCGTATCTCATTAAACTGTCTAGTTTTAGTTGAATAAGTTGCGGGGGGTTTTTATTTAAGTTAGAATAATTTATATTTAAAATTAAATCACTCCATGAAATAAGGAATCAAAGTGGTAAATTCTTTGTCTTTTGATAGGTTAAATAATACGCAGTTTGAGGAATTTTGTTTTGATTTACTTTATGAGCTGAAATTTATAAATCTTGATTGGCGTAAAGGAACTGGGAAAGAAACTAGCCCATCAGATAGAGGGCGTGATATCGTTTGTCAAGAAGTGCGTAGAGATATTGATGGAAGTGTACATTTAGAAACGTGGTTTGTAGATTGTAAACATTTTAAGAGAGGTATTCCACCAACTGAACTGCAGAATCTTCTTACCTGGGCTGAAGCAGAAAGACCACATACTGTATTGATTCTTGTTTCAAATTTTCTTTCAAATCCTTCTAAAGATTATCTTGAAGCTTATCGGAAAAATAGACGGCCTCCGTTTAAGATTAAAGTATGGGAAAGGCCTAATGTTGAGAAGTTAGCTTCACGCAAACGTAGCTTGCTTCGTAAGTATCAACTTTTAAATATCCCAATAAGAAATGAAAAAATAATTTCTCAAGCTGAAGAAGAATTTCTAGATAGGATTTGGTACAACAGACATCAGATACTCAAATGGCGCATAGAGACAAAAAAAGAACAGGTACATCCTGAGATTTGGAAAGGTGCTTTAAAATCCGCTAGAGCGATGGAAAGAAAATATGGCAAGAAAAATTTAGGTCCATACACTGACTTTGAATGGGGTATGATTAATGGAAAGCTATCTACTCTTCGATGGGTGCTTGGTGAAGATTGGGATATGTTAGATACTTGACAAGTAATGGAATAAAAGTGGATCAAAATACTTTAAGAAAAATCATCGAAGATAAAATAATCAACTTGTCAGGGAATTCTTTTCAAGATTTCTGTGATCGACTTGGACTTGCACTCTATCCGGATGATTACACGCCAGTAAGAGCAGGAGGCTCTAAAGGTGATATGAGCAATGATGGTTATTGCCCTAAGGCTAGAATCTTTTTTGCTGCCCATGCGACAAGAGGTGAAGATATTTCTAAAACTAAAACAAAAATCAAAGGCGATTTAGAAGGTTGTATTACGAAGCACTCAGATGTGCAGAGATGGATTTATTTGACCAATGACACCTTGGTTGGAGAGGTCGAGACCCACGTTGATGATCTAAGAAGAGAGCATAGTAGTGTAACCATTGAAACATGGTCCCATAAAATAATTGCTGGAAAGATATTAGAATTATCGAACACTTCCATAGAAACTGTCTTAGATATGGTATTAAATTTATCAGAACAGGCCAGTAATCAAGGCGGAGATATTCAAGAATGGAACATAATTGATGATATTTTTGTCACAGTTATTGCTCGTTTAAAATCAATAAATGGCTATGTTGATAAAGTTAGAATCAATTTAGAAGATAAGATTAAATTAAATTTTGAAAACGAAGATGATAGGGGAACTGTTAGGAGCTATTTCTTCTATGCCTTAACAAAAGTGAGTTTGATTGAGCAAAGAATCCAAGAAGAAGATGGGGACATTCAGAATGATTTACATTCACATTTGTTAAATCAATACTATGAGTTGAAACTGGCTGGACATAAGAATATACACATCTTACATGAATTGTTTAAAATATTTATTCCAGCAGGCAAAGAAGCTGACCCGACATATTCAAATTTATCCAAAGCTTTTGTTTTATTCTTCTTTGATGATTGCACAATCTTTGAGAAGACAGAAAGCGAAAAGAAAGTACAGTTACCGTAATGCTTATTCCCGCTAAACATGAGCAATTACAAAAGAACGTATTAGTAATCGGGGCTGATATTGTATCCATCT
>CAYZPQ010000081.1:8594-9443 GCA_964480185.1 uncultured Planctomycetales bacterium | reverse complement strand
GTACTTGATCTTACGTTCAATCTCATCTTTTTCATCTTTGATTTCTTTAAGCTGCAATTGCAAATCAGAATTGATTTTCTTTGCGTCTGTTAAACTTAAAGCTGTTTGATCTAATTCGGATTTAACTTTATCTAACTCAAGTTGTAAGGCGGCTTTTTGCTTTAACACATTAGCCCAATAATCTTCGCCTTCAGCACTGTTTGGATTTGATGGAGCAGGTTCGGATGGTGCAGCGGCTTCAGCTTGTTTTGCTTTTTCAGCTTGTTCGCTTTGATCTTTTAATTTGGTTACTAACTCATCACGTTCGCGACGCATGGTTTCAATGCGGGATTTCCAATCATCACGTTCGGTGGTGACTTGATCAATTTGAGCTTGAGCTTCAGTAACACGATTTTGTAAATCAGATAACGTGGCTTGTGCTTGAGCAGCTTCGCGGGTTTTTGATTTTAGGTCGCTGCTTAACTTATCAATGTTTTGTTGATTCTCAGTAAGTTTTGCGGAAAGCTCAGTAATTTTATTTTGAGCCTCGCTATATTGAGTTTGTGTTGTAGCTAACTGACCTTCTAACGTCTGCTTTTGCATTAACGCTAAACCGGCAATGCCACCAACAGCAATTAAAATCAATACAAGAACTGCAATGCCAAGCTTTAATCCTTTAGACATGACGTCTCCTTAAAAAAGTTTTTTTCATGCATAAGAAATATAACAAAGCTATGGATGCAATACAAGAAAATTTAAATGTTTTTTATTATTATTCAAAACGAATGTCGTCGAGATAAAATGTACACGCTTCTGGATTTGCATCGACGTTTGAAATCCACGCAAAACCCCCTGCAATGAATGATAAAT
>CAYZPQ010000081.1:0-8584 GCA_964480185.1 uncultured Planctomycetales bacterium | reverse complement strand
TTCACGCCATTGATCCGTTAAAATCACAGGACCAATTGCTGCAGTATCTGAATCAGGAAATTCGCGGTTCACTCCAATGCCACCCACTTTAAATTCTGCAATTTGTTCCCCACCTTTTTCACCACGGGCCCAGAACACAAGTTTGGTAGCACCCGTTAAATTGTATCCACCTTTTTTATCGCCCCAGTTGTCGGCGGGATTTTGCCAATACACACCTGCCCAGCGACGACCTTTGAGAGAACATTGCGTATCATATACCACTTTGATACACGTTTTGCCTTCATGACAATTCTCACTTTGACTTTCATCCATCGTTAAACATTCTCCTGTTGGCATATAACCTGAAGGAACATAACGATTTGCTGATGTTTTATCCTGATAAACCATGAATGGTTTGAATACGGTTTTTTCCGTCGAGATTTGAGCAAAAAGCGGTGAGGTACTACAGAGTAGAGCAAATACTAGTGCGACGATTTTCATGGGGAGATTTTCCAAAGGATATATACAAGATAAAGGGCTTGACCCTGTGAATCACATCACAAGACCAAGCCCATGAATCATTAATTAAATATCTAATTCAGCTAATTTTTGTTGTGCAGCTTCAGCAGGTTTCCAGAACCAGCCTTGAGGATCCCAGCATTGAGCATAGAAATAATCATCGATTAATTTCTTATAGGCCGCGATAGCATCTTCTTTTTTATCGGCAGTGCGGTATGCTTCACCTAACACAAATAATGCTGTACCGACGTCATTTAAAGCCCAATAGCTCATGGTCTTTTCTTTTGATTCCCATGGGTATTCGCTTAAAGACGCTTGCATTTCTTTGGCTTTTTCACCATAGAGTTCGCTGATTTTATTAACATACGCAACAACAGCGCTTAAATCTTTTGCCGCTAAAGCAGCCCATGCTTTTTGGACCAATTGATTGGATGAATAATCACCAAAATCAATGCTGACACCCGCTTCAACCATCGCTAATTTTTCTTTAGCAGCTTCGGCAGGTTTCCAAAACCATCCCTTAGGATCCCAGGCTTGACCAAAACTGTAATCTTTAATTAAGGTGTTAAATGCTTCTTTGCTTTCATCATTCATGTTGGCTTTGCGATACGCTTCACCTTGAATGTAATAGCTTGTTGCCACATCATTTAAAGCCCAGAACTTAAATACTTCTTCATTTGTTCCGGTTGGGAATTCTTTCAATTCGCCTTGCATTTTGCGGGCTTGTTCACCATATAATTCAATACATTTATTGGTATAAGCCATCAATGATTCGATGTCGCTTTTATCTAAAGCATCCCATGCTTTGGATACTAATGTGGTTGAACGGAAATCACCAAAATTAACAGCCGCAGGTTGTGTTGTTTCTGCAGCAGCTGGAGCTACAGCAGCAGGTGCTTCAACAGCAACTTCTTTATTTTCAACAGCTACTTCTGTATTATTTTCTACTGGGGTAGTAGCTTCCTCTTGAGCAATGACATTTGAAACCAAACCTAATGCTAACATTAATGCTAATACATACTGCTGTTTCATACTTCCTCCCGAGGTTAATAGGACGACCCAAAGCCGTCCCCTGCATATTAAACCATTTCAACTTATACTTTATACTACCCACTAAAAATTAAAAGTCCCGCTTCAAGCACGGGAATGAGACACTAACACGGAGTTAGTCTTTCTTCCAAAGTTCCTTATAAGTATAATACACTTTCCTAGGTTCGCGCAAGTACGGGCTATTCTTGCCATTGCCTTGGCCAAAGAGGCCAAACCACTCTTCAAAATAATACCCGCCTGGAAATGGGCCTTGCACATCTGCCTTGGTATCATGCAATGCAGGCTCATAATTTTTCCACCACTCATCTACCCACGAAAAAGCAATGCCACCGACGGCATTTCCAATACCATCTGGGAATCCTGCAGAATTATAATAAATATCTAACCAATTACCACGATGATACGTTGCTTGCGCGTCTTGAGCTTCGTGATACGTCATGTGTTCTCCATACGCGGGAGCCCCATATTCTGTGATAAAGGCAGGCTTATCTGCTACTTCTGAAACTTGTTGCCAAAAAGATCCAAACCCATAATCGCCGCGGTAAACATTGGCACCAAAAGCATCGACATCAGGAGCATTTTGGGCAAAAAGATCTAAGAATAATGTGTCTCCATTACACACAGAAACCGGATGATTAGGATCAATAGATTTAATCATCTTTGCCACATCATTGAGAAACTTATAATACGCCGCCGGTTTTTTATCGGCATTGGAAGCCACACCATAATTATTCTCATTACCTAATACCCACATGAGAATATAAGGCTCATCTTTAAATTCCATGACCATGGAACGTACGGATTCCATCATCTTGGCTTGATGTTCAGGCTTTTCATAATCAGTCCCTTCAAGCCATGTTGCCCCAGACCCAATGGCGTACTTACCCAGATAATCTCCCATGATGACACGAATGCCGTAATCTTGATACATGCGTTTAAGCAACGCTTTATCGGGGGCATTGGGATGATGATAAATACGTAATGTATTTACACCCATCTCTTTCATAATGGCAAAATCGCCCTTGTTTAATTCATCATCATCTTGCACATTATTTAAATTTTTATCGATAAATGCATCATAAGCGCCGTCAATAAGGCCATTGCCATTCGCATCGGCCTGCATCCAATTGGCTAAGGTTCCTTTATCTGGACTTTGGCCAACCTTGGTTGGCGCATAGGTAACCCCTTTAATTAAATAGGGTTTACCTTCTACTAATAATTGCCAATGCCCATTCGCATATTTAGCAAAACGAATTTTTCCTTCGCCTAAATATTTGATAGGTTGACCTAAATTTATCGAAGCCCTATCAAGGGTTGATTCATTTGCAGCCTTATCTAAATCAGTCACATTTTTTAAAGTGCCCGGATTAGATGTGGTGATATCATTTGCTCCTTCATTATCAAAAGCATTAGCAACGCTCACGCGTGCCCCTTTGAATTCAATGTTAAGCTCAGGATGAGTACGGATAATATGTTTAATTTTAGCAATAGCAGCTTGGGCAGGGTACCAGGGTGTTTGCCAATAGGTCATGGCAATTGTCGAGGGAAAATGCACGACTAACGCATAATAGGCTTTGATGGCCTGATTATACATTTTGGCTTTCTCTAAAGTATTGGCTAAATAAAAGAGCTTAACACCCCAACTCTCCGACGCTGTAGCCCATTTATAAAAAGCAGCTTCTAGATCTGTGGTATTCACAAAATCCCAATGGCTTCCTTCTAAACGACCTGCCTGAAGCAATTTCTTATAGGCGGGATCTTTATAAATATCCGTTAAATTAGGATAAATTCCTTCACCCACGGCTTGAGCCAATCCCTCTTTATTCAAAATACGGTAAATATATTCCTTAGTACCTACATTCGTGAATTCCCCATAACTCGCATAATCAACAACGGTATTAGAACCAGGGAATGCTAATGTCGGAACTGTACGTGGCGCTTCAGGTTTGGCTTGTTGTTTAGGACTACAATCTTCTTTCCCCTCCATCACGCACAAACTCACTTCTGACTTTTCTTTAATAGACCAAAAAGAACCACGACTAGGATCCCAGGCTTGGGCCCATGGATAATCTTCAATTAACTTTTTAAACGCAGCAATCGCCTCTTCCTTTTTCCCCTCACGCATTAAGTATTCGGCTTGGATAAAATACCCTGTAGCCACATCATTCATAATCTTGTATTTATCACGTTGATCAAAGGCGGGAAAATTACTTAATTGGCTGGCTTGTTCTTTAGCTTTGACGCTATAGCCATCAACTAATTGCTTAATTGCGGCATCTAACTTCTCTTTATTATTTTGAATGGAAAATTCCCAGGCTTGGCTCACAATGTCTGCGGAAGCAGGCACAGTATTATCCTCTGCTCTAAGAGGAACTTGCGTGCCTAATAGAACACAAAGGATCACGATGATAAGGCAGGTATTTCTTGTTTTCATTAACCCACAACAGCTCCGGAAGAGAGTCCCTTGACGATATGTTTTTGCATAGCCAAGTATACCATGATTATGGGGACTGCTGCCATGGAAAGAGCAGCCATGAGGACAGGATAGTCAACGCTATTGACGCCTTGAAATTCCATTAACCCACGTTGAAGTGGCATTAATTCTTTCTTGGTAAATAATAAAGACGCTAAAATATATTCATTCCAAACGTTTAAAGAATTAAAAATAACAATAACAGCAATCGCAGGACGCGCTAAGGGCAAGGCCACATGCCACCAAATACCAATTTTGCCACAGCCATCAATGCGGGCCGCATCTTCTAAATCTTTGGGCATTTTATCGAAGAATGTTTTCAATAATAAAATACTCATGGATAAACCCACATTGATCATACATAAAATATACCCTTGAGGCGTATCAATTAAATGCAGCTTGGTCATGAGCACAAATAACGCCACAAAACTTCCTGGCAATGGGATCATCATCGCCGCCACAAATAAATAAAAGAAGATATTTTTTCCAGGAAAATTAAGACGAGAAAATGAATACGCGGCTAACGAAGAAATAATGACAATCCCCGCAACGACGCTGACAGTATAAAAAACACTGTTTAAGAAATACGCCCCAAAATGACCTTGCGTCCATGCTGTAATAAAATTTGTCCAAATGATTTCGTGAGGAATAAACCCTTTATCGACGAATACTGCTTCATTCGTCATGAAGGAACAGCGTATCATCCAGAAAATTGGGAATAAACATGTTAAGGCCACACCTAAACATAAGGCGTGAATCACTGTTGATTTGGTCAAGCCCATGAGGGAATAAGAATTTAGTTTCATGCTTGTTTAGTTCGATCCGATAATTGTTTCATGACAAAAGAAATACAAATTAAGATTAACCCGAAAATAACAGCTTGCGCGCACGCATAACCAAATTGATTTGTTCCGGTCATCGACGCCATAATGCGGGTCACAGGGACATCTGTATGATAGACCAAGCCCTTATTCACCATAGATTGAATCAACACAAATACTTGCATTGAACCTAAAATCGTTAAAATCACAACAACTAAAATAACAGGCATCATCATCGGAATTGTCACATTCGTGAACGTTTTCCAAGAACCTGCCCCATCCACTTTCGCTGCTTCATACAATTGTTTATCAATTGTTTGTAGACCAGCTAATAACATAATGAATCCCCAGCCAAATCCTTTCCAACTATGAACAATGGCAATGGTTGTCAAGGCGGTATTAGGATCTCCTAACCAATTGTGCACCAATTGAGGCAATCCTGAGGAATATAAAACATGGTTTAATAAACCAATGTGTTGCCCATCTTGAATGCCAGGATTTAATATCCAATTCCAAATAATCCCAACAACGACTTCGGATAATACCGGTGGAATAAAAAAGATCACACGGTAAAAACGTTTCATGCGAATTTCACGGTCGCAGGCTAAGGCCAATGCAAAAGCCAATGCATTTTGAAACGTCAAGGCAATCAGTGTGATGTAACCCGCATGACCAATCGATGACCACCAAATGCCATCCGACATTAATTCCACAAAATTATCCATGCCGACAAAATGTGTTGGCCCAATACCGCGCCATTCATGCAAGGATAACCAAATCATATTGATAAAAGGAATAATATAAAACATGAAGAAAATAGCAAAAGCAGGAAGGATAAATAAGAAATTCTGAAGATTATCTTTAAAAAGTTGGGCGGATTTTGCTTTGATATTCATTCTCAGTGTCTGCGTTTACCCAGTTGACGTTCTTTAATTTTTTGAACCATCTCGGCAACTTGCTGGGGTGTTTGTTCACCGATAATGATGGATTGAATCCCTTTATCAAAAGATTCAACCACTAAAGGATCTTCATTAATAGACCAAATCGTTGGGTGAGTGGATTGGTCCATGCCTTTGGCAAATTGTTCTAAAATCGGTGAAATAGCTGATAAGGCTTCACGGCTTGATGGCAAGTTATGTGTTTCTTGAGCGAGAATCACTTGCTGATCTTTACCTGTTAACCATTTTAAAAAGGCAATGGCTTTATCTTTATTAGGGGATTGATTATTCACGACAAATGAGGCACCCGCACCACCCCAGATCTTTAAGGGGAATGCTGTTGATACAGGCGGTGGTGGCATAACACCATATTCTAATTTTGAATTCATATCGCTGTACACATTCACAGCCCACGATCCATTAAATGTAAAGGCAGCCCGTTCAAGCGCAAAATCTTGTTCGGCATACTTATTACCCTTAGTGACAATCCCATCCATCAAAGCCCCACGGTCACGTAATTCACGGAAAATATCCAATACTTTAATCCAATCAGGGTCAGTGTATTTGACTTCCCCACGGAATGTGGCTAACACTTTTTCTTCACCCATGATATTAAACGCATAGTTGGAGGCAAAACAATCTGCCAACCACATTTCACCAAAACCAGAGACAAAAGGCACGACGCCTACACGCTTTAGCGCATCTACTTGTTTTAAAAATTCATCGAATGTTTTGGGAGGATTTGTAATACCAGCTTTCGCTAATAAATTCTTATTGTAAAGCATTTGCATATTAGTAACGTCAATCGGAACACCGTAATACCCTGTCTTCACTCCATAGGTATTACCTTCATCAAATTGCTTTTCAGCCAAAGCTTTATCAAACAAACTTAAACGCCATTCGCCACTATTGGCATTTAAGGCCTCGGTTAAATCAGCAACTAAATCTGCTTTGATAAAATCAGCGACAATGGATTTTTTATCGAGAATGCCGTAAATATCTGGAAGCACATTGGCTTGCGCGGCTGCAATAACTTTTTGGGAATATGCGTCTGACGGGGCAAATAATTGGACATCAACTTCAATGCCAGTTTGTTCACTATATGTTTTTGCTAATTTCTGAATCGTGTCGTGGCGATCTGTCATCCAATGCCACAAGACAATTTTATTGGAAGGAACTTTAGGTTGGCTACAACCGCTAACTACAGCAAGAATCAATACAAACCAAGACCATCGAACTAACTTGTGCATGCATCACCTAAGTTTGTTTGTTAAGATTTAGTTAAGAAGAATTAAAAATTTAACACAGCTTAGAAGATAAATCAACTCAAAACTTCATTAGCCTAAGCTGACATCCAATATAATCGATTTGGATTCTTGAATGATGTGCCGTTGAATGATGACTTGACCCGTGCCTAATCCTTCTGGGCTTATCGTTGACCCGTTTAAACTAACACGATTCACCCGATAACTACCGGCATCCGCTGCCTTGGTGAGGTGATAATTAACCTCGATTGGCTTACCCGCGAATTGGCAACGCACAGAGGCACGGCCTTTGGCATCAAACTCTTCTTTCACTAATTGAGGATGCAAGACTAAATCACCGTAGAGCCCACGCACACCGAATACTTTGGTCAACTCAGTCAAGACCATCCACGAGGCTGATCCTGTTAAATAATGATACATGCCCCGACCTTCCGAGTCGAAATATTCAGGGATGCCTGGATAAATTTTACTTTGTTTGACATTGGCGGCCATGCGGTAAATGGATTGCAAGACGCGATACCCTTCACGGGCAAAACCTTGATTGTATAAGGCATAGGCATACATCACAATCATGTGTGAGAAAAATGCCCCATTCTCTTTGGTGCCATACGCAAAACCAAAGGCACGTCCCAAATCTAAATAATGACGCACCCCAAAATCTGTATTTAATCGATAACCACCTAATTCTTTATCTCTTAAAAAATGATCGACACTTTCAATAACAGCGCGCGCTTCTTTTTGAGTAGCTAATCCACTCATTAAGGCAAACACTTGGCCGGTCAATGTCATTCGAACTGTTGAGGCTGTTTTGGATTTAATCAATCCTTCTACCCGATTGGATTGATTATCATAATAGCCATTAAACCATTGATACTTCTTGCCCTTAAAGGACACTGTCACTTTTTCATGACGACGAATATGTTCAAATAGCCATTGGCCTTTCACGCGTAAATCCGCAGCCAATTGGACCACATTCACATCAACTTGTGCGCCACTGACTACGGGCTGTACCGCTTTAAAGTATTTGGCAAAAAGCACATTTTGCTTAGCCTTGATATTGTCATAATCAATCTTCGTCGACAATGTATCTAATAAGATTAATAATTCTTTGGCAATTTTAATGGTCTTAAATCCTTGGGCTTGTGCAATGCGTTCAATCATATCGGCTAAATGCAATAAATTGCCGGCGTAGAAAGAACTAAATGCCACACTTTCCCCACGGGCAAAGGCCATGTCCAAGCCATCATTCCAATCCGCACTTTCTAAACGGATTAAATTATGGGCACCGACATTAAAAAATTGGGTTAAATGGCTGACTAAGACATGCTCAATTAAAGTTCCTTGATAGACGTGACCTTTTTGATCAAGCAATTTATTGCCATAAGAACTCGCCCAATTTAAATCTTTTTCAAATGTGCGTGATAATTGTGGATCACGGAAATATGTTTGTTGCTTAAATAAAATATCAATGTCCCCTGTTTGTTGAACATATAAGGACAATGTCATCAATGGCCAACACCCATGGTCCATCCAAACGCG
>CAYZPQ010000080.1:0-9480 GCA_964480185.1 uncultured Planctomycetales bacterium | reverse complement strand
AACATTGGCAGAACCTAAGGTCTATGTTTATGGATACTTGGTATTGTGGAGTCTTACCGATGCCGATTTATCCAAAGGCGTTGCGGGTTTAAGCGATGCGACCATTAAGAAAATTGCCATTGCATCTCCTAAAACAGCACCGTATGGTCGTCAAGCCGTCAATGCCATGAAGTATCACAATTTATATCCTGGCATTGAATCTAAATTAGTGTATGGTGAAAGCATTTCGCAGGCGAATCAATTTATTACAACCAAGGCCGTTGATGTTGGTTTAACGGCAAAGTCAATTGTCTTGGCCGCTAATATGAAAGATAAGGGGAAATGGGTTGATGTAGATCCTCAATCTTATGAACCCATTGCTCAAGGGATTGTGATGTTAAAACATGCAGCAAAAGGGAATGCCAACGATGCACAGAAATTTTATGATTTTATTTTTTCAGCCAAAGCCCAAGACATCTTTAAGAAATATGGTTATACACTCCCATGAATAAAATAGCAGGCAAAGTGACACAAGTTCAGTCATCGACGGACATGTCCATCGTTGAAGTGGATATTGGTGGAGACATTGTCAGTGCACTTGTCTTAGAAACGCCCCATAGTGCGGCTTATTTAAAGAGCGGCAATACGGTTGAGGTCGTCTTTAAAGAAACCGAAGTCTCGATCGGGAAAAATTTAGCAGGACTCATTAGCATTAGAAATAATTTCAAGGCACGCATCAAGACCATTGATGCGCATTCCTTATTGGCAACGATTGTGTTGATCTATCACGCGCAGGAAATTACCTCTATTATTTCCACTCAATCTGTAGAGCGATTGGATTTGAAGGTAGGGGATGAAGTGCAATGGCTTGTTAAAACAAATGAAGTGTCTTTATGTCCTACGACTTAATTCCTCTTCTCTTAACACTAAAGCTCGCCCTTATGACCACGGTCATTTTATTGATTGTGGGTATTCCTTTAGCCTATTGGCTTAGTTTTACACGACATCCATTTAAATATGTGATTGAAGCCTTAGTCAGTATGCCCTTGGTATTGCCACCGACGGTATTGGGCTTCTATATTTTGATTACATTGGGTGCCAATTCAGAATTAGGGCGATGGGTGGAGTCGGTATTTCATGTGCAATTGGTGTTTTCTTTTATCGGTCTTGTCATTGGGTCGGTGATTTTTAGTTTGCCCTTCATGGTGAATCCTTTAAAAGCAGGATTCCAACATATTCCGCAAGCCTTGATTGATGCGTCGGAAACCTTGGGGAAGTCGCGCCTTCAAACACTGTGGCATGTCTTATTACCCAATATTAAACCTTCTTTATTAACGGGCATTGTCATGGCTTTCGCGCACACCATCGGAGAATTTGGAGTGGTGCTCATGATTGGGGGAAATATTCCTGGAGAAACACGCACTGCGTCCATCGCCATTTTTAGTGAAGTGGAAGCGCTTAATTATGATACCGCCCATTTTTATGCCATCATGATGCTCATTGTGTCATTTAGTATTTTAGTAACGCTTCATTGGATTAATCGCAAATCAATAAGGACGATTGTGTCATGATTAGCGTGAATGTTACTAAGACATTGATGACAGCTGAAGGTCCTTTGGATTTACGTATTGATTTTCAGGTGGAGAAAGGGGAGTTTGTCACCATTTATGGACCGTCGGGGACAGGGAAGACTACCATTTTAAGAATGATCGCGGGTTTGGTTAAACCTGATAGTGGATTGATCGCTGTTGATGGTAAGGTGTGGTTTGATAGTACGAAGGGGATTAATATTCCTACAAGACAAAGAAATACAGGTTTTGTATTTCAAGAATACAGTTTATTTCCCAATATGACGGTACGCGAAAATCTAGCGTATGCGTTGGCAGATCCCCAAAGCGCCCATGTGATTGATGAATTCTTAAATATTGTTGCCTTAACTGAGCTGCAGCATCGTAAACCACATCAATTATCCGGTGGGCAGCAACAACGCGTGGCTTTGATCAGAGCTTTGCTTCGCCAATCACCTGTCTATTTATTAGATGAACCCTTAGCAGCGTTAGATATTGACATGCGTTTGCGTTTGCAAGATGAGATTATCCGTCTTTACCGACACACCGGTAGCACCACCATTTTTGTCAGTCATGATATTCCCGAAGTGTTTAAATTAGCTGGGAAAGTATTCATTTTAAACAATGGAACCATTGTTCAATCTGGAACAGCAGCGGATATATTTGCCAACAATCATCTCAGTGGCAAATTTAAATTTCCTGGAAAGATTGTCGATATACGTCAAGACCAAGGTCTTTATATTGTAACCATTTTAGTCGGTAATAATGCGGTTAAAGTGGTTGCAACGCGCGAAGAAATACAAGGCTTAACCATTGGGTCTACGTTAATTGTCTCTTCCAAAGCATTTAATCCCATTATTTCCAGAATTTAATTAATAGCTGTCCTTCATTTTCTGGTTTATACTTACCTAAATATGAAACAACAGAAGAAAAAAATCTTAGTAACATGCGGGCCCACGTGGGTGGCTTTAGACGGGGTTCGCATTATTAGTAATCAATCAACCGGTGAAATGGGGCATTTGATTGCCAAGGCATTTCACAATGCAGGACATCACGTCACGCTGATCGAGGGTCCAGTCACACATCCATTGGCCATCAAAGGCATTAAAGTATTTAAGTACCGCTTCTTTGATGAATTAGCAGCCTTACTTAAGAAGACCGTGGTGCAAGATTATGATGTGATATGTCATGCGGCGGCAGTATCAGATTTTAAGCCTAAGAAAACATACCGTCACAAAATTGATTCATCCGCATCTTTAACAGTTCAATTTGTTAAAACGCCTAAACTCATTGATCGTATCAAGCGCCTTAATCCAAATATTTTTCTAGTTGGATTTAAATTAGAACCTTCCTTAAAATCTTCGACACTTGTCCATCATACGGCAGGTTTATTCAACACATCCAAGTGTGATATGGTTGTGGCGAATACACTTACACCTAGGTATCAAGGCTATGTCGTCGATTCCAACGGTGATATTTTGGCATCTGTCAAAAATAAGCACGCCATCGCCAAAACCTTAGTGAAATATATAATTTAAACTTACTTGACGTCAGGCAGGCTTAAATTAATATAGTAGCGGGTATATTCATTAAGCCCATTCTCATTGTTAACATATGCAGTATTAGTTGAAGGGTAGTGCTATGGCTAAAGGTTTAGATCCTCAAGTATTAACATCAACGGTGTTGGGGGTTGCGGAAGGCGTTCTTGAACGCATGAATAATGTGGTTGCGACAGAGCCATCCCAAACAAAAGAAGTTGAAATTGCTGAATATCAAGGTCGCATGCGGGCTATGGATATGAATGATTTTCAAGCCCCGATTTATATTGCAGCCACGAATTATTATTTAAGCCAAGGAGATTTGGACCGTCATAAAGCCAAAGGGTCTTTGGTTGTTTATCTCGATACGGAAAATGCAAGTAAGATTTATCATGCCTTTGGTTTTAAGATTCCCGACGATGAAGATGATAGCTCTATGCTTGATGCCTGCGGCCAAGTCTGCAATTTAATGGCCACAAGTCTTAATGAAGAATTAGCAAAATTGGGTTATGCCAATTTAGTCATGTCAGCCCCAGCATCATACAAAAACTCTATTGTTGAAGGTGTCGAATATAGTCCTGAATTAAAGACAAAATACCAGTTTAGTTTTTTCTATTGGAAGCGTAAGGTCATTGTCGTTGAAGTAACGATGGCGGCATTGCCTCGTAAATAAGAGCCGTCCCATCGACAGCGGTCGATGGGGCCGCATTGCCTCGTAAATAATAGCTGTCCCATCGACAGATGGTCGATGGGGCCGCATTGCGCCCTATAGATAACAGCAGCACACCCTTAAATCCGGAGATCCCATGTCCTATTTCTGGCTTTTATTCCTCAGTTTACTGATGACGAATGTAAGCTTGGCCAAAGTGGATCAGGGTTTCAGTGACACGCTTCCTACCTCTGCTTTAAAAGCAGAAGATCTTCAACGTTCATCCAATCGTAATATCACCGATATTCTTAATCAGACGCCTTCACTAAGTACACAGCAATTTCAACAGGGAGATGCGCTCCAAGTACGGCTTCGGTTAAGTACTAATCTTTCCTCTTTAAAAGATAGATTCGCCACATTATCCAATAAGAAAAATGATTTATACGCGCATGATTTTTTATCTCAGTCCACCGAATTGACCCAATCATTAATTGAGCGCATCGATAGTATTGATAAAGTCCGTTCTTTATATGGCACTGATGCACTGAGTGGTGTGGTGGATCAAATCAAGAGCTGGAAAATTCATCCTCAAGAATTGCCTGAACAATCCCAGTGGTCCTCTCAAGAATTAGCGTGGTCAAATGAACACATTCCTTTTGGACGTATTGGTATTACACCACAAAACGGGCAATTGAATTGGGGATTATCCGTCTATGATCAAAACAAATGGTCATGGACTCCGAGTTACGGAGTGGGGGAATGGTATGGTTTAAGTGGGCCTATCGTTGCTTTAGGTAAAACACCGAAAGGCCCTGCTTTATCGATTTATGATGCTAAGGGAATTTTTAGGGGCGATGTGAATGCCACAAAACTATCCTATGATCCTTTAATCACAACTAAATATGAAATGACCGCGCAGTATGCTTCCTTTAAATATCCTCAAATGATGTCGACCTATAAACCTAGTGAGTTTAATCCATATGGAGTTTTTATTCAACCCTTTGGACAAACCATGGGAGATACATTTCAATTTTCTAATCAATTAAATCAAGGGCTGTATCGTTTTGATAGCTACGATAGTTATATGGACGATATGCAACAACCCAGTTGTACAAAACCATCCAGTAGCGAACTCGTCTTCCCACGGCATATTTTAAAGAAGAAAAAAGTCGTCGACGAAAATCCTATAGTTCCGAATGACCCGTTGTATCAACAACAAACAATTGTCAAAAAAGTGGGGATACCGCTTATTTCAGGAATCATCGGAGGTATTACAGGATCAGGAGACACCATTGCAGTTAAGGGTGATCCTAATGGCCCTAAAATTCAAGATCAGTATAATTTACCCCAAATAGGTTTTCGTCCAACCTCTGATACAAGTTCTGCATGGAATAAAGTGGATAGTCATAGCAAGAATATTATCGTGGCGATTATCGATTCAGGTTTAGATTTAACACACCCCGATGGGCCTGCGTTTATATGGCAAAATGCCCAAGAAATTTCTGACAATGGCATTGATGATGATAGTAATGGCTATATCGACGACATTCATGGATGGAACTTTTTAGAGGAGACTAATGACCTTGCTGATTATCGAGGGCATGGCACCGTTGTTGCAGGCATTATTGCAGCCAAAACAAATAATGGACAAGGCATTGCAGGGATTAACCCAGGGGCTATTATCATGCCTCTTAAAGTCGCTGATAAATTAGGTAATACCAATTCATTGCATATTTTTCGCGCCATTCATTATGCGGTGGCCAATGGCGCACGTGTGATTAATATTAGTTTAGGCGCACGTGGGGCATCACGGTTAGAGCAATTAGCCATTAATTATGCCAGGACTCATGGTGTGGTGATTGTGGTGGCCAGTGGCAATGACGGGGATGATATGGGTGATTATGGTCCGGCATCCACAGCCCAAGCCATTAGTGTGGGTGCTTTAAATGCGGATGGCACACGCAGCACAGTATCCAATTGGGGTGCGAATAATTCCCTGATGGCACCGGGCGAAGAAATTTATTCATTGCAATCTAAAGATGCACCATGGGAAGGTCCGTCGGGACAAAAAGAAAGATTGTATACCAAAATGTCCGGCACATCCTTCTCAAGTCCGATGGTTGCTGCCACCGCATCATTGCTTCGTGTTAAGAATCCTCAATTAAATCCTGATCAAATTGAAGATATTTTACTAAGTACCGCCCAGCGATTAGATACACATCAATGGGATAGTAAAACTGGAGCGGGATTATTAGATGCCGTCGCCGCGTTAGCTCATGATGGCCAAGGTACATTTAATATTAAGTTCACCGGTATTAAAATTAATTATAAAGCAAAATCCAAACAAGTTGAGTCTGTTGATGTTTATGCCACAGTACGTGGGGATGTGGATTATTTTATGGTGGAACTTGGCAAAGGAAAAAGGGCCACTCAATTTAAGCCCATCGTCGGTATTTCAGGTCAGCAAGCCAATCATGATTTAGTAGCCCATATTCAAGAGAGTCAATTGCGTGGTAGCCAAGAATGGCTTATTCAATTGAAAGCCAAAGATAAATCAGGTAAAGACTGGATTGCTCAAACACCAGTAACTTTTAAATAAGGGGATGAGATGGTCAAGATATTCAGTGGCATGATCTTGATAGGGCTATGTCTCATGAGCACAGCGTTGTTGGCAAAGCCCGTTGAGATTGATCAAACTCAATCTACTATTTTATTTCAAATTAATCATGAGGCAGGATATACGGTGGGAACCTTTGACCAATTTACAGCCGTATTGGATTTAAGTGATGATGGAACAGCTGTTCAATCAGTCAAAGCAGATATTAATACAACCAGCATTAATACACATAATGCCATTCGTGATGAAGGCCTTAAGTCCGAGATGTTTTTAGATAGTGCCCAATTTCCCCAAGCTCATTTTGAAAGTACTTCAAGTGAGGGTAATAAAGTAACGGGTCAATTAACATTAAAAGGAGCGACCCATCCCATTGATTTGACGGTTCATATTGATGATAAAGTCACACCGCACATTGTTCATCTCACGGGGTCTTTTAATCGTCATGATTATGGGGTAACGTATAATTCGATGTACCCGAGAACTAAACAAAAAGTTATTGGGGATACTGTTGATGTTACGGTCACCTTAGCGACTAAGTAATCTTTGAAACTCCCTCCATATTTTTTTAAGCCACCCCTTGTCAAAAGAGTTGCGCACCGCGAATGTTTTGTTAAGATAGGCATGCATTTAATGCTTTATCTAGAGAAAGAATGAATTTGATGAATAAACCTGAATTATTAATGCCGGCCGGTGATTTTGATAAGATGAAATTTGCATTTGCCTTTGGGGCAGATGCGGTTTATCTGGGTATTCCTAAATTTTCATTACGTGCCCGTGAGAATGGGTTTAGGACATTGCAGCATGTGGCTCAAGCGATTGATTATGCGCATAAGCTTGGCAAGCAAGTCTATGTCACCGCGAATATTTTTCCTCATAACAGTAAATTACCCTCGTTTGTCGTCTATATTAAAGAACTGCTCGATTTATGCCAGCCTGATGCGTGGATCATGTCTGATCCAGGGCTAATCATGCTCATGATGGAACATTTCCCTGAGCAAATCGTCCATATTTCCGTGCAATCCAATACATTGAATTATGCGTCGGTCAAATTTTGGCAAAAGGTGGGGGCTAAACGTATTATTGTCTCCCGTGAAATTAGTATCAAAGAAATCAAAGAGATTAATACCGCTTGTCCTCAAATGGAACTTGAATCATTTGTGCATGGGGCGATTTGCATGGCGTATTCGGGGAGATGTTTAATTTCCAACTATTTGAGTCACCGTGATTCTAATCAAGGGGTATGTACCAATTCATGCCGCTGGGAATATAAAGTTTATAAAAAAGGGGAAGTGCAGTCAGAATCATCATGCTGCAAAGACGATAAAGCCAATTTAACAGAAACACCTCATGGCGATGCCTATGTCCCTTTAACCGATCAATATTATGTGAAAGAGTCCGAGCGTCCCGGAGAATTGTTTGAATTAGACGAAGATGAGCATGGCAGTTATTTGATGAACTCTAAAGATTTATGCGCGATTCATATTTTAGAGGAATTGCATCAAGCAGGTGTGTGTTCGTTTAAGGTCGAAGGTCGTTCGAAATCTTTATATTATGTGGCAATGATCGCGCGCGCCTACCGACGGGCCATTGATGATATGATGGCCGGTAAACCCTTTAATGCTGAATTAATGCGCGATATTTTTGCCACATCTAATCGTGGTTTTATCGAAGGTTTTTTGCACGGTAATCCAGGAGTCGCCGGCCAAGAATATTTTCAGAGCAATTCAGAATATGTGGCGTATCGTTATAGTGCCTTAGTCAAAGGGTATGACCCTGTCTTAAAACGTATTCACCTTGAGCCGCGTAACACCATCAAAGTCGGTCATTCGTATCAAATGTCTTTACCGACGGGGGATGTGAATTTTACAGTCGAAGAATTATATAATGAGAAAAAACATCCGGTAAATGAAGTGCATGGGGGTGTGGGTTCAGCCTGGATTCCCTACCCAGAGGACCCAGGACCTTTTGCTGTTATCCGTGAATCCATTAAAGAATTTGAAGCAAGAGATGTTGAGTTACCTGCCTGTACCGCTGAGGAATAATGAGCAAGAAAGTTTTATTTGTCTGTATTCATAATTCAGCCCGTAGTCAAATGGCTGAAGAATTATTGCGTAAATATGCCAGCAATTATTGTACGGTACAAAGTGCTGGTATTGAACCAGGCCAACTCAATCCCATTGTAGTGGATGCATTAAAGTTAGAAGGAATTGATATTTCGGGTAAGGCCACACAGAAAGCCAGTGACTTAGCAGCACAACAGTTAAATTTTGATTATGTGATTACAGTATGTGATGAAACTAGTGCTGAACGTTGTCCCGTTTTTCCGGGCGCGGTGAAACGACTACACTGGGGCTTCACAGATCCTTCTAAGTTCCAAGGAAGTCCTGAAGAAAAATTAGCACAAACCATCGCTGTCAAAGAAGAAATCCGTGCTAAAATCCTGTCGTGGTTGCAGACTAACCCGTTTTAAGATTTACTCGTTTTCTTTTTCAACGTCGATGGTGATGTAGCTACCTTGAATTCTAACGTGGATAATGATGGGGGCGCAGCAGACAGTGCAGTCAACGATCATGGTTTGACGAGCGCCTCCCGTTGGGTCGACAGCTAGGTCATTGGGTTCGCCGCAGTAAGGACAATCAAATGATTCGAATTCTTCGATGGACATAGGTTTATCGTAGCACAGATAAGGATTTATTCAATTGACGACACAGCCTCTCGTACAACAAACCTATACAGCCGCAGATGTGCAGCGTTGCATTGAAGTCATGGACTATTTAGTCAATAATAGCCAGGAATTAGCCTATTTATCTCAAGAGCAGAAAATTGCTTTATTAAAAGTTGCAGGACAGCTTTCTCGTCCGACCAAAGAAGAATATCTCAAACGCAAACGTGAACGCATTCGTTATGTCAAAGATGAAATCGAGCGTCATGAACGACGGGCTAGGGCATCGACAGGAATTCGTGCGGCACGTCAGACTAAAGTTTTTAGCGCGCCTAAACAAATTACCCATGCAAGCCCAACCGAAGAATTTAAGACCGAAGAATTAATCAATCCTCGGGCCTGTTATATTTGTAAGACCTTATTTACCAAATTGCATTTCTTTTATGATGCCTTATGCCCAACGTGCG
>CAYZPQ010000079.1:7830-9518 GCA_964480185.1 uncultured Planctomycetales bacterium | reverse complement strand
ACAATGGGGAGTGCAAATTTAATGGATTTGAAATTAATGATTGATATAAACGTTAGCATCACAATTAATGCAATCCACGCGCTTCGTGAGAATGTCATCATTAACAAAGACAATTCCAACAGGACAATAACAGATAAAATAGCCTTAATAATTTTGCCATTGATCCGCGCCCAGAGTTTAGGGATTAAATTAAAAGATGCCATTGTTAAACCAATGACAACAACTAAATAAATACCAAAATCATTTGGATGGCGAAGCGACGACGACACACGCCCATCGGTGAGGGCATTTTTTCCGCGTAAGAATTCATAGGAAAAATAAAATTGGCTTAAGCCACTTAAACACACCATGACTCCGGATAAAATAAAAGCGAACATAAGCCAAGATAAATTTTCCTTTTTCCTCAATCCTTCATAGAAACATAACATCAATCCGATCCCCTGTAAAAACTTGCCAATATACGAAATAAAACTAGAAATCCGATCATGGCTAAACAATACAGAAAGAAAAATTACCCCCATCAATACCAGCAATGACCACCCTAATGGATGATTGGGCAAAATCAACTCCTGGCGAAATTTCTTCCAAAATGATTCTGGCCCTTGCGCATTACCTGATGTTGCCATCTTCAATTTGACATCTAAGAATTTCTGAAATAAAAAAACGGTAATTAAAACGCTGGAAAGTATTTCAACTAAAGCAATTGAAATAGGCAAGAAGAATACCAAAGAACATGCACAGAACAGTGTAATTTGATCGCATATTCTCTTTGTTAAAGATCTATCAAGATGGGGCATTGTTTAAATACCATTCAATTGTTTGCTGAAGCCCTGATTCAAAAGTCGTTTTGGATTGAAAGCCAAACTCCTTCTTAGCTAAAGATACATCTAAACATCGTCGAGGCTGACCATCCGGCTTGGACTTGTCCCATTCAATTTTCCCTTTAAATTCTGTCAATCGAGCAATCAAGAGGACTAAATCTTTAATTGAGATTTCCATCCCTGACCCTAAATTGACAGGCTCAGATTTATTATATTTTTCTGCAGCTAAAAGAATCCCACGGGCCGCATCATCCACATATAAAAATTCTCGCGTAGCACGCCCTGTGCCCCACACGCTAATACTCTTATCCCCCCTCTGTTTCGCTTCTACGCATTTTCGAATTAAGGCAGGAATAACGTGGGAACTGGACAATGCAAAATTATCATGAGGGCCATACAAATTGACAGGGAGCAAATAAATCGAATTAAATCCATATTGCTGGCGATAGGCTTGGGATTGCACCAACAACATTTTCTTTGCTAAACCATAAGGAGCATTTGTTTCTTCAGGATAGCCTGACCAAATGTCTTTTTCATGAAAAGGGATTGGGCAAAACTTTGGATAGGCGCAAATTGTTCCAATAGCAACGAGCTTTTGCACTCCCATGAGGCGCGACTGCTCAATTAACTCAACACCCATCATCAAATTATCATAAAAATATTTTCCAGGATTATCACGATTAGCCCCAATACCACCAACAACTGCGGCCAAATGCAAGACAATGTCAGGCTTTGCTTTCGTTAGCAATTTCTTTATATCACTCTTCTCACGTAAATCACATTGCTTAGAACGAGGGATAATAATGGCTTTAGGATTTTTTGCTTCCAACTGGGATACTAATGCTTTACCTAAAAACCCAGCGCCTC
>CAYZPQ010000079.1:1890-7820 GCA_964480185.1 uncultured Planctomycetales bacterium | reverse complement strand
CCTGTGACGATGACAGTTTTATTCTTCCAAAAACTCATTAATTTTTCTTTCCCTTAATTCCATAAACCACTTTGGCAATATTATCTAAATCAGCATCAACCATCATGCGCACAAGCTCTTTAAACTTCACTTTAGGTTTCCATTTTAATTGCTTACGGGCTTTTGAGGCATCGCCCAATAAAAGCTCTACTTCGGTAGGCCGAAAATATTTCTTATCGATCACCACATATTTCTTCCAATCGAGTTGGGCATACTCAAAGGCTTCACATAAAAAGTCTTTTACGGAATAGGTTTCACCCGTGGCAATGACATAATCATCAGGTTTGGCTTGTTGCAACATGAGCCACATGGCTTCTACATAATCTCCGGCAAAACCCCAATCACGTTTTGCTTCTAAATTTCCTAAATACAATTTATCCTGTATCCCATATTTAATTTTAGCCAAGGCCATGGTGATTTTACGTGTCACAAATGTTTCACCACGTCGGGGAGATTCATGATTAAATAAAATCCCATTACAGGCAAACATGTTATACGCTTCTCGGTAATTCACTGTCATCCAATACGCGTAAACTTTCGCTGCTCCATAAGGGCTGCGTGGATAAAAAGGGGTTGTCTCTGATTGAGGAGTTTCCAGGACCTTGCCATACATTTCTGATGAAGATGCCTGGTAATATTTAGTCTTAACGCCAGAATCTCGAATAGCTTCAAGTAATCGTGTCGCCCCCATCCCTGTGACATCACCGGTGTAATCAGGAACTTCAAAAGACACTTTCACATGACTTTGGGCACCCAAATTATATATTTCAGTCGGACGAATTGTTTTAATAAGATTGTTAAGAGAACTCCCATCGGTTAAATCACCATATACTAATCGTAATTTAATCGCCTTTTCATGAGGGTCTTGGTACAAATGATCAATACGTTGGGTATTAAAATTACTTGATCGACGGATAAGACCATACACTTCATATCCCTTTGATAATAATAATTCCGCCAAATAAGACCCATCTTGTCCTGTAATACCCGTAATCAATGCTCTCTTTACTGCCATATTTATTTTCCTTAACAAAGAATGTCTAATACGCCCCCATACCTTTAAAAACAACTGGTATGGTGTAAAATAAAATATAAAGATCCAAACTAAATGACCAGTTGGAGATGTACCAAATGTCCCATCTGACTAATCTTTCAAAAGACACATCACTGCGTCCTCGAATTTGCCATAATCCTGTGATACCAGGACGTACGTCTAAACGTCTTAATTGCCGCAAATCTTCCTTCTCTACTTGTTCAATAGGCAAAGGACGCGGACCAACCAAACTCATGTCCCCTTTGATCACATTCAACAGTTGTGGCAATTCATCGAGGCTATATTTACGTAAGAATTTCCCAATTTTTGTCAAACGAGGGTCACATTTCATCTTGAAAATAGGACCACTCACCTCATTATGTTGACGAAGACCGTTGAGATGCTCATCGGCATTGGCAATCATGCTACGAAACTTATACATGTGAAAGATCTTCCCCCCACGGCCATAACGCTTGGATAAATAGAAAATGGGGCCCTTGCTGTCTAATTTAATGAGTACTGCAATCACACCAAAAATAGGCCATGTGAAAAGCAATATCATTAAACTCGATATAAAATCAAATAATCTTTTGCCTCTTTGATTATGACGATAACGGATTTCAGAATACTCTAAAACAGGGACAATTCCAAGATTATATTTAGTAAAATTCTGGCCTAAAACCTCATAACCTTGAGGAACAACATGGACGCCAATACCCAAATCTTTGGCAGTCTCTAAAATTCTCATGAATACGGCACTGTCATGATGTATTGTGATATAAACCTTATTAATAAACTCTTGCTGCGCAATGCGTTCAAAATCAAGAATATTCCCCACCACATGAGGCGCGGTAAGTTTATGGTCATCTAAAAATCCAACGATTTTTAAACCAAGCCCTGGCCTTTTCTTTATTTCATTAAACAAACTTTGCCCCACACGCCCTGCCCCTATAATTAACACATTAAAATTATTGTAACCCGTGCGCACGAGGTAATCGACAAAGCATTTCTTTAAAATACGCCATAAGGATAATCCCATAAACATCAGCACTACTGATACAACCGTAACACCCCGTGGCAAACCATCCAATTTCAAAATATAAACAAAGACAATCATGACAAATGTTGAAATTAAAATAGCTTTAAGAACAGCTGTAATTTCAAGACTCTCGAGCATCTCACGTTTTGTTTGGTATAGCCCAAATGTCTGGTTCATAAACAAAATCGTTGATAGCCAAATGATAATTGTCAGACGGAAAGGATTCGACGCATCAAAAACAAGAGGATGTGTGTTAAGGGGAGCTGGCAGAGTTCCTTGCCGCCATAAAAATGCACAATAGAGTGCAATAAGAAGGACGCACACATCAATGACCAAATACGTCATTTTGACAATCAAAAAATGTCTTCGGGTACGCATATAAAGTGGTATTTGCTTAGGTATTAAACTATATTAATGTTTGATTAATAAAAAAAGTTATTATAGCATTTCTCATTGCATTATCCATCATGTTTATGCGGTATCGGTTTAGCAATGCTTTGGTTAAGGCATAGACCTTTGAGTAAATAATAAATAAATAACGAATTTCCAATCAAATAGCGTTTCCACAAACGCTTAGGCTCACAACATAAGCGAAATAACCACTCAAAACCAATGGCGCGCATCCAACGCGGTGCCTGTGGTTTTACCCCAGATATAAAATCAATAGCGGCCCCAATACCAATCATAATAGGTGCATGCAAGAAAGGTCTATTCAAATGCATCCAAATGTCCTGCTTGGGAGAACCCAAAGCCACCCAAACGATGTCCGGTTTTGCATTATTAATCATGTTCATCATTGTCACGTCGAGCGCTTTGGCGGCAGGAGTATATTCTGGAGCATAGGCCCCTACAAATAAAGCGCCAGGAAAACGTGCATTCATTTTTTGAATAAATAAATCACATACTTCTGGCGTGGATCCATAAATAAAATGTTTAAGGTGATGCGCTCTGCCCTCATCAATTGTCTTAAGCATGACATCCGGACCATATGTGCGTTTGACATCATAACCCTGCCATTGGCCACACCACACAACAGGCATCCCGTCGGGCGTCACCATGCCAGCCCCATTGATAATATGGTTATACTTCGTTAAACGCTGGCAATCAACAATGGTTGAAACTGGAGCGACACATACATAGGTGCGTTGAGATCGTTGAATGATGTCTAACATATATGCATAAGCTTTTTCTAAATTAACAGCAGACACGCGTACACCTAATAAATTAAATTCTTTCATTCATTCACCTTTGCTAGTTCAGCTGGAAATCCATAATTATAAAATAACTCTTTGGGGTTACGGTCGTATAACACCGCACGTGCGGCATAATCTGCTAATGTCTCGAATTGCAACGTATTGTCATGAACGCGAAGAATCCATTGAATATGCGCTTTACTCAAATCATTAATAATATCCTCCGAACGCGCATAGGATGACCATCGAATAACAGTGGTGTGCCACAATCCAATTTGCGCAATAGGCGGCATTAAAAATGCCGATAAATGCGTTAGCCCTCCAACACCGGTGTCCCATGCACTCACATTAAACTTCTCTTGAGAAGCTGGGTTTTGGGCCAACTGCTCTCGCAGGATAAAATTATCGGGAAAATACCGCTTCATCACCTGTTGGGCATGGAGTTTATCTGTCACTACTTGCCAATTGTCGACGAACGTAGGCCTTTTTAAATCTCCTCCTTGTGCAAGCATAATAGGCCACCCCAATGATGCCATGATGAGGATAAGAACGGTAACCATGATTTGAGGTAATCGACAGACTTTTCTCCATATAAAATCTAAACCAATAATTGTCCCCATGGCCATGACGGCTATGCCATAACGGTAATGCCGTGGGTCAACAAATGACACTAAACATACACCTATTAAAATTAATAGACTCGCTGCTAACCAGAAATTAAGCGACAACAAATGCTCATCATTCTCATTCTTTCGCCAGGCATAATTGGCAATCATGATCAGCGGCATTATTGAAATCAAAAGGCATACATACTTGGCGGCATTAATTCCTGGCCAAATAAATAAATAATTAAGATACTTGAATATTTGATTAAACTGCAGTGGACCAGCAAACACCTTATTAAAAATATCTGACATCTCATTTGTCCAATTAAAAACCTGAAAATGACCTGCCAAAATTGGAAATGTCGCCACACCTGTAGCCAGCCAATTCTTCACATACCACAACGACATCAAAACAATTGATATCAGTAAACCACCTAATAACTGAGGATGCTGTTTGATGGTTTTAACAGCCCCTTTCAGATTGGGTTGAATCATGCCGCCGATGACTGTTAATAATACAGCCGTATAAAAAAGTTGGTATTTATTGGCCAATAATTGTGCGGCAAACATCAAGGCGATCATCAAACGCCATTGTTGGCCATCACGACGGGATTCAACAAAATGATAAACTGCGGCCACTAATAAGGCAATGATCGCGCTATTAATAATGCAACTGTTATTTGCCCCTGAAAAAAACATGTGGTCATTAAATAAAACCAACATAACCGCTGATAATCCATAAAAATAATTCTTGAATATCTCCGTCATATAACCAAAAACTAATATACAAGCCACAACGGTCCACCATGCCACAATTAATTGGGGAAACAATGTTTCTGTGGGAAAAAGGGCTAAACCTAATGCATAGGGAACCGCATTTAAATGAGGAACAAAAATGCGCATATCAAAGGCGGGTGACCCAAAAATACTTGAACCGCGTTCAAGCCATAGCCGTTGGGCATATAAATATGTTGAATGAGAATCAACATCGACGAGAAAAAAACAATTTCTAAACACAAAAAAAGAAATTAATAAAACGCATGCCCCAAGCGCAATACTATTAGGAAATGAAATGTGTGGCACATGGATCAATTCTTGAAGCTGTTGGCGTACTATTCTCGAACAACACCACAGCAATTGCCCAACCACAATTGACCAGAGTACAACGGCATTGTAGCCTCCCCATAATGAAGCAAACACCATTAACCCTGCGATCCAACAACCGCCAATTAAAAAACTTTCCCCTGCTTTTAAATAACGATTCGCTGTCACTTCAGGCGAATATACCCATGCCCTTATAGCCATCCCCGCAATACCTGAGGCAATGACATACACTATAAATAATCCAAATTGACATGTATTCATCACATCTATCCTTTAATAGTCGATGACAAAAACTGATGTTGGATTTTTGACCTTTACCGGCACAGGCGCATATGCAATATCTGGTTCAGATACAATAACAGAATCTTGGTTGACATCTATATTCATCCAATTTAAATCTTGAGGCCTAATAATGGCTTCATCAGACTTTCCCCAATCTCCACGGTGTGCGCCTACTAATGATATTGTTTCAATCAACAGTGCCAGTACCAACAATGCCTTTAAGACAACATTAATCCGCGGTATTTTTGCCATGACAACGATAATCATCGCAATTAATGGAATAATTAAAAAGCGTGTTTGCTGGGAGCCACACCACCACATGCCCCACCACACACTAATCACCACTATCATACTTATGACCACACGCTGTTGAAGGGACTTTATGATCAGCACCCCAAAAGGGACCACCATGAGTAAATACACGAGGCCAACGGGATAATCAAAGGCATTGTTAACTCCTCGTTCTGGAACAGCAATTAACCACATGTGTTTAAGAAAATCCATGATACTGCGACCATGACCATACCCGTCTTTTGTTTGAAAATCCTTGAAAAGTGATTGGGATATTTAAATCCAAGCTCGTAGGCTATTTCATTGATGGATTTATTGGGCTCAAATATTTTTTCTTTTGCGAG
>CAYZPQ010000079.1:0-1880 GCA_964480185.1 uncultured Planctomycetales bacterium | reverse complement strand
AGGCATTGAATAGCATTGTTGACTAAGCTCTCCCAATGTTGGGCACCACTACTTATGAAAGGCTTAAACATACCTACACCAAAAGGAAATAAGGGTGTGCCGGCATAAATCATTGATTTCACAATGCCAGGTCCCGCAATAATGATGAAGGCGATGATAAAAGCAATGCCAAAATGTCGACGATCATCTCCATTCCATGGCAATGGATCTTCCCTATGCCATTTCATGCGATTGACCAAAAACCAGGTGATACCTATGACAATAATAAATAAGATACCAAGTTGCAAGGGCATGAACGATTTAGACGCTACTAAAAAAACACCCTCAATCGCAGCCAGTCCATAATGCCGTTTTAACAGACTATGCCAACAGGCAAAAAAACAATAGGCTATGACAAGATCAAGCATGGCAGTGCCGAGCTGAATAGCAATCACATGTGATCCGAGTAAAGCAATGACGGCCCACCGTGCGCGTACTGTGGCCTGATCACGTGCTGTTTCTTTTACCAATTGATAGACCATTGCCATAAGTCCCACGGCAAATACGAACATCGCCCATTTATTGGGCATTGGGGCAGGTAAACTAAAGGGGGCCAACGCATAATCAAGCGAGAGTAAATATAAATCAGCCGTGGACCATGTTAAATGGCCAAAGTGATGCACCAATAAATGCTGACGAGGAATTGCAAGATGATAATTAAGCGCATCATATTCTTGGATCAAATGCACTGGGCGTGATGCGGCATAAATAACAATAGCTAAATACACGCCCATTAACAATAAAGCGGCGCTCCCTAAAAACCACGCGCCAGAGAAAACAGGTCGATTGAATTTAAAACGTGAAGAAACAGCACACATAACTAACGCAACAACGCTCAACAACCACGCCAAGTAACTACTATGACCAAACGGTAATTTGATAACAAACAATTCAAGCCAAAAAACTCCATACCCGATCACGAGTAATACAGTTGGCCAATGTGCTAATGGAATACATCTTAATGATGCTATACGTTTAAACGCCATAAGATGTAAACTCCTGTAACAAGCAACCAGTAACAGTTATACCAAATCATGTCTTCCCTGCCTTAACAGATAGCTGATTTAGCCAACAAGCTGCCATTAGAAAATATACCGGTACAATAGGAAACACATACCGCGGTAATACTGTGATCCACGTTAACAAAAATATAAACACCCACGCCATAAGTACTAGTAATAATTTGTCAGATTGTTTTGAACGGATGCTCCACACCGTAAAACCAATAACAACAATCCCTGTAATTACAGAAATAATCAATCTAATACATGATTTGAATATGTTATTCTCATAAATATGTGTTAACCATGCCGGATACACCACAAAACCAATTTGTGTAGATTCCCAAAAAAACATTTTCAACCCTTCAACTATGCCAAAAAATACAACAGGCAAAGGATGCTCTATAACCATGTCTTTTGTTTCACGGATGAGTTGGGCATCAATATCCTGTTGTGCACTGATCGTCGTATTTAAAGCGATTAAACGATCCGTACCTAATCCATCTGCTGTCATGAATTGCCAATAACGGCAATCTTTATCATTAGCGACTGATCGGCAAACCCCTTCCCCAAGAATTAAGGCAATCGCTGCTTTAAGATTGTCCTTATGATGAGGTTCAATACGACGGGCAACATTACCATATAGCATAAAAGGTGCACGATTCGTGATCGTATAATTACCGTTATAATGTTTATTGAACGACTTAAATACCGTCACCCCAACGTGCATCATGCCTAACCCTATTAATATTGCGTATGCCCCTGTGATGCTGGACCTGCACTGCGACCTTGTGTACTATGAGTCGCCGCCAGGGCTGCAGCTGCTGCACTGCAGGGAGT
>CAYZPQ010000078.1:7211-9691 GCA_964480185.1 uncultured Planctomycetales bacterium | reverse complement strand
GTGAAAAAGTTACATCCAAAGGCGGGACAACAGCAGCGGCATTGGATGTATTTGGTAAAGCAAAGTTTGATGTTATTTTTCATAAGGCTTTAGTAGCTGCACGACAAAGAGCTAAAGAATTATCAAAATAGAGCATGAAGTATGTTTACAAAGATTTGTTTAATGGCATGTTTGTGGTTGTTGAGCATTCCCGTTTATGGGGATCAAGCTGAGAAAGAGTATTTGCTTAAAGTCCAACAAGATAACAAGCTCTTGCTTGAACAATCAGGACTAGCTATTGAGCCCGACGAGATAGGTCAAATTATCCCTATTAAGCAAGAGTGGACAGGGGCTCATTCAGGAATTAAGGAAGAAAATTATTTTTTAATCGATTCAAAAGATCAATTAGATCAACTATGGAAACAACATGCTCCTGGTATATCCGTACCTGAGGTTAATTTTCATGCATTTAGTGTAATTGCGGTTTTTGGTGGAGAACTTAAAAATATAAAAGGGTATAAGGCATATGAATTAAAACAATATCATGATTTTATCCGATTACGCTTAGATGATGATGGCTATCAAACGATCGGAGAGGGTGATAAAGTTACTCCTTTTGCTATTTATGTTGTCCCCTTAATTACTAAGAAAGTATTGATTCAATTAAATGCACCTTATTATAAAGGTCCAAGGATATGGAAGATCAAAAAAGTGCTTGAAGTAGAAAAGCCTGCAATCATTAAAAAGATTCTTCATCAACCCTAAAGATAATTTATCGAGGAGAAATATGGCAATCGTCGGCGTCATTGGTGGGAGTGGGTTGTATCAGATGGAAGGGATTGGCAAGGTTAAGGAAGTTGCTGTCAAAACTCCTTTTGGTAATCCATCAGACAATTATATTACCGGTGACATTGAAGGGACCAAAGTTGTCTTTTTGCCACGCCATGGCCGCGGGCATCTTATTTCTCCGTCGGAAATTAATTATCGCGCTAATATTTATGGGATGAAGAAACTTGGGGTTGAAGCGATTTTATCTGTCTCTGCCTGCGGGTCATTGAAAGAAGAATACAAGCCCATGGATTTTGTTATTCCTGATCAATTCTTGGACCGCACACGTAAAGGCCGTTTAGACACATTCTTTACTAATGGCATTGTGGCGCACGTGGCATTTGCTGATCCCATTTCAAAAGAAATTGCTGATATCATTGATAGCTGTGCTAAGAAATTAAAAGTAAAAGCCCATCGTGGTGGTACCTATGTGAATATGGAAGGTCCGCAATTTTCAACTAAGGCCGAATCGAATTTATATCGCAGCTGGGGAATGGATATTATTGGGATGACCAATTTAACAGAAGCAAAACTCGCGCGTGAGGCTGAAATTTCGTATGCCACATTAGCTGCTGTGACCGATTACGATTGTTGGCACCCATCGCATGATTCAGTCACTGTTGAAATGATCATTGAATATTTGCATAAAAACGTGGATAATGCCAAAAAAATTTTACGGATGGCGATTCCACAGGTTTCGAAAGTAAAACATTTTTCCGCCTCAGAAGCCTTAAAGTTTGCTATCATTACAGACCGGACCAAGATCCCAGCAAAGATCAAAAAAGATCTTAGCCCCATTATTGGTAAATATATTAAGTAAGTATAGAGAAGTAGAAGACAATGGATTATCAAAAGACATTAAATTTACCCCAAACTGATTTTTCGATGAAGGCTGGTTTAGTTCAAAAAGAACCAGTCATGCTCGCCAAATGGGAATCAGATAAAATTTATCAACGCATTCGCGCCAATGCCAAGGGTAAGACACCTTTCATTTTGCACGACGGGCCACCGTATGCCAATGGGCATATTCACATCGGCCATGCCTTAAATAAAATCCTCAAAGACATGATCGTCAAATACAAGACGATGAAGGGTTTTGATGCCATGTATGTGCCAGGCTGGGATTGCCATGGTTTGCCCATCGAGCATCAATTGCTTAAAGATTTAAAAACCAATAAGTCCGAAATACAAATACTGCCATTTCGTAAAAAAGCACATGATTATGCCATGAAATTTGTGGGCATACAGCGTGCGGAATTTGAACGCCTTGCTATTTTTGGTGAATGGGACAATCCGTATTTGACCTTGGCCCCGTCCTATGAATATTGGATATTAAAGTCATTAGCTGCCTTAACTCAAAAGGGTTATGTCTATCGCCGCTTAAAACCAGTGAACTGGTGTTATAGCTGCGAGACTGCTTTAGCGGAAGCTGAAGTCGAGCATGAAAATAAAGAATCTCCGACGGTCTATGTGCGTTTTACGATTAAAAACCCCGACGTACTTGGTTTTGAGGTCGGGGAAAAGAATATCCATTTATTAGTATGGACCACAACGCCGTGGACATTATTAGCAAACGTCGCGGTTGCGGCACATGCCAATTTTGATTATGTTTTAGTCGACAATGGCCAAGAAGTCTTGATTATTGAAAAGTCATTGAGCCAGAAAGTATTAGC
>CAYZPQ010000078.1:0-7201 GCA_964480185.1 uncultured Planctomycetales bacterium | reverse complement strand
GTCTTTATAATGTAATCGGGGAAGTGAAGGGTAAGCAATTAACTAAAGTTATTTACGAACATCCCTTTAGTAAACTCGCTCAATGCCCAGTCGTCAATGCCGATTATGTAACCAAAGAAGATGGGACAGGTTTAGTTCATACCGCTCCTGGCCATGGCCAAGACGATTATCAAACTGGTTTAGCCAATGATCTACCTGTTTTAATGCCTGTCAATTCCCGAGGGGTATTTACCGAAGAAGGTGCACCATTTGCTGGTCAACATGTCTTAAAAGCCAATGATGTGATTATCGCTAATTTAGAAGAACGCGGTGCATTATTTGTTTCTGAAAAGATTACTCACTCGTATCCACATTGCTGGCGTTGCAAGAATCCAATTATTTTCCGTGCCACTGAACAATGGTTTTTAAGCATTGATCATGCCAATTTGCGTAGCAAATTACGTGCGTCTATCGAAGATGATGTGCAATGGATTCCAGCAGCTGGTCGTGAACGTATTTTGGGAATGGTGAATACACGTCCAGATTGGTGTTTGTCCCGTCAACGTTCATGGGGCGTGCCAATTCCAGCGGTGAATTGTGCGGGATGTAAAGGTGAGCAAAAATTGTTTGTTGAAATCATCGAGCATGTGGCCAATTTAGTGAAAGAATCGGGCACAGATATTTGGTTTGAGCGTGAGATGAAAGATTTAATCCCACCAGGCTTTAAATGCCCTGATTGTGGTGGTAATGATTTCTCAAAGTCGCATGACATTTTAGACGTATGGTTTGATTCTGGCGTTAGCCATCAAGCTGTATTTCGCACGTTAATCAATAAACCACTACCAGCCGATTTATATTTAGAAGGTTCTGATCAGCACCGGGGATGGTTTCAATCCTCATTAATTCCTTCTGTCGCGATCGATGGCAAAGCACCCTATCGTCAAGTCTTAACCCATGGGTTTGTGGTGGATGGAGCAGGGCGTAAAATGTCAAAGTCCTTAGGCAATGTGGTTAAGCCTCAGGAAATGATTGATCAAAATGGGGCAGAAATTATCCGTTTATGGGTGGCGGCCAGTTCATATCACGATGATGTGCGTATTTCTAAAGAAATTGTCGCACGTCTCATTGATGCGTATCGCAAAATTCGTAATACCGTGCGCTATTTATTAGGGAATTTGCATGGGTTTAACCCAGATCAACATTGCTTACCCTATGACAAACTTCAAGAAGTGGATCAATGGGCTTTACAGCAATTAGCCAAGGTCAATTATGAGGTGGATGTCGCCTATGAGGAATACGATTTTGTCAAAGTGTATAAGATATTATACGCCTTTTGCAATGAAACCTTATCGAGCATTTATCTTGACATCCTAAAAGACCGGCTGTATACTTGCGCCGCTTTAAGTCCGGAACGTTTATCCGCGCAAACTGTTCTTTACCATACGCTTACACATTTAAACCGTTTTATTGCACCAGTGATGGCCTTTACGTCGGAAGAAATCTTTGAATTAAGTCCAAAGACCTCCACAGACAAGGCGATTGGCAGTATTCATTTAGCCTCATGGCCAGAAATACCATCCGCGTGGAAGAATCCCGGTTTAGATGAGCGTTTTAATGATTTATTAGCGTTTCGTGATCATGTTCTTAAAGCGCTTGATGACAAGCGCAAAGAAGGGCTTATTGGTAGTGCGTTAGAAGCCAAAGTGATCATTCAAACCTCTAGTGAGCGTGATTATACGTATTTAAAGACATTTGAATCGATATTACCATCGGTATTTATTGTATCGCACGTTGATCTTATGAAAGTTGCATCCGTGGCCCAAGGGGTAAGCGAGTATTTTGGCGCAACAACCATTGAGGTTCACAAGGCAGATGGTCAAAAATGCTGCCGGTGTTGGAAGTACACCACTGATGTAGGAAATGTCAGTGCACACCCAGAATTATGTGTATTTTGTGCCACTGTCGTTGAATCAATTTAATTTTTTAGGAGAAGAAATGGTTATCAAAAAGAAAAAAATCAATCCTAAATTTGAACCCTTCAAGAAACTTTTATTGAAAAATAAAGATAAGATCTTGGGTGATATTCAACATTTATCCGACGATAATAAGGGTAGTAATAATGATCGTGGTGGCGATGTCTCTGGCCATGCCTTGCATATGGCAGATGTAGCAACCGACATGTATGACCGTGAATTCACTTTAAGTTTAGCGTCTAATGATCGCGAATTGCTCTATGAAATTGATGAAGCCTTGCAGCGCATCAATGATGGTAGTTTCGGACAATGTACCGCGTGCAAGAAGCCTATTCCAGCCACACGTTTAAAAGCATTGCCTTATACAAAAACCTGCCTGAAGTGCCAGGAAATCCTCGAATCTAAAGAGCGGTAAGGATACACTGTGGCCTTAACAACGTCTTCTAAGCGCTCCATCATCGACGTAGCAATTTTCCTGTCTGGATGCGTGGGTGTGTTTATTGTCGACCGTGTGACAAAGATATTTTTTACCTCCATCATGGCCTTAAATGAATCGCTCGTTGTGATTAAAAATGTGCTTCATTTTTCCTTAGTCCATAATACCGGCATTGCTTTTGGTTTATTTAAAGATGCCGGCTTTATCTTTATTTTAATCCCGCTGATTTTAACGGGTTTGCTTGTCTACAATATTTATTATTACCGCCATACCGAAGTTTTAAGCCGCACCTATATTTTAGCGTTTTCATTAATCTTAGGCGGGGCCATTGGCAATCTGTATGACCGTATTGTGTTCGGTTATGTGATTGATTTTATTGATTTCCGTATTTGGCCTGTATTTAATATTGCTGATTCTGCCATTACAGTTGGGGCCGCCATTATTTTGTTTCGATGCATTCCTTCAGCAAAGAAAAATAGCCAATAAAATTCCTACAGCACGTCAGTAAGGAGCCCGCATGTGGCCAATTATTTTTTCAATCGGACCAATTACTCTTTATAGTTACGGTTTATCCTTAGCGATTGCTGTTATTGTCTGTGGTCTTTTATTAGCCCGTGATGCCAAAGCCAAAGGCCTTAATCCTCAAGTCACACAGGATTTGATGTTTTATGTTGTGCTCGGCGGTATTCTTGGGGCACGGTTGTTTTATGTGTATTTAGGGTGGGATTATTATCACGAGCATCTTCTTGAAATTTTATTTTTAAATCAAGGGGGTTTGGCCTGGCAGGGTGGTTTTATTGGCGCGGTGGCAACAGGTTTTATTTTTGCGCGCGCGAAATCAATTTCTATGCCGCTCATATTCGATTTAGCCGCACCGTATATTGCTTTAGGTCAAGCCATTGGCCGTTTAGGATGTTTTGCCAATGGGTGTTGTTATGGGAAGCCCGTAGCATGGGGGATTTACTTTCCGTCGCACGGCGCACGTTTGCATCCGACACAGCTTTATGAAGCAGGCAGTTTATTGCTCATCTTTTTTGTTTTAAAGTATTTATCTAATAAGGGATTTAAACCAGGCATGATTTTTGTGGCGTACTTAGGATTATCCTCAATTGAACGCTTTACGGTTGAGTTTTACCGCGCCGATCAAATGTCCGTGATTGGGCCTTTAAGTTTATTTCAATGGATTTCATTGGGCATCTTTATCATTGCCCTTGGATTATTTATCATGCAATCAAGGGGCGCATCCCGTGGCCGTTAATACGTATCAATTTACCGTCGATGCACAAAGCAAGGACCAAAGGCTAGATGTATTCTTAACAGCCCAAATCCCTGATTTGCCTTCACGCAGTTTTATTCAAAAGATGATTGATCAAGGTTTGGTCACCGTTAATGGTCAGGCTGCTAAACGCAATACACGGTTAGTGATCAATGATGAAGTTAAAGCCATCCTTGATGAAAGCACCTTGCCTAAAACAGATTTAGTAGCTGAACAATTAAAGTTAGATATTTTTTATGAAGATGATGACATTGTCATTGTCAATAAACCTGAAGGATTGACGGTACATCCGGCGAGCGGGGATAAAACAGGCACACTCGTCAATGGATTATTATTTCATTTTGGTGAAAATCTCTCAGACAAAAATGGGGATGATCGCCCTGGTATTGTACACCGTTTAGATCGCGATACGTCGGGTTTGCTCTTAGTGGCTAAAAATAATACCGCGCATGCTCGCTTGGGTCGGCAATTTGAAAAACACACCATTTATAAAAAATACATCGCCCGTGTGGAAGGTATTGTGCAGTTTGATCAAGGCATGATTGATGTGCCTCTTGAGCGTCATCGCAAATACCATGATCAACGCCAGGTGGCTAAACCAGGTGAGGGCAAAGAAGCAGTAACATTGTATCAAGTGCTTCAACGCTTTAAGAAAACAACATTAGTGGCTTTATATCCCCAAACAGGTCGCACACATCAATTGCGCGTGCATATGAAACATTTAGGCCATCCTTTATTAGGGGATGAGAAGTATGGGTTAACATCCAATTTCCCACGCTTAGCCTTACACGCCATGGCCATTGGCTTTGAGCATCCAACGATGAAAGAGCAGATAGAGTTTTCGTGCCCAGCACCTGAGATTTTCGCAGACGAAAGATTCTCCTAAGATAAAATTTAAAATAATGGGTCTTTACGATCAAAAAGTTTTCCTTATAATGGTTTATTATGATTAATCCCGGTAAAACACTTACAGTCTTCGCAGTCCTCATCATCGTCATTTTAGTTTCGTCGACGAGTATTGGGTTCTTTTTGTACCATCAAGAACGTAATACCCGTAAAGCCTTGCAAAATGACATTCAAGCGGCGAAAGAGCTTGAATCTAAATTACAAAATGATTTAGCCCAAACAAAAAAGCAAGTCGCCTTGCTTCAAGATAAAAATAAAGAAGCTGACGAGAAAATCAATAATCTCCTTGATGAAATGGAGCTTAATGATGGCTTGCGTGATGAATTAAAGAAAGAAAATGAAAATTATAAAACACAGCTTGATGCCGCAACAAAGATCAAAGAAAAAGCTAAAGCTGAAATGGAAGAGCATGTCAAAAAAGTTGCTGATTTAGAACGCATGATCAATGAAGAAAAAGAAAAGAACAAAACATTAGCGGCTCAAGTGGAAACGTATAAAACCCAGCAAGCGCAAGTTGTAGCACCACCACCAAGTTCAGAAGTGGCACCCGTCGATAAAGTTGAGTTAGATAAAATCATTGTCAATCCTGATCAAAGCACGGTCAAAGGCCGTGTGGTGAGTATTGATAAAGATTCCGAATTTATTATTTGTAATTTAGGATTTAAACAAGGGGTCAAGTCCGGTGATATTCTCTCGGTCTATCGAGGGGAAGAATATTTAGGCGATGTGAAAGCCACCCGTGTGCAAGACCAGCTTTCCGCTGCGGATATTATCCCGCCATTTTCCAGCCGGCGTGTACGTAAAAATGATATTGTCATGCTTAAACCGCAATAAGTGGTAAATTTCTCATGAATCCGTCCATACATCCAGTCGCCTCCATTCAAGGCCGCATTCGCTTGCCAGCATCGAAATCATATTCAATCCGCGCCTTTTTTGTGGCCGCGTGTGGGGGAAAGTCGACGATCAAATACCCATCCGATTGCGACGATGCCATGGTGGCCATGCGTTTAGCCAAAGATTTAGGTGCTACTGTTAAATCAACAGCCACAGGTCATCACGTCGATGCGTCATCACTTAATGCCATTGCCACCACATTTGATGTGGGGGAGTCAGGCACGAGCTTGCGATTTTTATTACCCTTATTATCCTGTGTTGGTCAAAAGTCTCGCGTCATTGGTCATGGCACCTTAATCGGCCGACCGAATAAACATTTATGTGAAAGTTTGCGTGCGGCGGGGATGGATATTAGCGGTACATTGTTAAATGAGTCTGTGCCGATTGCCTACCGAGGAGGAGTGATATCAACTCCCGTCATCGACATCGATGGCTCAGTGAGTTCACAATTTATTTCAGCTTTATTAATTGCTTTGCCACGCTTAGACCATGATACAACTATTAAAGTCAATGGCAAATTAGTGTCGGAAGATTATATTGTCATGACGCTGCAAATTTTAGCGGAAGCCGGCATTAAGATTAAAAAAATCAATGACCGTACTTATCAGGTGAAGGGGAATCAGTCATTTAAAGGGTTAGCCAATTTTACTGTTCCGTCGGATTATGGCTTGGCTGCGTTTTCATTAGCGTGTGCTGCGTTACTCCCATCGAAAGTGATCTTAGATGGGTATTACAATGATAAATTCGTTCAGGCTGATGGTCATATTTTACCTTTGTTAAAACAATTAGGCGTTAAGTTCACTAAGGGCAAAGAATCTATTGTTATTCAGGGACCTTTTCAATTAAAAGGCGGTAAATTTAGTCTCAAAGATTGCCCCGATTTAGTCCCGATTATGACGGTATTAGCGATGTTCGCCAAAGGCCCAACCACCTTAACAGGTATTGCTCATGCCCGAGTCAAAGAGTCTGACCGTATTGGCGATTTGAGCAATGAATTAAAAAAAGTCGGGGCCAAATTTAAAATCACCGATGACTCCATGACCATTATGCCTCAAGCCGAATATAGAGTAGGGGAATTGCTCAATAGTCACCGCGATCATCGCCTGGCCATGGCTTTTACCGTTTTAGGCGCCAAAATAGGCTGCCGCATCAATGATTTAACCTGCACGCATAAATCTTACCCCGCTTTCGTCAACGATATGAAAAAGCTCGGCCTCAAGATTATTAATAATTGACATCCAAAAACCTTTCCGTTAAGATGTTGCCTTATGATTAGAGCCATCCAGAAATTGTTCAAAGATCTTTCAGATCAACTAGTTGGGTTATTTTCCAAGGACATGGGTATCGATCTTGGAACAGCAACAACCTTAGTCTATGTTAAGGGTGAAGGTGTTGTATTGTGTGAACCTTCCGTTGTAGCCATTGAAAAAGATACCAATCGCGTCGTCGCTGTCGGTGAAGAAGCCAAGAAAATGCTTGGTCGTACACCGGGTAGCATTGTTGCCATCCGTCCCATGAAAGATGGTGTTATTTCTGATTTTCAAATCACTGAGGCCATGCTTAAGTACTTTATTCAAAAAGTACAGCCCAGCAAATTTTTCTTCCGTCCAAATATTGTTATTGCTATTCCCTCCGGGATTACCGAAGTTGAAAAACGTGCCGTTATTGATTCTGCCGAACACGCCGGTGCCCGTAATGTTATTTTAATTGAAGAACCTAAAGCTGCGGCGATTGGTG
>CAYZPQ010000077.1:0-9700 GCA_964480185.1 uncultured Planctomycetales bacterium | reverse complement strand
GGTTTTTTTGTTTTAGTTTTAAGGAAAGTCTTAACGGATTACTTCCGCTTAAACACAATCACCCCATGATTATTCGCCCACCCAGGCTCAGCCTGCCAGTTCCCACCGTATTTAAACACAGGGGCGAAATTGCTCATGACGTATTGGTAGAGTAGGGGGCAATAGGTTTTACCAAATATACCTAAGCCTGTTTCAGTCGAAGAAATACGATTGGAAATCAACACATACGCAGTATGGTTTTTCTCAAGCTCACCAATAATCGACTTCTCCTGCTCGGTTGTGATTTTAATATGATCAAAAAATATTAATTGCCGCGTCGGTGTCTTTGTGTTGGTGAGGTAATAATACATGACATCATAGGGCATGGCAAAAAACTGTTCGCCAGGTTTTAGTGTTGCTTGAAGGAATTGACTGGTTTTGGTGACGGTATCAACCCAGGCAGGTTCATTACCGACATAAATCCCTCCCCGTTTATCCGATAATAATTGCGTCGGTGTTTGGCGTTGGGCAGTAGTTTGAGATTGGGCGATAAAACTTATAGATAATAAGGCACTTAAGATGACGACGATGATCCACCCTAGAAAACGCGGTGCATATTTAACAGCCGTACTGATCATGAAAAAATGAAACATCACAATCATCGGCTGCGTCCAATACGAACGATACCAGACACCACTGACGACAAATTCGTGGAAATTCAAGACAAAGAATCCTAATAAGAAAATCGTACACACCCAAAATAAACGTTTATTCTCTCCGTCAACTTCAACAACACTCTGACGGATCCACGCATAAATCGTAGAGAGATGCCACAGCGGATGTAAGCATAAAGTTAATAAACCAGGGCCAAAGAATAAGAGAAAGCCAGGATTGCTTAAGACGCTATTATTCTGTTGAAGTACGGTGATTAATTGAGAGAAGTTCTTCCATTGATTCACCAACGTTAACCAATGCTGCATGAAATAGTAAGGAATTGTAAAAGAGGGCGAATAATTATAAGGTTGATCCCCGCCCATATAGGGCAAGCATTGACGGATTTCCGTAATACTCAAGCCTTGTAAGAAGAATAAATAAATCACAAGCCATGCGAAAGGCAACCCCAATACAGCACTGGCATAATAAATGCGATGTCGGGTATCAAAGGCCTGGGCGCGATAACTTGGTTGAGTGATCCATTGCAAAATAAAGGCCAAACCAATTGCAGCACCCGCAGACATGGCAAAATTAATTTTGATCAAACCACCCACGGCAATAAAGGCCAAAGCCACCCAGGCGTATTTTAAGTCAGGCTTCTTTAAGAAAGCCAAGCCCATCCATAATGCTCCAAGTGTTGTGACAATTCCACCTATATGATTATAGGTAAAAAAGAAATCCGCCTGGATGCCCGCAAACCACAAGGCGGCCATAAATGCCCATAAAGGGCTCATGATCACACTTCCGCCAAAATAAAACAGCAGGGCACAGGCAATTTTTAAGAATAATTTACCGATTAAAATACTTTTAATCGATACACCCAAGGCCAAATCGAAAAGTCCATAATAATAGGGCATCAAAGGCCCATATACCCACCAGAAATCCTTAAACGGCAATTCACCACGGTACACAGCCACCGACGCATATAAATCACGGCCATGATCTCCGGTTGAGAGTGAATCCTGAAAATTCAAGGAAGACCAATTTAAAATGATGACAAGAACAATGAGAAGGGCTAATAATATTTTTTGACGCATATAACTCCATGATTTTCTAATAGTAAGACATGAATCATTAACGTACCTTAGCGTGAATAAGCGAAGAAAAAAAGTATTTAATGCAATTTTTTAAAGCTATAATGACCGTTATGCTTAAGGCTGTCAAATTCATTTGGCCACTTCTACTCTGGATATGGCTTATGCGGGATTTTATCCTCGGGACTATTCCCGTTAACATGGATACGCATACCATTTATGGGGTCACGAAATACTATTTTAATAATCTCTTAAATGGCACGGTGCCGTTGTGGGAGCCATTTGTCAATATCGGCCGTCCTTTTTATGCCATTGCCATTTGTAATCTCTTTAATCCCGTCACCCAATTAGTCCCTTTACTCAAACTCCTCGGTTTTAATTATCAAATTGCCTTTAATATCTATATTGTTAGTTATTTCTTTATCAGCGCCTGGGGATTTTATTTAGTCTGCCGAGAATGGGTGACAGATAAACGGGTGGCTTATCTGGGATTCGTGGCATTTATTTTTTCAGGATTTGGAGTGAGTTTATTTACGCAGCTGACATTATTTGAAATTATCACGCCCTGCATTTGGTTAATGTATTTTGCCACCCGTTTCATCCGAGATCCACAAGTGCCCCATGCCTTTGGATGCGTCTTAGCTGTCATGATGATCTTAAGTTCTTATTTACCTTTTTACGCATTAACTTGGATGGTCGTGAGTGTCCTTATCTTGGCTTGCGTTTATCCGAAAGGATCATTGCAGTCCATCACCCGCATCTGGTATTGGATTGTGATTCATAAGCGCGTAGTTATTTTCAGTATCGTCGCGATACTCATTGCCGCTGCCCCATTAATTGTCTATAAAATGATTGATCAAAGTGGGGATGTGGTATCGCCTGGGCGACATTGCCAGTATGTTGATCGCGAGACTTGTGTGGAGCGCACCTTAAAAGAACAAGGCGGCATGCTTTATGAAGAAACATCCCGTAGCGGAACAGGTGGCGAGCGTTTGGATATTGGGTACTTAATCAGCCATTTGGATAAATTAACCTATGGCTCTGATTCCATTTTCTTTTTACCCTTTGCCTGTTATGTGTTGCTCTTCGTATCGTGGATAAGGACTGTCAATCGACGGGCTTTATGGTTATTACTGAGTGCATTTGTGATGTGGCTTATTGCGCAAGGAAGTCAAACACCGTTACACCCATGGCTTTATGAGCATGTGTTTTTCATTAAATATTTTAGAAATCTTTTTTTCTTAAATATATTCACCTTCACGTCAATTTTATTGGCCGTGATTGTGATGCTTGATGATTGGTTAAAGCCTCACACAGCGACGATGACAGCACGTAAAGGGATTATCATGAGCATTATCGCCGCACTTGGACTGGGAGCATTGGTCTTAATACGGTTTAATGGTGTGTCTGTGCTGCAATGGGTGACGCTTGGTGTATTTGGTGTTGGACTCATTGCGCTTTATACACCCCTGCACGCTATTGTCCGACGACATTTATGGGTGTGGGTTATTGTAATTATACTTCAGCCAATTAATGTCATGGCTCACTATGCCATTAATGCGAAAGAATTTGCCTATCCTTTGCCGCATCAGCATACACAGCCTGTTTTTTCATGGATACGTCCTGATCAACCTGTAACCAGTGATGCACGTATTTATCAATTCGTCCCTTATCAAGATTTCTTTTATGCGATGAGTATGACCGATGCCCCAGCGACAGTTGGGTATCCACAGTCGGTAGTAAAAAACACATTTATGTTATCTCAAGCCAAAGGGGATGATGCCTTAAGTCAGTATGCGCGGTATAAATTTATTACTTACCAAGAACCAATTATAGGCCAAGGCACAATTATTAAAGGACCTGGTCAGGGCATTGATATTAAGTCATTCACCACCAATCAATTAACCGTGACAACACATTTTAAAACACCAACCTATGTTGTTTATAATGACAGTTACACACGCTATTGGCATGCCACCATCGACGGTAAAGATGCTAATTTAGAACAAGCTAATCAGGCATTTAAAGGTATATGGGTTCCCGACGGTGAGCATGTGGTGATGTGGAGTTATCACCCTCCAGGTGGCCAGTGGATTTATCTGGTAACAACTCTTACCTTGGCCGTGATGCTGGTGATCGTGATCATCATGTATGGGAGGCGCTTGTGATAAAGCAATTTATCCAATGGAGTTTATCGCGCTATGTCGTGGTGTATCTTTTCATGGCGTGCATTGCCATGACATGTGTTGATTGGCCAGCGGTGCATTATAAGCGGGAGCGGTATTTATTGGGATTATTCTACAATGGGTATTTTACAAATTGCCGTGATGGGTTGGTGTATAGAGATTATGTGCGGCGGGTTTTTCCGGGGGATGAGACGTATAAGTCTTATATGAAGGAATGTGTGGAGTTAAAGGGGCCGTAAGACGCAGGACATATGTTTTTGTAGGGGAGGACCTTGTGTCCTCCCGGTATTTTGTGTGACACACGGGAGGACACAAGGTCCTCCCCTACACAAAGATGAGTTACGTCTAACTGATTATTTCTTTAAAGATCAAAGTCGTTCTATATCTAGATGTTATATATATTTTATATTCAATGACAAAATGTGCATTGAGCGTTTGATTAAGAGGTTGGGGATGCGTATAATGGCGCTATCCTTGATGGTTTTAGTGAGATCCTATTATTTATGATACATCTGTCCCGCTTAAGGGTTCAATTTAGACGTTTTCGACGCATTGTTATCCGTCGATGGCGCTTGCATTCGGTTGTGCCAAAGCTGTTGCGCTTTAATGCGTACACAGGGTTTGTTGGCCGGCGTTTGTTTCAATACATTCCTTTTCTGTTGCCTCATGATAAAAGTTATTATGGATTTACCCACATGGTGAAACCCGGTGATGGATTATTTTTGGATATTGGGGCCAATGATGGGATATCTGCTATAGGATTTCATCACATTCATAGTGATTATCGCATCATCTCACTTGAACCCAATCGATCCCATGAAGCCTCATTACGGCGCTTATTACGAAAATTAAAAGGGTTTAATTATCATATCCTGGGGGCAGGGGCCACGCATGAGAAGTTAAAGTTATATGTTCCATTTTTTCATGGCGTGCCGATTTATACAGCAGCATCCACCAGCCTTGAGTTTGTCAAAACATCCATGGCCAATCAATTTAAGCATGCCGCATCATCCATTGCCTATCAGGAAAATATTGTTGATATTGTTCCCGTCGATGAATTGGGCTTAAAGCCAGATATTATTAAAATAGATACCGAAGGCCATGATTTAGCCGTCTTAAAAGGGATGATGAAGACCATTGAGCAATATCGTCCGGTTGTGATGATTGAGTTTAATCCAAAATTATTTCAGGAAGAGAAGAATCTTTTTAAACCATTAAATTATGAATTCTTTGCGTACTTTTTTAAGAAAGATATTTTCGTCACCTTTGATTTAGCTCAACAAACCAAGATATTTGATGAAGATGTCCAAGCCCCCAATATTTTTTGTATCCCCGTGGAAAGAGTGGGATCGATACCCCGTGGTCAATAATGGATAATATTACTTCGCAAAAGAAAATGGTCCTATGGGCATTGCCATTCAGTATTGGCATGGGCGTTCAGGCGATGATTATCGTCGCCGTGCTGTCCTCGTTATTTCTCATTACAATGCCTGCCTTTATTCAAAAACTCTATATTTTTAATTTTAATGATATTAGGCCAGAGCGGGAGATTTTATTTTATCACGTCTTTGTCGGCACAACATTGCTCGCAGCCTTTGCCATGCATCACATCATGCGGCGCTATCACATTCAACAGATTGCACCGTGGTTTAAAACAGGGATCATTGTTTTGATGTTAGGGCTTGGTGTGCAGGGTTTCTTTGTATTTAAGTTTTGCACAGGCCATGATGCCATTTATCGATTATTATTCTTGGCTGCGTTGGCATTGACTGTGATGGCATTGATTTTTTTAAAAGAAGTACATGAATTTAAAGAGTGGTGTTGGAAGCATAAAGAAAATTTCCCGTTATGGATCAATCAATACCAAGTAGTGATTGATTGTGGTGTTGTCATAGGCATCTTCCTCTGTTTACTTACCCCCGATTTAAACCGTGTCTTGGCGCGGGCATTTGTCGTCGATAATTTCTATCATTTTGATGGTGCGTTTATGGCAAGCACCTTTGGGTATTTATCAGGCTTAACTTTAAACGTGGATATGATTAGCCAGTACAGCGTCGTGTTACCGGTGATTATTGCCAAATTGAGCGCATTATGTGGCGGATTAAGTTATGCGATGGTGATTAAAATATTAATGGCCTTAACCATTATCTATTTAATCGCCTTTTATGCGCTATTGCGCTATTGCTTTAAAGATGTATTCATCGCCATTTTTGGTTTAGTGCTATTTATCAAATGGAATTTATTTCACTGGGGTGTGGCCCCATTGATTTGGATGTTGGCGGTTGTATTACCGGTGCGATTTTATTTTGATATTTTGATTTTGTTTCTCATTTGGAAAGATATTCATCACGCCCAGGAGAAGTATAAATGGCTCATGCGTGTGATTGCTGGTGTGGCCATGGCCTATATGTTAGACACGGGGACTTATATTAGTTTGACGGTATTGGGCTATCAATTCTTCGTTGGTATTTACAGATCAACCACATGGCAACAACGTTACCGTTTAATACTCGATTTAGTACTGGGTGCCATCACCATTGGCATTGTGTTTATGACCACATTGTACATATGTGTTGGCCCCGCCATACTCAAGCCTCTTTATTGGAATAATTATACCGAACACATTCAATTGTTTTTAAATGGGTGGGGGGCATTGCCGATTTATGATGGGTTAAAGGATAAGAACTTTTTTGCCTTTACCATGGGCTTACTCATTCCACTGACGTATATCATCACCGTTATGGTGACATCAACCATGGTGATGCTGCGCGAGCGTGCCTTGACATGGATTTTTCCAGGTGTTGTCAGTATTTATGGGGTATTGCTTTATCATTATTTCATCGTGCGCTCGGCATTGAGTAGTTACTATGTCGTGTGCATGCCATTTGTTGTGGTTCTTTGTTTTTGGATTGCTCTCTTTGTTAAACGTTACAAACCGACCACACAGATGCTGATTGGTTTAGTATTAAGCCTCGGGGCTATCGGCGCCTTATTAACCAATAATATTTTTGCTGTGTATCCGAATGTCCTACATACGTCGGATAAAACATTAAGCGGTCTTTATCCAGGCAGTAAAGAATTGGCTGTTAGTTCGTGGAAGAATGAGATTGATATTTATAAAAAAGAATTTCAATTTGATCAAGATGTGGCTTTAATCGACGCGATCACGCCTGCGGATAGTCGTGTGGCCTTGATTAGTTCATTCGAGACCGCTATTTTAATGCAGGCGAAACGTAAGCCATTCTTTTATTATTTTCCTTTAATCACATCACGCCCAATGTCCATGTCATTGATTGGCGGCACGTATTTACATACGCAAAAGCGCCTGCAACGTACGCTTGATCAAATCGAGCGTGAAGCACCAGCGTATGTTTTTATCGAGAAACGCATTTGGAATAATACATTACCACCTGCTTTTTTAGAATACTTTGAGACGGTGCGGTTATTAAGAGATTATTTGAAACAACATTATGAAGATTTTAAAGAAGGGCAATATTTAATTGCATTGAAACGTCGATGAGAACAACACGCAATTTACTTTTAATTACGGCAACAGTACTCTTAGCCAATTTATGGCTACTCATGGTGCTTATTCTTATCATCGAGCCCCTGCCCAAAGCCTCTGCATTGACAGCACAAATCTTCAATGAATTTAGCAGCACCTTGCGGCCAGAGTCAGAAACATTTTACTACCGTTTCTTCGTCGCCATGACCTTAATAAGTCAATGGCTCGTGGTTTTTCTGTTACGCAAGAAAATAGCGACGGAACAATTGAGCACAATTATTAAAACTCGTTTGATAGCCTTGAGCATAGGCATGACTTTGAGTTTAGTCTGTGCGTTTAAAATTATTGTATATCAGCCGCGTCATCAATTGGCGTTGATCTGGTTATGGATTTTAATGATAGCCATTGTGCTCGTGCAAGTATTCTTAGGTGAAATCATCACCTGTTTAAAGAAGGTGAAAGTATTCGCTGAGAAGTGGCTCGTCGTCACGTGGGTGAGGCGCATGTTAATTGTTTTAGCGGTGATCATGATCATGGCCATGATCATGGTTCCTCATATTAATGCCGTCGTGGCACGGTTTTATTTCGGTGAACAGTTTCACCACAATGACAGTTTTGTCATGGGCCCTGCGTTAACAGTAGCGCAAGGGTTAAAGCCCAATGTGGATATTATTAGTCAATACGGGTTAGGCATTGGGTATGTGTTTTCCTTCTTGATGAAAATGTGCGGCGGCATCAGTTACGACAATTTACTTCGGGTCATGACACTGATTGTGAGCGTTTATTATATAGGATGGTTTTTATTATTACGGTGTTTATTCAATAGCGGTTTATTGGCTTTTGCAATCGTTCTTCTTGGGATCAAGTGGCAAATGTTTCACCCTGGGGTTTATCCTTTTGTTTTTACGTATGGCAGTACAACAGCATTGAGATTTTTTGTCGACGTGATTTTCTTTTCAGGGTTATACGCGTATTTAACAACACAGCGACAACGTTGGTTTTATTTAGCCGCACTCATTCCTGGCATACAGTTATGGTATGTGCATTCAGAAGGGGTGTATTTATTTTTAGCATGGTGTGTGTTTGTCGTATTCTCGACCCGCGGCATTATACAAATTATCCGCGCGATCGTATTGCCCATTATCGTCGCCTTGATCTTGGCTTATGGGTGTGTGGGAAATATAGTCCTGCAGGCGGACTTTTGGGGAAATATGCGGGAGTTTGCGCAATATTTCTTCAGTGGTTTTGGGGTAGAGCCTATGACGTATAATTTAGTGCACCGAGAATTTGGAGCGTTGTTGATGGGCCTTTTAGTGCCTATTGTGTATGTGGCCACACTGATTGCCACGTTTTGGTGTCGGACGATATTGCCAAATACACGGCTGATGATTGTGGCTTTAGCAATTTATGGGTTGGGCTTGTATCATTATTTTGTCACTCGTTCAACATTGACGAGCTATGAGGTTGGTATTTTGCCATTAACATGGATCATTGGATTTTGGGCGGCATTATGGATCAAACAACAACGGCAAGATCGGCAATGGAATATCAAGTTAATAGCGACGACAGTTATTGCATTGTGTTTAGGCACCACACATTTATTTATCAGTTATCCCAATTATTTAAATCTCTCAGCGAATCCAATCACGGATCCATTAGTCGCGATGCCATTAAAAGATGGTAAACCTTATTTCAACCATTTATTTCGTGATCAAGTGAATGTAGACTTATTAAGTGAGAATGAGGTGAAGGATGATCAAGCCTTGGCAGCCTATTACACACAAGAGAGCCATTTTACCAAAGACATTCAACTGATACAAAAATACACAACGCTTAATCAGCGTGTGCCGATTATTTCAAGTTTTGAGATTAAATTGCTCATTGATAGTCAACGCAGTCCGTACTTTTATTATTTCCCTTTAATCATTTCCAGACCTTTTGGCTTACCTCTCTTGGCTAAAACTAGTATTTACACGCAAGATCAAATGTCGAAGACATTAACATTGCTCGAACGTGATAAACCCATGTATATTTTTATGGAACCAAATTTCACGACGAGACCATTACCACCTCAATTGCAGGTAGAATTTGAATCGCTGATTATTTTAACCAATTATGTGATAAAGAATTATCAGCCCGTTGATCAAGGGCAGTATTTAGTTGCGTATAAGCGTATCAATTAATTATGTTTAGCATATCGAGAGTGTGGAGGTTGTGAAATGTTTTTCCTGCACAATCAGGACTTTTTCGCCAAAAGTGACCAAGGATTTACGTAAAAAATC
>CAYZPQ010000076.1:0-9709 GCA_964480185.1 uncultured Planctomycetales bacterium | reverse complement strand
AATGAGTATAGTCACCATCCATATCACGCGTTTGTTGAATCATATCGTAATAGCGTGCTCGATTCTGGGCAAAGAAATCATCAAGACCTAAAGTAACGAAAGGATCCGAACCCTTTTCCCAAAGTAGCCATTGTGATATTGCCCTGGCAACTCTTCCATTACCATCAACGAAAGGATAAATTGTTAAGAACTCATGATGAAATACTGCACTACGAACAATGGTATGTTGATCACTATCTTTTAACCACTTAAACAGATCTTTCATCCGCCCTTTTACTTTAGCGGGAGCAGGAGGCGTAAATATTACTTTATTACGTGCATCAATAACATAATTTTGAACGCTTCTATACTTCCCTGATTTTTCCGCAGGAAGCAATCCTTTAATCATCCGCGCGTGCACTGCTAATAGACCGCTTTCAGTAATAGGCTTATTTTTATTCTTGAGCACCCAATTCATTGCCGCAAGGCAATTACTTACTTCAGACTTTTGCTTTTGTTCAACAAGAATATCCTCGCCTTCTGACACCGCCCTTACCTGTGCCAGCGAAAGCAAATTACCCTCAATCCACATCGACGAATGAACGCTTCGCGCAAACGCGTCTTTCTCCAGCGGAGCCTTTAAAGACTCTTGAAGACGCGCTCCCTTAATAAGGGCTGCGTTAGAGGCAATGTCTTCAAATAATTTGATTAAATGTGATGTTATACGAACTGTGGGCTTGAACATAAACATAGTATAACATATCGTATAGGTATTGTATAGGGTATTGTATAGGGGAAGAAATCGTGAACAAGAAATAACCTTATAAAGGCTGTGGAAATGGGGTCGCTGGTTGAACGATGTTCGAACCTGCTTTACCTATGAATCAATACAAATAGGCCGATAATTAAGATTATCCCGGAAACAACTCTCTTAAATAAAGCCTCTGGAATCTTACGGAACACCCATACCCCGATTTCTGTCCCGATCAAGACACCTATTGCCGCAACAACAATCCAAGGCCATATGCTTAAAATATCATTCCACTGTACTGTTAAATATACTGGCATACGGGCAATATCCACGGCAAGCGCAATGCCAGTTGCCGTTGCTATAAATTCTTTTCCTTTAAGGTCAAATCCAAACATTGCGGCAGAACGGATACCTCCCTGGTTACCCACAAGCCCACCAAACACACCAGACAATGCGCCTGCGATCCATGCCATAGGTCCACTGAATCTCCATTTTTCTGATATTCCTGTTAACCCTGAAACACCAGCAAAAACCAATAGGCTTCCAAAAATGATCGTCAAAATAACATTCTGAAAAATATTGTGAAATAACGCTCCGATAAGACCACCAATAGCACTTGTAATACCAAAACTCAAAAGAACTCGCTTATTTATATACTTTTTCCATTTCCAAAACCGAAAAGCTGTGCCTAAGAAATGTGCAATGGAAACTCCTGCCACAGCAACGCCGGTTCCTACTTTCAATGCAAGAAGCGGTGTTAATAAACTGCCTATACCAAATCCGGAAATAGATGCAACCGCTCCAGCGAGAACAGCCACTGCTAACAAAGTAATATCAAAAATGATCATCTCCTTAACCTTAGAGCATTTCCAATAACAGACACTGAGCTAAAACTCATGGCTGCACCGGCAATAATTGGACTTAAAAGAATCCCAAAGAATGGGTATAAAATACCAGCAGCTACGGGAATGCCCAGCACATTATAAATAAATGCAAAGAAAAGATTTTGCCGGATATTACCCATAACAGCCCGACTTAACCGCAGCGCCTTCACAATACCCATCAAATCGCCTTTAACTAAGGTTATGCCCGCGCTTTGAATAGCAACGTCTGTTCCTGTCCCCATAGCAACCCCAACATGGGCCTCGGCCAATGCCGGAGCATCGTTAATACCATCTCCTGCCATCATGACAACAGCGCCCTTGGCTTTAAATTCTTTAACAATCTCCTGTTTGCTTTTTGGCTCTAATTGCCCTCGCACATCATCGATTTTAAGTTCCTTGGCAATAACTTCGGCGGTCTTTTGACTGTCTCCTGTCAACATCACAACCTTAATCCCCATTCTATGCAGAGCTTCAATAGCTTCAGGGGTTGTTTTCTTAATGGGGTCAGAAATTCCAAGTATTCCAATTACATTTTGTTCGACTGCCACCCAAACAACAGTTTGCGCTTTTTCTTGTAACTGTGCGGACTTGTTCTTTAAATCCTCAGAAATGGCAATCTTCTGATCTTCAATAAACTTTTGTTTTCCTAAAACAATCTCTTGTCCATTGAGCTTACCCTTAATTCCACCGCCGGTGACCGATTCAAAATCCTGTATAGATTCTATCTTGGCATTCTTTTCCTTTGCATACTCAATGACCGCCCTTGCCAAGGGATGCTCGCTGCTTTGCTCAATGGAGGCTGCTATACCCATAAACTTCTGTTCATCCCAACCCTGACTTGTAACACAAGCTGTGACCTTTGGTTTTCCTTCGGTCAGCGTCCCTGTTTTATCCGTCAGCACGTGGGTAATCTTCTCCGCTTTCTCAATAGATTCGGCATTCTTAATCAAGATACCCGCCTGAGCACCTCGGCCAACACCGACCATGATCGACATAGGTGTCGCCAATCCCAAAGCACAAGGACAAGCAATGATCAAAACGGCAATGGCATTGACTATGGCGTATGCCAATCTTGGTTCAGTGCCAAAATTCGCCCAAATGATAAACGTCACAACAGAAATCAAAACTACGACGGGAACAAAATAACCTGCTATCGTATCTGCTAATTTTTGAATGGGTGCACGACTACGCTGGGCTTCAGATACCATGTGGACGATCTGCGAGAGTAAAGTCTCAGCACCAATCTTTTCTGTTTTCATGACAAATGTGCCAGTCTGATTTACTGTAGCTCCGATCACCCTATCACCAACATTTTTCTCAATTGGCATGGGTTCGCCGGAGATCATTGATTCATCGACACTGCTGTGGCCTTCGGTAACAATTCCATCTAATGGGATTTTTTCTCCTGGACGGACTCGCAAAAAATCCCCTTTTTGAACAGAATCGATTGCTAATTCCTCTTCTACGCCATTGCTGAGGCGATGAGCATTTTTAGCAGCTAATCCTAAAAGAGCTTTGATTGCGTGGCCCGTTTGACTGCGGGCATTTGCCTCCAATAATTGCCCTAAAATGATCAAGACAGTGATAACAGCCGCTGCTTCAAAATAAAGATCAATCATTCCCATCTTCTTTAATGACTCAGGGAAGATTTGAGGAAATAACACCGCGACTGTACTATAGCCATACGCTGCACCAACACCCAAGGCAATCAGTGTGAACATATTAAGACTTTTGTTAACGACCGATTGCCATCCTTTAACAAAGAACATCCCGCCCGCCCACATAACTACTGGCGTGGCTAGCATCAATTGCATCCATGGTATAAAACGATGAGGTATAAATGCTTGAATATTTATGGCTGGAATCATTTCACCAAGAACTAATAATATAATCGGAATTGTTAGAACCAAACCAATCCAAAACTTCAGAGATAAGGAATGAATTTGCTTTTCTTCCTCACTGTTCTTACCCGTTGGGTTCAATGGTTCTAAATGCATACCACATTTAGGGCAATCACCTGGATGATCCTGCTTAATCTCCGGATGCATTGGGCAAGTATAGACAGCGCCTTGCGCTACAGAAATCTTTACTTCCTTTAGAAACTTGGTGCGGCAATGTTCGCTGCAAAAATAAAAGGTCTCCCCGGCCTTTTGACCGGAGAGAGCCTTTTTTTCATCAACGTTCATGCCGCAAACAGGGTCTTTTGTCATAATTGTTTAACCCTTTCAAAATCAATGATGTGCTGCGTGATCTTCAGCTGGTTTAGTGGCAGCGTCTGATCCTTTATCATCATCGCCATCCATATCCATCTTCTCCATACCCTTGCCCATCATGCCCATCTCTTCCACCTTAATGTCCGCTTCTTTGACCAAATTAAGATTGGCATCATATTTATACAGCTTTTTACCGGATAAGACAACAACTCCATCTCCGACGGCAACTAAGGACGGCTTATTCATCATGGACTGACACATTTTCATCATGCCCATCATTCCTTTGCCGCCCATCATCCCCATCATGCTGCCTTTGCCCTCCATCATTTCCTTATTGTCACTCATCATTTCTTTGCCCTTATCAGGCATTTGAGCCAAAGCCAATCCTGAAACAGTTAAAATAATAACTGCTGTGATAACTACGACATTTTTTCCCATTTCCCGCTCCTTTTTTCTAACTACTTGTTAATGACATCCTGGCTTTTTTTCGCCTTCATTTTTATCTGTATCTGGTTCCTTCTTATGATGGCCGCCGCAGCAACCTCCGCCTTTTCCCATCATCATGAAACAGACTAACAACATAACTGGAATAAGAACCCAAAACAAATTCCCTTTATTAAGCCCCAACGCCGGAGCTACAAAAATCAACACTACCGGTAACAAACAGCAAATTAACATCATCCATGATTGATTCTTCACTTCGCCCCCCTTTTTGTTTCAATTTGCGGACAAATAGCAAACTTTAATCTCTTTGCCTCATTTGGTGTTATCCAATGATAAAGCCGTTCACTTAAACGATGCTTTGTTTCTTCCAACTCTTTAATTTTGCGTTCACATTCAGCTATCTTTTGCTCAAAAACCTCATGAACTAAACAACACGTAGCATCAACCCCTCTACTACTGCGCTTGATGATCTTCTTTATTTCAGCAAGCGTTAAACCTAAGTCCTTGGATTTCTTGATAAACAAAAGCTTCTCAATGTCTCCCTGGCTATAAATACGATATTGTGCCGTCGATCGCTTGGGCTTATGAAATATCCCAAACTCTTCGTAATAACGTATTGTTTTAACAGGAATATCCGTCTTTTTACTGATCTCACCAATAAACATGATTATTCCCTCCTCTTGTGACTACATCACTACTGTACACCCTCCAGTATAGGGGAGAGTCAAGTGTTTTATTTCGACTCATCAACAACGTCAGCAACCGTACCCTTTGGATGTGGATAATCCCCTGGGTGGTCATAATCTTTCAAATTATCCCGAACCATAAGTACAGTAAACATTCCTCCCATGCCGGTAGGGCCAAATTGCCCTTGGCCGCCCATCATAGGCAAGGTATTTTCAGGGCCCTTCATTCCCATGTAATTCATTTCATCCATTCCATTTTCGCCCATAGGCATATACCCTGGGACTAATTTGCGTACAACGTCTTTAACGCTGTCTTGATTAACACCGAGTACATTTGCTGTGTCATGTCCCATGGCATTCATCGGATGGTGCCGACGGTGGCAATGAAAAGCCCAATCCCCTGGCGCATCAGCGACAAATTCAACTGTTCTTGTTTGACCAGGAAAAACAACAACCGTAGTATCTGGTACTTGTGCTGATGGTGGAATATCTCCTCCATCAGTTGCTACCGTTTTGAAAGCGTACCCATGCAAGTGGATTGGGTGAGATTCTTGCCCGACATTGCCTATTCTTATCCGTACGCGATCACCTGTTTTCACAACCAACGGGGCTGTACCCGGAAATGCCCGGCTATTAAATGTAAAAATATTAAAATCCGTCATGATATTAGGATTCGGTGTTTTTGTTCCAGGTTCCACAAACCACTCATTTAGAAATATGGCAAAATCACGATCAGCTTTTATTTCATTTTTAGCGTGGGAAATCAAGAAACCCATTGTCCCTAAACCCATTTGAACCATTTCATCACCATGAGAGTGATACATAAACGTCCCGTGCTGTTTCATACGAAACTCATACTTAAACGTTTGTCCCGGTTCGATGGACTTTTGTGTCAAACCAGATACGCCATCCATACCATTAGGTAGAAATACACCGTGCCAGTGAACCGCCGTCCCTTCTTCCAATTCATTTTTTACGTAAATACGCAATAAATCACCTTCCACAACTTCAATGGTTGGCCCCGGTGTTTGTCCGTTATAGCACCAGGCGTTAATAATCATGCCTTTGGAGATTTCATGCTTACACTTCCCAACCGATATATGAAAGACCTTAGCTCCATCTTTATCCCATACCCAAGGCATTGTCGAACCATTAGGTGTAAGGACGGGCGTATAAGGTAAATTCTCTGCACGAACGCCAACCACACCAATTAAACTTAATACCGCTATTAAGAAAAGCATTCTAAACATGTCATCCTCCCTGATTTATTTCAACTGGCAGTTTAGCCCCCAAAGCATATTCAAGCTCTGCCCGTGCAGCCCAATACTCCTTTAAAGCATCCACATACTCTTCTTGTGTTTCTAACTCAGCCTGCTTAGATTCAAGCAAACGAAAAACGTCTTTGAGCATAAAGTTGTAGCCATAAAGCGTCTCTTTAACCATTTGCTGATATACAGGCATTGTTTCCTTATATGTCTCAACAATTCTTCGACTGGTCATTAAATGTTGATAGGCGACGCGCACTTCAAGCAATGCTTGTTGTTCCATAGCATCTAATTGATGCTTGCCCGTCTCAATAGACGCCTTGATGCCCATTTGCCCGGCTTGGTTGCGGTTAAATATAGGGGCTTGTCCTTCAACGATAATTCCCTTCAAAGTATTGCCACTTGTTTCGGTTTCCTGATCGTATCCCACTTGGAGTTCGGGCAAAATTCCAGCCGCAGCTAAATTCACAGACTGTTCAAGAGCCTTGATCTCGTGACGTTTCATGGATAAGTCCAGCCGGTGATCAAGCACTTGCTTCTCAAGTTCTGCTAATACAATATTTTCTTTAGGCAGATCAGGTATTTGTAAAGGCTCCTCCATAAAGAATTGATCCGGTTTTAAACCAAGAACTGTTCGTAAACGCTCCGCCAGTGCTTGACTCTTCTCTTGGGTTTTCAACCATTCAATCTTGGCTTTTTGAGAAACCACCTTAAATCCATCCATCGCAAGAGTGTTAATGTTCCCGGCTTCCTTTTGCTTTCCAGCGATCTCTAAAGCTGTTTCCTGAGCTTTAAAATTATCTTCTGCTAATCTTTGCTTATGCACGGATGCCAGCCATTCAAAATAAGATAATTTGGCATCTTTAACCAAGGTTGTGATCTTCTGCGCAGCTTCGTACTGGGCGGCTTTAAACCGTGTCCCAGCAGCTTTTTTACGCAAAGGCCAAAAAAGCACATCCATTACATCCTGTTTGATCTCAATTTCATTATTGCGCTTGGCTCCTTCTTCATTAGATGTGCGAGAACTAAACCTTGCAGTCGGATTATGCAAAATACCAGCCTCCCGCATGTCTGCCTCGGAAATACCAAGCGCGGATAATTCAGCTTTGATCAGTGGGCTATTAAGCAAAGTTATTTTAACCACTGCATCCTCGCTTAAAGGCTTAGCTAAAAGGTCTTCGATTTCTTTCTGAATATCCGAAGGCGCCACATAGCCAGTTTGTTCTTTTACCAGCGCTTTGACCTCCGCCAATTTTCTTTGATCGGCAGCTTGGACATAACCTGCTGACAAAAACCCGGCCAATATGGTTATCATTATTTTTTTCATAAGTCCTTCCTGGTTATTCTATTGCATATTCGATACCGTGCATGCCGCAGAGAGCGGCAGGCCTCGAAGTTATTGACTGACCCCAACCCCATATTCATAGACCATTCTTCCGCCTTGATGGGCGGTGAACGCTAACAAACCTGACACAGTGATCAAGAACATAAGAAATATGACTGGGAATATTTTATTATTCCGTATAAACCAAAGAATCGGTAAAGCTATTATTGATACCCACATTACTATTAAGGCAAAGCGTTTATGTAACGTCAACACCGGATGACCTAAGTGCAGCCGGTCTGCTTCCCAAAGCCCGGAAAGTACAATCACCGGCATGGATAAAACAGCCAGCACAAACATAAGCCATGCGCCCTGTCGAAAGTAGTCTTTATTAAACACTATTCCCAATGCCTGCGTCCCCATAGCGCTGACAACCAACGCTATGGGGAAATGCACAAGTTTAGGGTGTATCGGATATAATATTGTGATCAAAGAATTATCCATAAACACCCCCGGTTTATTTGGTGCCGTTAACTTCATTATCAGCAATGCCACTATATTTTTCAGGATTTTTCTTAAAATCCTTTACACACATCAGGCAGCAGAGATTATAAATCTTGCCCTTATATTCAATCTTAACTGGCTTATCTCCCATTGTGCCCGTTTCGCCAGGAGCAGGAACATTATCTCCACTTACAGGACAAATTTTATTACCCACCTCCACTGCGTCTTTAGATGATGGTGTTTTATCTGTTATCACTTGAACCATCGGGGTCTTGCTTGGTGTTTCTTGGGCTAAAACATAGCCGCTTGATAAACCTACTACTGCCATTGCTAAAATAAATGATTTGATATTCATAGAACGCTCCAATTTTAAGAAGATTAAATAAAAAAACAAAACACTTCGATAACAAGACACGCGAAGGGCATCAGAAATTAATAAATTGAATTATTAAATACGGAGAGAATGGTACAGGGTGTAAAGAGGAACTGTGGATGCTTCACCTATGGGTGGCCCCAAATAGGCAAACCCCAGAGAACCTTTGGAAGAGGTAGCTGACTTGAGTGTTACGACGTCAATGGTAGGGAAAAAATTCGGAAAAGATAAAAGTGCTGCATGGACTGTTGGTGCATTTTCAGCAGCTGTACTATAGGAATGACAATCACAGGAATGGGAAGAATGATGATCGCCATGTTCATGGGTTGCTCCATGTTCATCCTGGTCATCATTGCAATGCTCGACACCCGGTGCAGCTGCTTGTGCCTGTGTGATGCAACAGCAAAATAACGGCACAATCAGAAACGGAAGAATAAGTATTGAAGCAATAAATTTCTTAAACATAATCCCTCACCTACTTAAAGCGTATCACAAAAACTGGTGCTGACAATAAAATTGTGTGGTGGCGTGAGAATTTCTATTAACAGTTTCTAACGTCCCGTCAGGGGTCAAAGAAAAACCCTCGTAACTCATTGAGTCACAAGGGTTAATTTACTGGGGTGAGTGACGGGACTTGAACCCGCGACCTGAAGATCCACAATCTTCCGCTCTAACCAACTGAGCTACACCCACCATTTACTACAGATTAACTATTTGAAACAAAAACAAGATTCCCGCGAATGCGGGAATGGCATGAATAAAATGTCGCCTAAGATATCAAAATTTACGACAATATACAAGAAAAGAAACGTCCCTGGCACGGATCGAACGTGCGACCCACAGCTTAGAAGGCTGTTGCTCTAATCCAACTGAGCTACAGGGACAAATCTCCTTAAAATAATCAGAACAACTACTAGAGAAATTTGTCCCAGTCCCAATGTCAGAATAATAAGATTGGGACAGGGACGTCATTAAGCCTAATAAGATTCCCGCTTGCGCGGGAATGACAAGGCTGTAATTTATACCAGATTTCCCATCGAGTGTCCAGTTCCCCTTAAGACTGGGAAGCGACTGTAAACATGTCTCTGGGCAATTCATGTTCGTTAATAATTGACTGATTTACACTACCCCGTCGAGCAAACATAATCGTATAACCATCGACATAAATAGGGGCCCATAAAGGATCGTCGATTAATTGCAACAAAAACGACTGCCCCCACGGGGTCAAATCATGCCGATAGAAGTATACCACGTTAAATTGATATTGGTCGTTGACCTTCGCCCAC
>CAYZPQ010000075.1:8814-9748 GCA_964480185.1 uncultured Planctomycetales bacterium | reverse complement strand
ACAAGATAAAGATTAAGTAAGCAATGTAATAATTATTTATTAAAAACCCTAAAAAACCACAACATAAAGCCAAGGGATTTAAAAAACCAGAAAATGGAGCATTTATATGAGAACGCCCTAAGAATACCGAAGGTTCCCACAATACAAAAGTCCCATTAAATAAATTATTAAAGAAATACTTAAAAAAAGAATAATGCGCCGCTGTATCAATACCTACATTAATTCCATTAAAAATAAAACCATTAAAGGTGAGAATAAAAAGCAGAAAAAGAATGGATAAAACACTTAGTGCAGTTTTATTTGACATGTGTTTTTATTGTAATGACCTTGCCTTATTAATTCTATCGCTAAAAAGACTTTTCTGATTTGACATTGATTCTCCTATACTCCACATCTTGATAGCATCTTCATAACGACCTGAATTAGCCAAAAAATTACCTATGTTTAAATACGCAAGGGTCTTATCGAGTTTAATCGCTCTAGCAAAGAGCTTTTCACTTTGCGTATATAATTTATTTTGCATCGCAAAAATACCCAATTCGATAAGAACAGTTGGATCTTCAACATTATTGATAGACTTATTGAGCAAATCTTCATATCCTTGATGATTTGATAAACTGTAATAAATCCTAATTAAATTAAGAATAACCCTATCATTCCCAGGTTCAATTTCTAAGGCACTAAGAAGGTATTGTTGAGCCAAAACTAAGTTTTGATCATTGCGAGCCATGACTGATAAATTAATATAAGCCTCAGCACTTAAAGGATTTATTCTAATAAGCTTATGTAGAATATCTTTAGCAGCTACCTCATTGCCCTGCATTATATAAAGGTGACTTAAATTAATGTATGGAGCTGGGATGTTTGGATTTCGCTCAATTGCTTTGAATAAAAAATCTTTAGCGGAGTCATAATTCTTGAGCTTATAATCGAT
>CAYZPQ010000075.1:0-8804 GCA_964480185.1 uncultured Planctomycetales bacterium | reverse complement strand
AACCCCAAATTAACATAGGACTTCCAGTCATAGGAATTACCATTTAATGACTTTAAATACATTTTCCGCGCATTACGATACTCCCCCTCAAACATGTACGCATCAGCCAAAGTCCCTTGCGTGATTTTATTTAAGGGATCTTGCAAAGACCAGTACTCTAAATAATTAAGCTTTCTTGCCCAAATGGTATTTAAAATCAGCGTATTCGTTGACCATAATACCGCTATGATTAAAGCAATGCATACTCCACTCACAGGTTTGGTAAATTTTAAGAAAAAAGAACTACATAAAAAGAAAATAGCCACTGATGGAATAATCATCCAATGTGGTTCAAATGTAAAAACGCCTGCGGAATAAACATTCATCGTCGATGCTGGGAAACAAATCGCAAATCCAATCAAGATTAAAGAAAACATAAACCTTACAGTGGCATCCGTACGACATAAAAATATTCTATAGAATAGACCCAAAACTAAACAAGCTGCCAGCCCACCAATAAGCATATTTATCCAGTCTGTCGCAACTGCCATAGTAAGGGATAATACAATACCGAAAGGAAAGATTATTTTAACTACATACCATAATGCTAATTCAAAGTAAGTTAGTAAAATATTAAACATATATCCAATATCAACGATTGGATTAATATAATTTGTCGCCAGACTTTTAGTAGAAAGTCTAAAAAACATATAAATACATACAAATACAAGCAGTGGAAAAACTTTCTTTATACTCTCATACCATGTTAATGACCTCATAAAATAACAATACGCGATTAAAATAAACGGTAAGACAATAGCAACCTCATGACATAGCATTGCCAACACAAAGAACAAGAAAGAAAATCTTTTATCTTGAATAAATAAATTGATTGAAGAAAAAATACAAATAATAAGAACTGAAAATATTGAAGCCGTCTTATAGTTCACACAAATACTGTTAATTGGATGAACTAAATAAAATAATGCTGCAACAAAAGAAACCTTTTGCGAAATATTTAAAAGTTTAAAAAATCGAAACACCATGCATGAAGCCCCGACATGCAATAAAATATTCACAACATGATACCCTACAGGATTCTTTAAAAAAACTTGGTAACAGAGCATCGGTACCAAATGCGCAATAGGCCTATAATAGGGAACATCCATTTCTAATTGAGGCAAGTAAGAATGCAAAATTGAATCAGGAATAAAATGAAGCCACCAAAAACTAATATCTGTAAAGTAACGATTACCAAAGAATCTATTATCATCAATCAAAAAATCATTGTGCAAGGTATTAATAAACACAAAAACGCCAACCAGAAATAGCAGTATTTCCGGGTGGCGTAATTGTTGTTTAATGAATGAAATAATCTTTGTCATAAAAAAAGGTCGCACATATAATGTGCGACCTTGTTTGAATCGTTTAAACTAGCACTTATTGCCAAACGCCAACAAATGCTCCAGCAGCACCTTTAACAACACCAGCATTGCTACGCGTTAAAGAGATTGTTGATGTAGCAGCACCACCTTGAATCGTATTACGGGTAGCTAAGATCGTGTAAACTGCTGTGTCACTAGATGAAGTAACAGCCCCACCTAAACCAGTAATTGTATAGGTAAATAATGCCCCTGGAGGCGCTGAAACCCCGATAGCAGAAAAGGTACAGTTACCTACCGCTGGCGCAGACACCAAGCAGGTTTCAACGGCATTTCTAATAACGCCAATTGTTGTAATTGCTTCTTGAGCTCTTTGACGTTCAACGTTAGCGAAAAGGTTAGGTAATGCGATTGCAGCAAGCACCCCAACAATGATCATAACGACAACGATTTCAAGCAACGTAAAACCCTTTTTGTTCATTAATACTTTTTTCATATCATTCTCCTTTATTTTTATTACTTGAATCCTTCTACAATTATAGTCTAGTAATAATGCCTTATACTTCAAGTGTAGCATGCCGTTAGTCATTGTCAATGAGATGATGGTTTTTTTTGAAAGCGCTTTCTCGTCTCAATGCGGCGCTGCACCTTGCCCAATTTTAAACAAGGGTAAGAAAATAGCGACGACAATGACCCCAATAGAGCCAGCCATGAACAATAACATAAATGGCTCAATGATAGTCCCAAACCTTTTCATAAAATCTTCAACTTTAGTCTGATAGAATTTTGCAACATGCTTAAACATTTTTCCCAACTCACCCGTTTCTTCCCCTACCTTGACCATTTGAACTGCCATCGACGGAAAGAACTGTTGTTCATCCATGGACTCGGCAAAAGGCCGTCCATTACGGATTGAATCACGAATATTAGCTACGACGGATTCTGCAATCATATTCTCCATCATACGTTCAGTAATTTCTAACGCTGTTAGAATTGGAACCCCTGAATCGGTTAAAATACTCATTTGGGCTGCAAAACGTTCGACTAAAATTAATCGTGTTATTTCTCCCACAATAGGGAGTTTAAACATGACTTGCTCATATTTTAATTGGCCTGATGATGTTTTCTTCCATGCTTTAAACGCAAAAACAAACGCCGTGATACATGCAATAATAATAAGGAAATTCTTCTTTAGAAATTTAAATAATGTGAGTAATCCACTGGTAATGCCAGGCAATTTTGTTCCTAGGTTTTGAAATATTGTTTCAAACTGAGGCGCTACAACCATCGCAAAAAATAAGATAGCTCCAATACACACCGTAAAAAGAATACCAGGGTAAATTAACGCCGAGATGACAATATTACGGAAAGCAGCTTGCTGCTGCATGTGATCCGCAATTTTATTCAATACTTTAGGCATAGTACCAGAGGCCTCACCTACTTCAGCCAGTGATACCCAAAATTGATTAAACACTGTAGGATGCTTCGCCAATGCAGCACTTAATGAACGCCCCTGTTCAACATCAGTGCGAACCTGATTAGCAATGCCTGATAACTTTTCGCTAGATATTTGGCCCGTAATGATGGATAAACTTCTTAATAAATTAACACCGGCTTCAAGCATGGTGGCGAGCTGGCGAGAAAAAACAACTAAGTCATCCAGCGTAACGCCTTTGTGTGTAAATTTCTGGCTCGTCGTGGCATTATTGACTTTAGGGATAGATTGGGTATCTCCCACGGATTTAATACTGACGATAAACAGACCCTCACCCTGAAGCTTTTCGGCCAAGACCTGTTCATCTAAGGCTTCAGCTTTATCTGTTTGCGTCTTTCCATCAATATCTTTAGCTATATAAATAAACTGGGGCATAGGATTAGGTTAGTGTGATCCCAAGAGCTTCGTCAATACTGGTGATACCCGCTTCTACTTTTTTCATAGCGGATTCAAACAAGGTATCCATCCCATTTTTTCGAGCCGCATCTTTGATATCATTATAACTAGCATTTTGAGCCATGAGACGACGTATGTCATCATTAATAGCCATGCATTCAGCTAAAACTAATCGACCTTTATAGCCTGTGTGATTACACTCATCACACCCTTTGGCTTTATAGATCAAATCTACTTTGATGGTGTAATCACCAAATATACGTTCTGTCGGCTCATAAGGTTCTTTGCATTTTTGGCAGAGCTTGCGACCAAGACGCTGGGCCACAATCATAATAAGTGAAGGTGTTAATAAATAATGTGGCACTCCAATATCAATTAAACGTGTAATAGCTGAAGCCGCATCATTCGTGTGCAGTGTACTTAATACCAAGTGACCTGTAAGCGCGGCACGCACGCAAATTTGTGCTGTTTCCAAATCCCGGACTTCCCCGACCATGATCACATCTGGATCCTGACGTAAAAAAGCCCGTAATGTTGTGGCAAACGTCAAACCAATATCAGGCTTCATCCCAACTTGATTAATACCATCAATCTTAAATTCAACAGGATCTTCTGCGGTCATGATATTAATAGTTGGGTCTGTAATTTCACTTAAACATGAGTACAATGTCGTAGATTTCCCGCTTCCCGTCGGACCTGTAACAAAGAATAGTCCGTACGACGATTCTAATGACTTTCTAATTAACGCCAATTGCCCTTGATCATAACCTAAATTCTCAATTTGAAGTTTGACAGCCCCTTTATCCAAAAGACGCATAACTACTTTTTCACCATGAACCGTAGGTACCGTCGAAACACGAATATCGACAACACGGTCTTCCAATTTTGCCGAAATAGCCCCGTCTTGAGGAACACGTTTTTCAGCAATGTCCATCTTCGCTAAAATTTTAATACGAGAAATAATAGGTAATGTTAAATGCGCTGCAGGTGGAGGAATTTGATAAAGAGCCCCATCAATACGATAGCGGATTTCTAATTTATCTTTAAAAGGTTCGACATGAATATCACTCGCTTTTTCATCTATGGCTTGGCGAATGATTAAATCAACTAACTTAACAACAGGTGCTTCTTCCGCCTTTGCAATAAGCTTATCAATACTCAACTCAGCATCTTGCGATGTGGATTTGATCGCAATTTTAGGAGTATTTTCTTCGTTATATGTTTTTTCAACAACCCGATCAAGGAGCGTTGAACGCTGCTCGCCACTACCCTTTGAACTTGTTAAATAAAAATCATTAATCGCTTTACCTAAATCGGTCTTCGTTGAAATAACAAAACTCAGCTCACAGGACGTCATCATCTTTAGATTTTCTTGCATCACATAATCTAAGGGATCAAATACCGCGCACGTCAGCACTCCTTGTTGTTTAGACAAAGGTAAAATAAAATTCTTTCGGGCAAAGTCCATGGGAACCACTCTGTCTAAACTTTGATCAGAACGTGGTCGCAACAAACCCGAGGCATAAGATGCATAAGGAATAAGTAATTGGGCTGCTAACGCAGCTGCCAAATCATCTTCCTTGATCATTCCTAATTTAATTAAGATCTCACCAAGACGGCCTTTGTTGGTTTTCTGATGATTAATACCCTCTTGCAATTGATTCTCCGTCAGGAGACCTTGCTGAATAAGTATTTCACCAATTCTTAAACGAGCCATAATTTACCCACCTGATTCTTGCGAATTTAGGGATTGTCGAATTTTCTTCATCTTTGCCGATTCTTTTTTTATTTTCTTTTCTTTGGAATAATCTTTGGGATCAATAATATGAGGCGTAATAAAAATAATTAACTCACGTTGCGCGCTACGATCACTTTTATGACGAAATGCTGATCCAATTAATGGTAAATCTCCCAATATAGGTAACTTGCTAACACTGGTACTTTTATCTTCTCTTAATAAACCCCCAATAACAACGGTTTCACCATCATGGACTTTTAATAATGATTGAGTGCCACGCTCTTCAGGATCTTTGTACTGAACTGTATCAATGATTAAACCATCACGAGCTTGAATGACTTTTGGATTAACCGACAGTAAAATTTCTCGTGTGGCAATATTCGCTTGCGGGGTCACTGTTAAAAAGACACCTGTTTCCACACGCTCTGCTTCTTTAGTGGATGACCCTGTGGTGCTGGTTGTGTCCGACGTAGTTGTAACACCAATTGCTTCATTTGTAGAAATCTTTATTTCTGCTGTGCGATTATTCAATGTTAAAATTCTGGGCTTCGCTAAATTTTTTGTATCCCCGCGCGTTCTAATAAAATTTAATGCAGCCGTCATCCCTGCAGCACTAACTGTCCCAACACGGTATTCGGGATCTTCAAAAGTATACCCTTTATCACGTAATAAGCCCTGCTTAAAAGGATAAATAACATCTCTTTCAGCGCCCTTAAAGGTTAATGGCTCTGTTCCATATTTGATACCCAACTCTTCCGATGTTGTTTTGGAAATGTCCATCATTTCTAATTCAATCAAAATCTCTGGAACGGGGACATCAATGTCAGCGATCGCTTTTTCAATCATGACGAATTGTTCGGTCTTATCTTTAATAATCAAACTATTTGTACGAGGATCTTCAACAATAACGCCGTCGGAACTCATGGACGCTTGAATAGCTGCTGTTAAAGGGCTAGCGGTTGTAGCGGCAGAAGAACTTGATGACGATGATGAATTAAGTGCTGAATTCGACACTGTCGCATATTGAAGAGGAAAAATTCTCGTAACAATTTTCGTATTTGGATTCTCTTTAACCTTAACAATAAAAATATCACTATCTTCTTTAGTTTCGTAGGTTAAATCATTCGCATCAAGAATCTTATTTAAGGCATCTTCTAATGGGATATTTTCAAAGAACAGCGTCACTTTCTTATCAGAGAGCTCAGTGGCGGCAATAAAATTTTTGCCTGATTGTTTTGAAAATATTTTTAATACATCAATCAAGGATGCATTCTTAAAATCCATTGAAATCTTCTTCGAATAATCTTGATAAATAAAACGGCTTCCAAATTCATCATCGGCGTAGGACATCCCTGCAACTAACATACTTAATACGACTAACACTAACAATCGTTGCATAATAAATCTCCGTAATGTGTATCTAACTACTCAATATTAAAAAGAAAATCCTTACCCTTAAACTGAAGGATTGCTCCGTCACGTGAGACTTTGATTAATTTAAGGCCATTAGTTTCATCACCTACATTGAGTATTTGTCCTTTAATAATCACCTGTTGTATTTTATCGGACCACACCATTCCCTCAAGAGAAACATCAGGTTTTTGAATTTCGACGGGTTTTTCTAACATATCAGGCACGCCACTTAAATCAGGCATATTTACCCCATTATTCTGACCATAAGGATCATTGTGAGACGCCTGCACAGGATCAGGTATGACTGGTGGCGGTGGCAATTTTGATTCAAAAGGATTTTTCAATAAATTTAACAGCGACTCTACCTCAGCCGAAGGTAAAACTGTCTCATCTGGCGCCGCTTGTTCTTGGGCAAATACATAATGAGGCATTAACATCACTAAAAGAATAATCAATGCTTTCATGTTAGCTCTTTGTCCTAATCGTCGATATCATCAATTTAATGGACATAGACCCTGACTCTATACCGCTGATGGAGAAACTGTCTAAACGTAATGCACTGGAAGATCCTTCAATGGCTTTAATTAACACCACTGCGGCCTTGAACGAATCGACACGAATATTCATTTCCACAGTGTAAACATCGTAATAGGCAAATGATTGTGACCGAACGCCTGAAAACGACAACACTTCCACATTATTCTGCACTGCAAAATCAGACAACACATTCACTAAGTTGTTTTCTTCAATATTTTTTGGTAATGATGTAAGAAAGGTATTAAATTTATCCTTGGATTCTTTATAGCGCTCAATGACAGCTAACTTCTCTTGCAACATGGCCATTTCATTTTGTGAGTTCGTTTTTACTTTAAAAAAATTGCTCACTAAACCACCTATTAATACTGCAGACACTACGAAAATAACAATTTTCATCACGGTGATCTTTTGCTTCATCAATTCTTTGATGAAATCACCAGCATCAATATTTTTTAAATCTAATGGTTTGTTCGAATCAGCCATAATTCTCTCAATTACACTTAACTAAAAATGATGTGTATGTCACACCATTGCCCTGTTCACGTTGAATCGACATAAGTTCAATCTTAGAAAAATACTTAGCGAGATACTTATCTGCACGAAGCTTAGTCACAAAATCATTCATAGCCCTAATCTGCTTATTCACATCTTCAACATAGACATTTCCTTTAAACTCAATGGAAACCTGATCTGACGCTGGATCATTAAAACGAATATCTAAATTATTCAACCACATATTTTCACTGACATACTTAGAGATAAGCAAAATAACGGCATGTAAATCTGATTTAAAACGAATTTTGTTAATTTCAGATGTATCCGTACTAACTTTAGTAATTAATCCCTCAATATCGTCTTTTGTTTGCGCATCAAATTTACCTTGTTGACTGGCTAATGCATTTACTTGCTTTTTTAAATCATTTGTTTGTGTAAATAAATATATATAAACACCAACACAGACTGCAACCATAGCAAGAGCAAATTGAATGACAGGTTTTAACTCTTTAAAATCAATGTTTAAACCATTAAATGCGGTCATGCTAGCCGATTGAGGCTTTTTAGGCTTAACTAAAAGATCTTGATGCGCGACAACAGATGACGGTGATGCCAATGTTAAACCAAAACCGCTTAATACATCTAATCCTTTAAATGACTTCGCAGGACTTACAATATTTGCTTGATATTTCTTAATCGTGACATTTAATTCTGTCGCAAAATCTTCGACAACACTCGTTAAATCCACATCGGCATGAACTAATAATTGGGTAATTTGATCATGAAATTGTCGACTAAAAAACTCAAAAGAATTACGAATTTCATTAAATATTCTTGATTTGATCAATTCTTCTGAATTGCTATCAACTCCTGAAGACGCCAAACTCAAACCTGGATTTAATTGAAAATCTCGAATAAAAAAAACGACCCCATGATCAATAAATGAAATTCTCCCGCCCGTATGATCTAAATCTAACACGGCAGCTTTCGCATCTAAGGTGATTTCTTTCTGATGGATCATGGCGCGGCATAAACCGACAATCATAGGCTCGCATGAAATAATATTTAATCCTGTTTGTTTAACAAGATGTTCGTACTTCTCAAGGATCTCTCGACGAATCGCATAGAAAAATACGCGCATCCGTTTAACTTTATTCTCGGTAATAGGAACCGTGTGATAAATATACTTCAGTTCACTAATATCAAAAGGAATATATTTCTTAGCTTCAAATTGAATGGCTGTCTGAACTTCCGCAGGTTTTAAAAAAGGAATAACAAATGATTCAGACTCATGGGAAAATGAGCCTCCAATACTTGCAGACCTTTTGCATGAGCTTGAGGCAATGTCAAAGAAAGCAACAATAATCGA
>CAYZPQ010000074.1:0-9797 GCA_964480185.1 uncultured Planctomycetales bacterium | reverse complement strand
AAGGTTTGGCGGGATCCTGATACTTAATATATAAGTTATTAAGATAGGGCGACCAATGCATGCCGCCACAAAATTCTCCAACCCCCCCAATATTTTGATTGTTTGCCAAGCATGCTCGATCAGCCCATACCGTAGCTGTATTTCCTGTCTTCGGTGGTAATTCCTGAAATAATACTTCTCGACCCTTTATTGTTGTTTCATGACCCCGGTGACTCACAAGACTTAAGCCTGATAAATATGTCAAATTACCTAAGGGATTAATAAACCACCATTTGCCATTTACTTTTTCAACACGGAAAAAACCTGTCGCGCCATAGCCCCCGGCTGTTTTATCTCCACCATATTGATCCCAACGCGCTGGCAATGGCTGAATGACAGCACTTTCCTTAGCGGCATCGTCTCGAAGATCTTGATCTTTCATCACCTTCCCATCAAAATTCATCCATCTATTTTGACCATATTTATCCATTAAACCTGGCATATCCTCTGGTCGATATCCCATTTTGACGGCTTTAATAAGGTGGATTTTAATCTGTGCATTCAACGGTGCATTGACCAAACGTACCCTATAATTAGTTACCGTCTTTAAATCCATTGGCCGTGATTTACTTTGGTCAATGGCTGGCAATTGATTAGGGCCAATAGGGCATCGTTGCATCCCGCTTTGGTCAGAACAATAATGAACATTTTTTTCATCGAGGGTTGTGAGAAAATGAGTCTGCTGACTATTCGGTGGAATAATAAATTCATTCCAAAAGCCTGGCTTATTAGCTGTATCTGCCCCATAAGGAATAAAGTTAAGCGTAATCTGTTGAGAAGATAAATTCTCAACCACAAAATCAACACCGTTGTAGGCAGATAAATCCATTGTGCCCGCTGTAAACTTCAAAGTGACTTCCGCAATGTCTGTGGCGACAGAAGTTTTCGTAATAAGAATCGGTAAATTTGCAGATGTAAAAACAGCGGTTGATTTTGTTGCAGATAAAGTAAGATCAGATGCCGTTATATTCTTTGATAGATAGATTTTTCCAAATAATTCAGGCGAAACCCCAGGAGGAATGTTCTCCGCAATAACGGTGTCACCTGGAGCGCAGTAAACAACGCAGACGAAAGAAACCCATAACAAACACATTCCTACAAAAGTTCTCAATAAAAAAAGACTTTTGCTTTTTTTATTAAAAGTCGAAAGTCTATGTTTATAGAGTACCATATTTATAGTTTACCTTTAAAACCCCATAAAAACCATCCTCGACTAAGAAAGTTTTAACTTTTGCTTCAAAATTAACCAAAAAAACGGCATATCATCAATGAGATAGCGCTTCCAGAGTCGGCCAGGTTCCATGCATAGACGCCAAAGCCATTCTAAGCCCGCATGCTGCATCCATTTAGGAGAACGTTTCACTATACCGGCAATAAACTCAAATGTGACCCCAACCCCCATGGATACAGGGACTCCCAATTCTTGATGGTAGCGTTTAATCCACCGCTCTTGCTTTGGGGCTCCTAAACCGACAAATAAAATATCGGGCTTGGCTTCTTTAATCATTGTTGCAATATGGGCTAACTCTTTCTCATCTTTTTCAAAACCAAATGGCGGTGCATAGGTGCCGACGATTTGAATATTGGGCAATGTCTCTAGTAATTTTTTGTGGGCCGCTTCTCCTGCCCCAGGACGACCTCCCATGAAAAAGATTTTATAACCTTTGGCATGCGCTAATTCACACACTTTTGGAACAAAATCCGACCCAGATATTTTTGCCTTTAACGGTGTGCCTAAAAATTGTGCTGCCCATAATACCGGCGTTCCGTCAGCCAAACACAAAGCGCCTTCATCATAATAACGGGCAAATTCTTTGTCCTTGTTATAACGCATGACAATATCCACATTAGGATTAGTGATATAACAAGGTTTTCGATGCGCAATGAATTGCTCAACGGATTTTAATGCCTCATCCATTGTTAAATTATCAATAACAACATTACCTATATTAACTTTTGCAACATTCATACGTTATTCTTCCTTAGATAAACACCCTTGCACAAAACCCACAGCCCAATAGTATAAACCAACGGCAAACAATGGTGAACTTATGATATATCTTTGTGTATGGTGCCATCCTGCTTTAAAAATGCGCAACTTGATGCGCGTAGATTTGATGATTAAGAATGCAGGAAGCAATAACAGCGGCCAATAGCCTTTGTAAAACCATTTTTTATACATTTGTCGACGGTAAATAATAATATACTTACCCAACACAATTTGATTATTAAAATACGATTGAAATGATTCTCGAAAAATATGATAACACTTAGCACTAGGCACAAACCAAACTTGCGTCATCTCTCCTAATTTCAAACAAAGAAGCACATCTTCCGAAGCACGAATGTTCGGAAAACCACCGGCTTTATTAAAGAAGACTTTATCGACAAACATATTACAGGCAGGAACCATGCTGGTTGGGCGTGTTTCACCTGCATTTAATGATTCATTGAATTGTAAATACAATTGAGCCAATGCTAAATTATTGTGTTGTTGAAAATCAGGAATAGAAACTGACCCACATCCAACCCTACATCCAGACGCATACGCTTTGATAATTTCTGTAAGCCAAGTTCTTTCTAAATAAACATCACTATCAATAAAGCACAATAATTCTCCAGTTGCATGCTTAGCCCCGATGTTTCGGCCTAAAGCTGGCGACGTTTTCTCCTCTAAAGAAATAATCTTAATAATTGAATGAGCGTAACTTTGCAGCAAAACGCGTGTTTCTTTATCATTGGATGAATCAACAATGATTATCTCTTTAATAAACTCTACTCCTTCAAGATGCAGAATACTATCGAGAGTTTTTCCAAGGGTTTTAAATGAATTATAGGAAGGAATAATAAAAGAACAATTGATCATAATTAATTAGGCACCGTTCCATTCATTACATGTTGCGCTATTAATTTGGCATCAGCACTATTCACTGTTGAATTTGTTGTATCGACATTCGCCCGAGAAAGCTGCTCTGACGTTAATTGAAATCCTTTCACATAACGCTCGACTAAAACTGAATCATATAGCGTTAAACGGTTATTCAAAGGGACATCGCCCACAACTGATGGAATTGGATCCACACTATTCTCATCTAATGGCAATAAACCAATTTGATCAACAGGAATTGTGTTAAATCCTTGAGCAAGAACTGGTGAATTGGGTTTAAAACGGTAATCGCCTTGGATTAGATTTTCAAATAAGGGATCTATTGTTGAAATATTTCCTTTTGGAAACGTATATTTACCGACTTCATCATCACGAAACATATCTTTAACATTTTGAATAGCATTTTTAAAAAAGAGATTATTTTGAATGCTATTACCTTTGGGGCGACCATCATCAATCTCTAATTTGCGTCGAGTTAAACTTGGATAATATGTACTATAGGGAGGATTTAGATAATTATATTTATCCATACGCACATAGAACGTTTGACTAGTACTAAAATACCCTCCCGTAATATACTTACCTTTTGGAACTGAACCATCGAGGCGAATTTGCAGCTCATTAAGACGCGTGATTGGTAAGGCGTTTCCATTAGCCGCAGGCTCTCCTTCAACTTCTTCAAGTTTACCTGTGGAAATAGGACTATATTTCCCAAGATTATGTACCCTTAATGTCGTCACAATCATGGGAGAGGTATTCGATACATCAACTATGGGTATTCTCATTGCTGAAGATGCAAAATCAAGCGCAGCTGCTCTTAAATGCAAAGGCTCCTTTGAGTTAAGAAATATATTATTATCAATACGCGTATCTCTACCCCCGTTAAAAAGTATTGATACGTCATTATTATCAAAGATATTACCATAAACTATTTGCTCATCATTATCCATATCAAGATATAAACCTACCGTATGTAAACCTCCTGTACCCAGCCTACCTACGACTGTATCTTTCGTATTTTTAATGATGTTATACCGATACACCGTGCCTCTCTGTTCCCAATGGTACCATGAATAAATAGCCCCACAGTCTAAGCATTCTCTCGTAACATCGTAGATTTTATTATAATCTACAATAAAATTATTTCCTTGAGCGAGGATTGCATTATGTGGTGCATTAAAAATCTCATTATGACGTGCACGATTTCCGACCCCACCTGTTTGTTGATTATTAATATATCCCCCGCTCATATTAACCGCAGGACGATACATCTTATTACGTAACCCATAATCAAAAATCTTATTACCTACCACATAGTTATACCCGCTCGTTAACTTAAAATCATCTCCGCCATTTAGCATCACGCCTTCGTCATCAATATTATAAATCTCACCGCCAAAGATCCCATTATTATGCCCATAAATCATAGCCCCAATACTTGAATTACGAATAATCGAACGTTCAATCATATTGCCTTGAGCGACAGCGATTACTTGCTTTGTTGTTGGATTGACTTGATTGTTAATTTCAATCGCAGCATCTCGGGCATATTCAAATATAATATGTGAAAACTTTATATGAGATGCTCCTAAAATTCTTACAAGTGATGAGGTCAATGACACATACGCCTTCCCTAAACTAATATCATCTGGAGGCCAGAAATAAAGAATTCCATTAGGTCTATCCAAATACCACTCCCCAGGACTATCCAATTCCTCAAGCATATTCAAATAAAAAAATGGAGAACCTTCCTCATAGCCACAGTTTGGCCCAGGATCAACAATAGAAATTCTATACTTACCCGCTGCTAAAGCCTCCACTTTTGAAACCTTTTCAAAACTGTCACGAAATGGTGTACACGACAATCCATAAACCCATGAATCACTCGGAAGATTAGAAATGAATTTTGAAGGCCTATTTTGACTATCCTGGACTATATATGATTTAGCTATTGAGTCGAGTGAATCAATAAAAAGATACCCGTTATTAGGATAACGCGCTAATGTCATCGGTTTATCATTAAAGAAAAACTGCATGGCATGTGAGTTTAAAAAAGCAACATCTCCTCCACCAGGCTTTCCAACACCGCTACGTTCTAAAATTCCATAATTCGTGATCCCTTTATCTTTTAAACTAACTTGTAGTACTTTGTCTTTTGCTACGTCCGCTAATCGAGCATTAACAGAAGTGTTTACAACTGGAGAAAAACCACTTACTTTAATTCCTCCACTAATGCGTACTTCTTTATTTGCAAGAGGCTTAAACACAATAGGCGCCTCACTTGTGCCGCTCATTGAACTATCAATAACCAAAGGAGTGCTGCGATAATACACCCCCCCATCCATTAACACCTGAACTCCCCCTTTAGTAAGCAATCCTTTTTCTTTCAATGCCTTAATTAAAAGCAATGCTTTGTCTAGGCTAGCAGGGGCATTAATTGAACCGTCATTAGAATCTTTTCCATTAGTTGATACAAAATATGTTGTTGCAAATGGAGCCCCTTGTGTTGTAAAAGTTCTAAGGGACGATGTCGCAGCATTATTAAACTTATCCTTAGAAATAACTCGATATGAATACGTCGTATTAGGTTTAAGCCCTGTTAAGAGCTGGGCATGCGGAATAGTGAGTAAGGCATCCTCACTGACCATGATGTTCGAATCCCCTTGAATAGAATATTCCACACGACTACTCGCCGCTTCAATTGTCATCCACACAATTTCAGCTGTTGTTTGTCGAATCGCAGAAACTTCTAATTCTCTAATTTCAGGGGCAGTAGTATCAGGTTCAACAGAAAAATCAACGCGCAGATCTGTTGGGTTTTGATAACCATCATTCCTATCTTCACAGCGAACATAATAACTATAACTCTCTCCTGCCTTAATTTCAGGAACTTCCATTTTCTGCCTCATCATAGGAACCGTGATGAAACCAAAAGGCATATCTTCAAAAGAAACACCAGGAGTATTCGATGCTCGACAGAGAACACGACGATCAGCGTTAACAGCAATATGGGTATATTTTGACCACGACGGTAATTGTGCAGGTGGATAACTTCGCGTTAAAATGATTGGCTTAGCAACAGTAAGATTATTTGGATCATACAATGCAACAATCTCTGTTGAGGTCAAAACTCTGTTATAGAGTCGTATTTCATCCATAACGCCTTTAAAAGAAACGTTAGTAGATGTAGATGTAGCAGCAAAGAGTCTTTGTGTTGATAATGCCAATGGATTAGCAATCTCTAAATAACCTTTGGTTAATTTATCAACCACAGCGATCAACTTCTTACCATCATACATAACGACAATATGATGCCAACCAGGGTTATTTACAAAATCATAGCTAACAATCTTGTTCACATAATCATATAAATAAATACCATTATTTCTGATGCCAATCAAATTTTTAAAACCATCTCCTGACATAATGGTAAATACGCCATAAAAAGGAGCTGCATTTGATATAGGTTTATTTGGAGCTATATCAGGCTTAACCCAAATTGATAATGACCATTTAGTTGAACCAAAACCATTTGTTGTACTTAAATAATTACCTAGGGTTGAATCGTCGAAAAGCAATGCCTGTCCAAATTTTCCGTCAGGAGTTGTTTTAATCTTTGACGTGATAATGCCAGGATTATTAGCTGCTGGGGATGTATCGGGTGTGCTTCTTATTGACGCTGAAACATTTACAACACTATTTAATTGCCAATAACCAACAAGCCCATTGTTTAAATTATCGGCAGCAAATGAAAGCGTCTGCAAAAAGAAAACTATAAAACATAATAAATAAGAAACTCTAAACCTTATCTTTTTATTAATAAATTCAGGACCTTCAAGATGTAGAATGCGATCAAAGGTTTTGCGAAGAGCCTTTAATGAATGATCGAAAGGAATAATAAATAAACATTTGATCATAAGTTATATCGCTTAGGAAGATGTTCCATTGCTATCAAAACATGATAAATCAACTTGAGGCAAAGTGTAGGCAGGGGTTGGGCTCATTTGATTAATGGCCTCTTGAATTAAGTTCTTATAATACACCAAATTTGGTCCATATGAAGGATCAAGGATGGTTAACAGTATTACTAGTTTACCATTAATAATGACAAAACCAGGATTACCTGAATCGCCGGAAATTAAAGATTCATTAAATAAAGCGCGTTTAGGATCTGTCGAAGGCGAAAAAGATATACCTGTCGCACTCACAAAATTAGATGATGTATCTTTTATCAAAGCCTTATCTTCCTGGTCTAATATCATGAGGGGAATGTTCTGGTAGGTATTAATATATTTAGACAATTCAGCTTTGTCTAAAATTGGATAATAGGCGATGCTCGACGGCATATCAGCACTTAATGTTGCGACCACAATATCTGTTGTCAGTATTCGTCTATACGCTGTAATTGTAGGTATGGGTGTAATAATATTATTCTGCTTATCAACAAACACAACCTTCGTCCCAACGGGAAGTGATGCATGAGCCGCCAGAAGAAGATGGCGAGGCGTTATCAATGTCCCTGCTAAACGTACCCCATTAGGGTTATAGGGAATATTATTAAGCAAAGGATTGTGACTATTCCAAGGCGAAGCCCCTGTTAAATCGAGCTGCACAGCCCCCTTATTTGTCCAAGCATTTGTATTTCTTACCCAGCCTCCGCTATCATTGCCTCGTCTTGTCCAAAGAACCTTATCACTACTACTCTCAATATTGGCGGCTGTACTAGAAACAATGCGTGAATTAATTTCTGATTTTAGATGATCTGAAAGGCTTCCACCAGTACATTGATTTATTGATGTCCCACCCATGACATGTTGAGCTATCGCTAGAGCATCATCCTTATTTACAATATCCTTATCTTGCTCCACAACATCTGCCTGATCGAGCTGTTGTTGACTTAACGAATAGCCACCAAGATACCGACTTACTAACACTGAATCATACAGCGAAAGTCGACCATTTAATGAGACATCACCTGTTGCGCCACCTGGACTAGCAGGAACAGGTTTCGCAGCACTACCCCTTGTTCTATAAATACTATCATTAAAGATTTTTGCCGCAGCAACCATCTCAGGATAGGGACGATCTGTCGTTGTCACAAACGACGAATAATAATTCTCAGATTCGAAATTCATTCCAGTTAAAGGCATATCCACATAAAGATGATAGAAAAAACCTACACTCTGCGGTTTATCCACCCACTGATTCAAAAAACCTGTATAAGCTTTTACGCGCTCAGCTTGTGAATTAAACCAAATAATCCCACCCCACGCCCCACCATTACTTGGCGCACCAAATGTAAACTCAGTAATCATGATCGGTATATCTTTGGTAAGTAAATAATTCCAGTCCAATTCCTGCATGTTTTCATTATAGTAATTCACCGTATAGACATCACAATACTTCACACACGCATCAATTGCTTCGCGAGGTGCGCGATGGAAACTGGCAAAACGGCTGCCTAAATATAAATGATTTGGATCTGATCGCTTAATCGCATTTTTTGCCGTACTAAAATAGGTTTCTGCATAATAACTTAATAAAAATGATAAATCTTGAACCAAAGGCTGTTGGCTATTAGCTGTTGAAACAGGGGTCAATTGTGGATAATTTACTTCAATGAGAGCCCTGTTTAATTTATCACGTTGGGAATCAGTTAATGCTAAACCCTTTTCTAGTGCGGCAATATATCCCCAATCATCCGCGGGCCGTTGTGGTAAATACTTATATAAATCCTTATTTTTTACCGCCTGATTTAATAAATCAATCGGCGGAGTGTTGGCAATATTTGAAAATGGTAGTGGTGTTTTTCGAATTTCAGCTAATAGTGCCTCTGGCGTCATACCGGATTTAAATTCTGATGCGACAAATTGGAAAGAATCTAATCCTGTTAATACAACAGATTTTGTTAAAAAATCATCCCATGAGACCATCGCATTGACTGATGCCTGGTTCCAGGCTGTTTTCAAATCATTGAAGGCGGCATACTTTGTTCTTAATTTATCGACAAAAGCTTTCTTAGCGGGTGAATTAACTGTCCCATCAAACTTAAGCACATGAAGTATTAAATAATACTTATCTGTCGGTTCCCAATACAAAAGGATCTTGATATGGCTTTCCAGTCCATTGAACCAAAAATTTATTAGCTAAATCCTCAATCTCAGGAACATAACTTTGATTAAATACATCCGGGACATTCGTACCTGGTATAGCATGTCCAGTCAAAAAATCAGCAAATAACGCATAAGGAAATTGTCTCATATAAGGATCAGGAACTCGTGCTACGGAAAAATTAGCATTAAAACCCCAATCCTGTAATCGATTCTGAGTATTAATTCCCCATCTCCTATAAATATCTTGAATAACAAACGGTTTACTTGGATCTGTATACTTTCTGATTATATTTGATTGATAGGGATTCCACATGTTATCCCCGCAATATTCCCCAACTCCATCCGTATTGTTATTAGTTGTACCACAACCGTTTTGGAATCGATACGCTGCTGAAAGATTTCCAGTCTTTGAAGGTAAATCTTTAAACATAATTTCTCTATTCTTAAGCGATGTATCCACAGGCCTATATGTAACAAAATTCATCCCTCTCATATATGTTAGATTACCCAAAGGAGAGACAAACCACCACTTACCATTGACTTTTTCTGTACGAAAATAGCCTGTCGCCCGATACCCAGAAGCTTTGACATCTCCTCCATAGATGTCATATTTAGTTGGATCAAGAGGTTGCAATGTTGTGGGTTCAACTAGGGCATCATTGCGTAGATCTTGTTCTGACTTTACTTTCCCATCAAAATCAACCCAGTTATTTTGACCAAATGTATCAATATACCTTGGAATATCATTAGGTTTATAG
>CAYZPQ010000073.1:8924-9798 GCA_964480185.1 uncultured Planctomycetales bacterium | reverse complement strand
TGTCATCCCCGAATGCTTCTATCGGGGATCCAGTTGTTGCGCAGACCCCAACGGGTCCTGTCCCTGCGGCACCCTCTCAATCCTCAGAGCTGGGAAAGCTCGCTCTTCCGGTTGAGAGGGCACCCGCCTTCGGGCCACCCGTTGCTGTCGCAACATCATCTAATGTGGCTTCTCAAATTATTAAAGAGATTATTTTGCCTGAATTAGAAAAAGAAATTAACACGGGTAAGAACTTTGCTAATTTGCGTCAGATTTTTAATTCAATTATTCTCTCGAGTTGGTATAAAAAGAATCTAAAACAAGCACTACTTAATCAAGTCTATGCTGGCCAATCAAAAGTCAACGGGATCAATCTTGATGATCCGACTATCAAACAACAAATTTATGAGCAATACCTTAAGGCTTATAAAAAAGGTGTGTTTAATTATATTAAAGAAGATATTAATCAACAGACACATGTCCCAACACCCAAAAAATATTTCTCGGGCGGTATTGGAAAAGGTGCAGCAGCGCCAAAAGATTTTGCATTAACCTCAGATCCACGTAAATTAGACCGTGCTTTAATATCAAGCGAGCTTGTAGTGATGAATGCTGGGATGGATTATCGTCGATATGATGATTCGGCCATGATAATTAGTGAAGAGTTTACGAAGAGCCTCTTTAATCGAGGATTAACACAAGTCGTGCGGGAGGTGTTGAAAGATAAGCCCAACGTTATTGCTGAGCTTGAGGAATTATTTGAAGATTATATATTGAGCGAGGTAGGGGCCAAAGTGAATAGGGGGTTAGGAAAAAATACATTTGCTCAACGCTCACACACATTAGTTCTTTTTGCATTGAATGTTAAAAGAATTACAGATGAGAACAGGATAGG
>CAYZPQ010000073.1:864-8890 GCA_964480185.1 uncultured Planctomycetales bacterium | reverse complement strand
TTAGAGACAATGATCACAATGTACTAGGTTTTGATATTGATTTAAGCGTTCTTCATTTATCACCCAGATCAATCAATGGATTAAATAAAATAGGAATTATTGGGCTTAGCCAATTAACACAGCCATCGTCAATGAGACTGCATGTCATCAAGAATCTAGGCACAGGCAGCACGACAGAAATAGTTTCCCAATTAACTACATATGCTCAAAAGCAAGGAATTAAAACGGCGCGCTGGAGTATCGGCTTGTTAAATATACCAAATCCTGTTTATCTTTTGTTACAGGATAATAATATCCGTACCATTGGCCAATTAGCTACTCAATCCGCCAAAGAAATTCAACAAATGAAATTAAGACCACGTCGACAGAAAATTAATGATACATCAATTGCAACGATTCAACACGAGCTCAAGATATGGGGTTTTAAATTAAAAGATGCCGCGATGAACGCTGTGCCTGATAGATCCATGATAGTTAGAAATAGCGCCAATCAAACCTTTACAGAAGCTGTTGATGTGAAGGATGTTGAGGCGTTTATTTCACGCATCAATGATCCACGCTATTCATGGCTTTTAAAACCTGCGGATTGGACGGCTGAGCGTATAGGGCTTTTAGAAGGAAGCTGGACAGAGGATATGAGAGGCCTAGGTGTTAGGAAGCTTAGTGAGACTTGGCCCACATATCTTAGTGAAGTTCAAAAGCACCAAACAATTAATGATTTAAATGCGCATCTGAGAAGATTGTTTGATTCTCGTCATGCAACTTTAAATCCGATAGATTATTATAAAACAGAAGGCTCTTTTCAGCGTCGTGTGAGAATATCCGGTAAATCAGAAATTGTTTATTTATTGGATTTATATACCCATAGTCCTGCCGAATTTTATGCGTTATTGAAGAAAATTGCCGTGGAAATTGCTGCCAGTCAATCACGTCTTAAAATTAGAAAATCTCATGCTTATATGCGACATCCAGAGAAAGAAAGCCTAGAAAATGCAATACACGTAGTGGCGGATAATTTAAAAATATTAGCCGCGATTCACTATCTGTTTCAACAATGGGCCCATTCTTCCCCAGATACAGGGGGAGTCATTACGGCCATACTTGATTCTACAGTTTTTAGGTCTGACACGGATGCACCAGGAAAAGAAGTTTCTTATGGGTTTGTTATAACAAATGTCAATGCGGCAGAATTTGAATTTACGTTAGACATTGAAGGAAGCCCACATACGGGCACTTTACAATTTAGAAGAGACGCAGCAGGTTTTTTAGAATTTCTTGGTCCTTCTAAACAGTGGCGAAAGTTGTCTAAAGAAGGGTATATGTTCCCTATTAAACATAAGCGAGGTGGAAAAGAAATTTTTAGACTATATCTAAATAACAACAATGTTGGTGTGTCGCCGATAGAAGGGACTAGCCCAATTACGTTTACTATTCGACACAAGAACCCCTTCTCTAGTCCTGCGATACCATCAACTTCAAATGACGCCGCAGGGAAGAATGAGGCTATGGTGATTGATTTAAGAACTTTTAAGCAAGTTAATGCATTAATTGATGACGCTAAGAATCAGGTACAAGTATTAGAAAAGAAAAAGAAAGTAGGCAATGGGTTTGAGTTTTTTGAGCAAGTTTTTATCGATATATCTGTGATTATTGACGAAGTCCTCAAGAGAGGGAACAAACAACTGTCTGATGATGAATATCAAGAATTCATGAGACAATATTTACAAGCGCTTTATGAAAATCAATATATAGTTGAGATGTATTCCTTCAGTCGTGTTGAAATAGTGAAACGGACACCAAAGACAGATTTAAGTGAAGACAAGTTGTGGGATATTTTTTCTCGCACCATTGCAGCTCAATGGCCTGGTAAAACGTCATTGATAAACAGAGATGAAGAGTGGAGAAAAAAGTTATTGCCCGCCATACGCCAAATTATTTTTGCTGGATTTGATATTGCCATTGTTCCTTTAGATAGTAATTCACCGCTAACTATAGAAACATTGGATATAAGACCTGGCCATTTAACAGCTGTTAGAGAAAATCCAGTAGAACGGTATCGATACATGTGGGAGGAGCCAAAACTTGATCATGATGGAGTTCCAGCGGGTGACGCGGGTTTGCCCGGTCATGATTTAGCGATGCGTATAGACGTATTAAAGTCTGTTCAACAGACGCATGGGGGTATTGATTTGGATACATCCAAGGGCATGAATTGGCAGATTAATAAGGAAGGTCAAGGTGTTACCATGACAGTTGACCCTGCCATGATTGAACGCATCAAACGTGATGGTATTGATTTTTTAAAGCCTGTTATTTTTAATGTCACACCACTTTCGACTAACAATGTGTGGCCATTGCTTGGTTTAGAAGCACCGCGCAACAGCGAATTATTAGCCAGTGGTCGACGGGTTGAGTAACTGCTTTAAGTGGTATCATCAGTGGGTCATGAAAAAAACTTGACATCACTTAAAAATAGTTTATACTTTGGTTAAATATTCATTAAACCATTCAAAGCATAGATGTTTTGAGTGTTCTTCGAAGGCATTGATGCCCCAAGTTAAATTGACTTGGGGCTTTTTTTATGAATCATGTAGGGGTTGGCCAAACGAAGGCTGGCTATGAGCACGGGAGCTCAACTTTTTGCAATGTTGCAAGGGGTTGAGTTTTTTGTTTTTATACGGGGATGTATAAAAACAGGACTCCAAGATAGGGTAAACGAACAACATTTAATTTACCAAGGAGTATCACATGCAAAAGATCAACATGTCTCCCGTGCAAGCCTTAGCATTAACCTTTGCGTTAGCAGAAGTTCTGCTCGCTGTCGGTTTGTTTTGGGCCGTACAAAGCCACGCCGTCTAAGGTCAACTAAAGGCAATTAACTGCAAAGTACCAAGGGGTACTTTGTCAACTTAATGAAACGGGAGGGTTAACATAATGGAACAAGCAGTAAATCCAATCAATAGCGGAGATACAGCGTGGATTCTCGTATCAACTGCCTTGGTCATGCTCATGACACCAGGGTTAGCGTTCTTTTATGGCGGGATGGTCCGTCGTAAGAACATTTTGGGCATTTTAATGCAATGTTTTATGTGTTTGGCTGTCATCAGCCTTATCTGGGTGGTTTATGGGTATAGTTTAGCTTTCGGAAAAGGCAATGCCTTTATTGGAGGTTTGGATTGGTTCATGTTAAAGGGTGTTGGTCAAGATGTGAATGCTGATTACGCAGGCACTATCCCACATCTGTTGTTTATGATGTTCCAAGGGATGTTCGCGATCATTACTCCGGCACTTATCATCGGTTCTTTTGCCGAACGTGTTAAGTTTTCCGGATTTTTATTCTTCACAGTTTTATGGGTGACATTCGTGTATGCGCCTGTTTGCCACATGGTTTGGGGTGTTGGCGGATGGGTACGCGGCATGGGCGCCTTAGACTTCGCCGGTGGTACTGTCGTTCACATCAACGCAGGGGTTGCTGGTTTAGTTACTGCATTATTTTTAGGTAAACGTTTAGGTACAGATAAACCAACATTACACAATTTACCATTTGTTATCTTAGGTACAGCTTTACTCTGGTTCGGATGGTTTGGGTTTAATGCTGGTTCTGCATTAGGTTCTGGTGGTTTAGCTGCTCAAGCATTCGTTACAACCAACACCGCTGCGGCCGCTGCTGCATTAAGCTGGGCTCTCTTAGAGTGGGTGTTCTCTGGTAAACCAACCATGTTCGGTGTTGCTTCTGGTGCTGTTGCTGGTTTAGTCGCGATCACACCAGCCGCAGGTTTCGTTGAAGTCAGTGGCGCTATCTGGATCGGTTTACTCGTTAGCTTATTCTGCTACTTCATGGTGGCTGTTGTTAAGCCAAAATTAGGTTATGATGATACATTGGACGCTTTTGGTGTTCATGGTATCGGTGGTTTATGGGGTGCAATCGCAACAGGTATTTTCTGTACCAAGGCTGTTAACTCCGCTGGCGCAGACGGTGCTTTATTAGGTAATGTTGGCCAAGTTTGGATTCAAGTCAAGGCTTGCGCTATCACCATCGCCTATACAGCTGTTGTCACATGGATCATCTGTTTTGTCGTCGACAAAATTGTTGGTTTACGTGTTAGCCAAGAAGATGAAGTCATGGGCTTGGATATTACCCAGCATCATGAACGTGCATACACCATACTCGACTAATAAAAGCTGCACCTTAAATGAAATTTAAGGTGTCTAAAAAATATCATAAGGAGATTAAACCATGAAATTAGTTATTGCTATCATCCAGCCTTATCGGTTGGAAGAAGTGAAGAAAGAGCTATACGCTGCTGACGTAAATTTGATTACGGTTAGCGAAGTATTAGGCCATGGCCGTCAAGCTGGTATCGACGAGTTTTACCGTGGTGTGAAAGAAACAGGTAACTTATTACGCAAAGTCCAATTGGAAATTGCCGTTAATGAAGATTATGTTGAACCAACAATCAAGGCGATCATCAAAGGTGCTCGCACAGGTAAAATCGGCGATGGTAAAATCTTCGTCTTAGATTTACCCCGCGCGATTCGCATCCGCACCGGCGAAGAAGGTCCAAAAGCGATCGGTTAATCGCCTAAGACATAGGTAGTAGTTGAATAAAAAGCTCTGATCTGAGATAATCCGGATCAGAGCTTTTTATTTGTGTAGGGGAGGATCTTGTATGCCCGCCGAAGCTGAACGCGAAAGCCTTTCAGCGAAGGCGGGTGTCCTCCCGCTTTATCATCCCGTCATTCTATTGAGGAGACCATCATGAAAATCATCGACGAATTCAAACAATTTGCTTTAAGAGGCAATGTGGTCGACATGGCCGTAGGTATTATCATTGGTGCTGCATTTGGTAAGATCGTAGATTCCGCTGTCAAAGATGTACTCATGCCTCCCTTAGGGTATGCCGTCGGTGGTATTGATTTTAGCAATTTAGAGTGGGTCTTAAAAGTCGCTGATGCGACTCATCCTGCGGTGACCTTAAAATACGGTATTTTCCTAAACGCTACTATTTCATTTACTATTGTCGCATTTGCCACATTTTTATTGATCAAAGGTATTAACAGTTTAAAGATGAGAGAAGCTGCGGCACCAAGCGTTCCTTCTGTGCCTACCAAAGAAGAAGAGTTGTTGACGGAAATCCGTGATTTATTAAAGAAAAGATAAGTAATGCCTACCAATGCGGTATGGAAATACTTCGCCTCATTTATTCTCGCATTGATTATTGGGATTAATATTTTTTCCCGTGTTGATCTTCCTCCCTATGGGGCCCCGATCAATGAATTGAGTGATAATTATTGGGGCGTCATTGTTGATATTGCGCATCGATGGCGGTCTTTTGATGTTAGTTTATGGAACCGCGAATTAGGCGCAGGCATCAGTTTATTTTCTACCGGTCAATATCCTGTTTTAAATCCTACCAATTTCTTAGCATGGTTTGTCAACGACGATGTCTTCATGCTCATCAAGCTCATCGAGCCTTATGTGATGGGCATTTTCTTCATGATGGTCTTATTGTGGGATGTCTTTAAGACGCGTTGGTATATTGCGTTATTTGGTGGGCTTTCCTATATGGGGCTTTTATTATCCAAAGCAACTACCATGGCTGAATCACCATATTTTTTATATGCCTGTGGTCTTTTTCCGCTTATGGTTTTGGTGATGATGAAGCTGCGTCACAAACACATTTATTTAACTGCGGCCGCAGTAGGATGTTTGATCGCAGTTCAATTTATCGGTGAAGGTGTCACGCAAATTCCTCAATTAGTTATTTGGTGGGTATTATTCTTACTTGTTGGGATTATTGGTCAGTGGGTGAAGCACAATTATCAACATCCTGTACGGTATGCCGTGCAGGGGATTATGGCGAGCGGCATCGTCGTCATATCGACGATTACTGCTGCTGCGGTACAATTTTTACCTACCTTGCATTATTTCCGTTATGAATCATCTCGATCAATGGGTTATTATATTATTAATAATTTTAAATTATTTGGCGAACGTCCACCGAGTAATAATTTAAACTTTGACGACATTGTCTTTAAAGCGTTCTTTGAATCAGGTATGAGAAGTCAGGCGTTGTTGATTATTATCGGCATATTAATCGCCTTAGCCATTGTTCATATGGGACGTATTTTTGTTGAAGCGAAGCATCATAAGATTATTTATCAATTGTGGACGGCAACTATTATTTATTTTCTACTGCCTTCCTGCGCAGGCCTTATAACGGATATTTTCCCCGCAACAACAAAGCTATTATCGTTCATGTCGTATTTTAATTTTGGTTATGGGCTGCACATCCTTGACTGCTGCATTATTTTAACGCTGTGTTTAATGATCGACGATGATAGGCTAGTTTTATTAGCCAAACATGCTTCTCCATTGAGGAAGATAATTGCAGCTGTATGTTTAGTGGCCATCATGGTGTATGCCTTATTGCCCACCATGATCGAGTTATGGCCGTCGATTACCAACATGGCGTGGATTAAACCCATTAGCCAATACATCAAACTTCCGTCGTTAAAGAAGGCGAATTATTTTGCTTTGTCGATGGGCGTATTAATTGTATTGCTTGCGTTTCGGCCTTGGCGTTATGTGCGTCACATCCTGTTGATTTACATATTGGTTGGTTTAGGTTTTATGATGACGCTTGATTGTTTTAAATGGTATGACAAAGGATGCCGTACTCATGTGGACCAGTATCAATTAAATAGTCCGGAACACACGTACTATTGAGAAGCTAAGGGTAAATTTATCATGCCTTATACGTCGATGGAACCGGTATGGGTTATTCATAATTATAATTTATTGCATGGGGTGAAAGGTACAAGTGGTTTTATGGCGCTTGGGCCAACACGGTTAGATAAGTTTGCCTTTTATTATAATCATAAGAACAGCGCGCATAAGGACGCTTCTTTTAAAGGCAATAGTGCACGGTTTATTAGTTTAGAAGGAAAAGTTCCCGCGACATTGACGACGTATTTCCCGATTGATTTTACCCTCGTGCGACAGGACCACACATTTTCTTGGCCTGGCTTTGAGCGTGTGGTTAAGGGAGATGTTTATGATGTCTATGCCCGTCAAACACCCACTGATAGAGTTTATTTTGCTAATCAATTAGAAGTGGCATCTCTTGCTGAAGTGATAGGCTACTATGACAGGCCTCGTTCTGAGATTGTCTATGTATCCGACGAAGATGCTAAGGCCGCACAGGTAGTCAACCATGTCACTGCTCCTCACATTGATGCAACATATACCAATTTTGTCGTCACAGATGATAGCAAAATATCATTTCAATTAACAACAACTCAGAATGTGTTTGTCATTGTTCCTGAACGTTTTGACCGAGGGTGGCGGGTGAAGGTTGATGGCAAAGAAGTTCCATTTTTTGCTGCACATTATTTGTTCATTGGTTTTCAAGTTACACCCGGAGAACATCGTGTTGAAATGACCTATACCCCACCCTGGATATGGATAGGCATAGGCTTGAACATTGTTGCATTGGGTGGATTGATGTGGCTATTTAAGAAATATTGGCCTTTGAAAAATCCTTGACACTCAAAAAGAAATTCAGTATCATTTGAGCCATTGCTTTTACAAGGGCGTTGAAGTCCTTCTTGGAAAAACCATGATTCGGTTTGTTTCGAGAAGGACTTTTTTATTTAATCGTGAGTGTTAACTTTCATTAATTTAAGGAGGATTGTATTATGGGTCATGGCAATGATGAAATGTTGGATTCCTGCTGCAGCGATGAAGGCTGCTGCGATGTGAATTTTAGCGCACAATTACCTGAATATTTCGGTCAAAACGTGTTTAATCTCAAGGCGATGCGTGAATATCTTTCACCAAAAGCCTTTGTCTCTATTGAAAAGACCATCAAAGAAGGTGGCAAATTAGACGCCGCTATTGCGGATGAAGTAGCCGAAGGCATGAAGAAATGGGCTATTGCTAAGGGGGCTACCCACTTTACGCATTGGTTTCAACCATTAACCGGCACAACCGCTGAAAAGCATGATTCTTTCATCAGCTGGG
>CAYZPQ010000073.1:0-854 GCA_964480185.1 uncultured Planctomycetales bacterium | reverse complement strand
TAATGGCGGTATTATTTTAAGCTTCTCTGGTAAAGAATTGGTACAGGGCGAACCTGATGCATCATCTTTCCCTTCAGGTGGCTTGCGTGCAACATTTGAAGCCCGTGGTTATACAGGTTGGGACCCAACCTCTCCTGCATTTATTAAAGAAGGTGTGGCAGGTTCCACATTATGCATTCCTACCTTTTACATCGGTTATCATGGTGAAGCATTAGATAAGAAAACACCTTTATTGCGCTCCATGAATGCTTTATCCAAGCAAGTATGCCGTACTGCTGAATTATTTGGTATTGATACCAAAGGCAAACGTGCGTATTGCACATTGGGACCGGAACAAGAATATTTCTTAATTGATAAAGCGCATTACGAAGCCCGTATGGATTTAGTCCAAACAGGCCGTACCTTATTTGGCCGTAAACCAGCCAAACATCAACAACAAGAAGATCATTATTTCGGGGCTATCAAGCCACGTGTTATTGCTTTCATGGAAGATTTAGACCGTGAATTATGGAAACTCGGAATTCCTGCTAAAACACGTCACAATGAAGTTGCACCTGCTCAATATGAAATCGCCCCTATTTATGAAGATTTAAATACAGGGGTGGATCATAACATGGTGGCCATGGATGTCATGCGCCAATTAGCGGATAAACATGGTTTAGTCTGCTTATTGCATGAAAAACCATTTGCCGGTGTGAATGGTTCTGGAAAACACAATAACTGGTCTATCGTCGGGCCAGATGGTAAAAATTGGTTATACCCGGGCAAAACACCACATGAAAATGCGAAGTTCTTAACCACATTATGCGCGATCATTAAAGCTGTTGATGTGTACGCTGATTTATTGCGCGTTA
>CAYZPQ010000072.1:7477-10049 GCA_964480185.1 uncultured Planctomycetales bacterium | reverse complement strand
GAGAGTGCACCCATGGGTAACGCAAAAAAGAAGATTGCGCCTGTTGTTGATTCTAAAGAATTAGCCAAAATGAAACGCAAAATATCAAAAAAGATTGACGCGTTTAAAGAAACGATATTAGAAGGTCTTACTGTTCCTCAAGAAGCAGGCCCTTTAAAAGAACATTTATTGCCTGATCCTGTGGAAGAAGCTCAGCATTTAGTTGAAGAACAAATCGCTCATGACAAGCCGGTTGAGTCGGAAAAGTTAGAGTTTGTGCCTTTAGTTAAGCCTGTCAAGATTGAAGAAATGGATATACCAGGATTTACCCTTGAGCATGTTGAGTTAGCGCCACTAGCAGTGGATATTTCTGAACCCGTTGAGCTTCCTGTCCTTAATAATCAGGAACCTGTGGATACGTCATTGTTTCATCGTAATCCTCAGGCAAGGGTTTTTATTAGTGGTTTGGATAATCAGATTAATTCTGCCATTAGAGTTTTTTTGCAAAAACTTGGCCTTCAAACAATTAGCACTAATGCTGAAAGTAGAAATAAAGAATTTATCGTTGAGAAATTTCAACAGTACAATAATCATTTTGATTTTGCCATCGTTGTCTTGTCACCCGACGACATTCTAACCCCTAAGATTCAGTCATCAGAGCAAGGTTTGTTCGTCAGTCGTCAGGAAACAGTGTTTGAATTGGGGTATTTAGTTGGTAAACTCGGCAAAGCCAAGGTTGCTATTTTTTATGAAGAATCACCGAAGTTTAAACGTCCAACAGAGTATTTTGATTTGCTTTATACGTCCTTTGATGCCAATGGCGTTTGGCAAAAGCGTTTATTAAATCAATTAAATAATTCCGGCGTCATACAGGAAGCTGTTAGCGCTGTTTCATGATTAAAAGATATCTTTTAATCATCTGTTTATGTTTGTTGCCTCACTTGAGTTGGTCTGCCTATCAACCGGTTGCCGTGGTTGAATTATTTACATCTCAGGGGTGTTCGTCATGCCCGCCCGCAGATCTTATTTTAGCTAAACTTGATAAAGCTTCCCAAGAAAAGCATTTAGCCATTCTTTCTTTGAGTTTTCACGTCGATTATTGGAATCATTTAGGATGGAGAGACCCGTTTAGTCAAAAAGAATTTACGAAACGGCAAGCGTGGTATGCAAAGCAATTGGAAGATAACACCTATACACCGCAACTGATTATTAATGGACGCTATAGTTTAGTTGGATCTGATTCTGCCAAGGTTCAAAAATTAGTGAATAAATCGCTCACAGAACCAGCATCGACAGCAATTCAATTAATGCTTGTTACGATTGATACGCATGATATTCAAGTGGAATTTAAATTAAGCGGGGAATGGAGAGAAAAGAATTTAGCGGTTGCGTTGGTGGAGAAGAAAGTAGCTGTGGATGTGGGGCGAGGTGAGAATGCCGGGCGTCGTCTTGAGCATGTGAATGTCGTTAAAGAATTCAAACTATTGGCCCCGGATCAAGATACCGGCAGTTTCAAATTAAAAAGCCCATCATTAAAGACAATGAACCAATATAGTATTATCGCTTATGTTCAAGAACGCAATCTCCCTGAAATACTCGGCGCTACCCGCATTGATATTCCTGAAGTAGAATAATTAGAAAAGGATACTTATGATTAGAATCGCAGCAGCCTATCCTCGAGAAGTTGGAAAGACATTTGATTTAACATATTATACCAATGTCCATTTGCCGCTTGTGCAACAAAAGTTTGGTCCTTATGGTTTAACAAAGATTGAAGTGGATAAGGGTTTAGAGAAGCCAGGCGGAGGGGAATCACCATTTTTTGCGATCGGTTATTTATATTTTGAAACATTAGAAGGATTTCGCCAAGCTTTTGCAGAAGTAGGCAAAGGTGTTATTGCGGATATTTCTAAATACACCAACGTTAAGCCTATGATTCAAGTAGGCGAAATCAATGTCATTAAATGAGTAATTATTGTTAGGAGAATTGTGATCATGAAAATATTTATTGGGAATTTGCCATTTACCGCCACGGAAGATGATATCAAGAAAGTTTTTGAACCGTTTGGGGTTGTCGTTCTGGTTAATATCAAAAAGAAATCAGGGCAGAATTCCCGTGGTTTTGGTTTTGTCACGATGGCTGATGAGGCCCAAGCGAATACGGCAGTTGCTGCATTAAATAATAAAGAATTCATGGGTCGTCCCATGAGTGTGGCTCCTGAAGTGGTGAAGATTAAGAAGCCTAAGGCTAAAAAAGTAGAAGAACCGCCTATTATCAAAGAGGTTATCGTTGATGAGCCTAAAGTTATAACGAAGAGACCTGTCAACAAATCCCGTTCGGGCGTCTGGCAAAAACGCAAAGGTACTGGCACATCAAAGTCGTGGAAGAAAAAGCCGGGTGGGGTTAAGAAGAAATTTAAGTATGAACGACCATAATTGATTAAGGAGAATCTTTATGCAATACATGAATGCGTACTTGATTTTTAATGGGAATTGTCGTGAAGCCATGGAGTTTTATAATAAATGTTTAGGTGGTGTATTATATCTTTCAACATATGGTGAGATGCCGGGGGCGGCAGAAGGTTTTCCTGAA
>CAYZPQ010000072.1:0-7467 GCA_964480185.1 uncultured Planctomycetales bacterium | reverse complement strand
GAAGCCAAGAAGTTAATTATACATGCACGCATCACGGGGAAGGGTATGTTGCTCATGGCTTCTGATTCACGGTTAGATATGCCGGTGACACAAGGTGATAATTTTTTTGTTTCAATTGGAACAGAAAGTATTGAAGAAACAGAAAGGCTTTTTAAAGCCTTAGAAGTAGGTGGTAAAGTCACGATGCCTCCTCAAGAAACCCCCTGGGCAATGCGTTTTGGCATGCTCACGGATAAATTTGGCATCAATTGGATGTTTAACTTCGAGAAAAAATAGGGATAAGAGCTCTATTTTTCTTCATCTGCCTCGATTGGACTTCCCATGGATTTTAAGTTATACTTTTCCCTATGAAGAGTGTATTTCTTGCCACTTTATTAGTATGTTTATTCACTACTGCGGTTATCGGGGAAGAGGCTGTTAGTAATCACGGGACGGGTATTAAGACCGAGGTGTTGCTTAAAACGACCCGAAGTTGGGATGAGAGTCTTTTACCAACTTACCCGCAAGGCCAGCCTGAAATAAGTATATTAAAAATTGAAATCCCTCCTGGTATGCAATTGCCATTGCATCAACACCCTGTCATTAATGCAGGGGTATTGCTTAAAGGAAAGTTAACTGTTGAAACAGAAGACGGTAAATTTCTATATTTAAAAGAGGGTGATACCATTGCTGAAGTGGTGAATAAATGGCATCACGGGAAAAATGAAAGTGATGAGCCAGTTGAAATACTTGTTTTCTATGCGGGTGTTGAAGGAACACCAATTACAGTGAAGAAATAACATGATAAAAACATTAATACTCACACTCGTCGCCTTGTCTTTATCGGTTAATGCATTTGCTAGCCCAGAAAAACTAATTCCTCACCGTGAGACATTGAGGGAAAAGTTAGTGGGGTCTTTCGTTAAGACTTTTGCCAAGTCGTATGTTGCAACACATAATCTCGAGAAGTTCAAAGAGAAGAATGTTAAGAAACTACGCAAGATGGATGAAGCGAAATTTCAGCGTGTTTATCGCAGGATTTATAATGAAATGGTGAAAGATTTGCCGCAATCATTAAAGGACGCGTATGGTGTAACAGAAGATATGACACGCGAAAAAGCAATTGCCCGTATTAATGCATTTAATAATAAGAAGCAGATCTATACAATGATTAATGCTCTCCCTAACAAAATGATCGCTCAGCATTTTCAGAAACATAAAAAAGAATTTAATCAAACGATGAAAAAGAAGGGATCGGGTGTCGATGGCATGGTCGATGAATTATTGACTGATCCTGGTGTATCTTCCTAGTGATTTTCTGCCTGGTACGGTAAGAAGTATTAAGAAGTGGGACTTGGTTCTACCCAATAGACTTCTAGCCTTTTTTACGCTATACTTTCCCTTTAAAAGCAATGAATTCATACATCCGAATATATGACTTGATTCGAAAAATTCCTAAAAACTGGCCGAGTAGATTGAAGCGTTTTTCGTTGGAAGGTAAAATAATGATGAAATTATCTGAAAAAATCGATGCTGTTTATAAGAAAGCTATCGCCGGTGAGTTGACGTCATATCCTCAATTATTTGATGCACTAAAGAATAATGGGGTTTCTTATTATCACGTAAATGTAAGTTGTCATCAGATTGAATATGTTGGTGATAATGACCATGTTGTTCATGAAGGGCCAGCTGGCTTTAACGTCGAAGTAGGGGCATTTAATGAGCACAGCGTCATTCAGGCGATTCGTCGTTCTCAACGACGTGAAACAGATTATCCAACTTTTTTAAAAGAAATAGCTGCGGCTGGAATTTCAAACTATCGGGTAGATATGACTGAGCGCACGGTGAGTTATTTTGGACAAGATCCTGCACAGAAATATATAGAAAAAGTTCCCGTCATTTCATAAAGGAATATTATGAAGAAGAAAATATCTAAAACTATTGATTCAACACAAGTGCTAATCCAAATTCAAGAACAGTTGGCCGTACTTAATAATAAATTTGATGATTTTATGAATAAATCATTAACGGATTTAGCTCAAACGTTAGCGATGCAAAAAGCAGCCGCGGCCCCGCGTCCAGTGCCAACAACGCCTGCAGCTCCCATACGACCAGTACAGCAACACAATAATCGTCCAAAGTATGCCATTATTTGTTTTCAATGCGGCAAGGATAGCGAACTTCCGTTTAAGCCAACACCTGGCCGTCCTGTGTATTGTGCGGAATGTTTTTCGATGCGTAAGGCGGGCAATGCTCCTAAAGTAAATACTGAAGTAAAATCTTCGGTAGAAATTCAAACCCCAGTTGAGCCTAAAATTGCCCAACAGCCTCAAGTTAAAGAAAAAAAGAAGGCAGCAGCGACGAAAAAGAAAACTGTAAAGAAAGTTGCAGTTAAGAAAACAAAGAAAAAGAGTGCTAGGAAATAGAATGAAAGTATTTTTAGAAACCTACGGCTGCCAAATGAACGAATACGACTCCGAGCTTGTGAGGAGTATTCTGCGTAAGGCGGAGTATGAGTTTGTGGCGAAGGAATCGCAGGCGGATGTGGTGATGCTTAATACGTGTGCCATTCGTGAGAATGCGCATCGCAAGATTTATGGGCGGGTGCATGAGATTCGTCATGGGCGTGATGGGAAGCCTGTCATGATTGGAATTCTAGGATGCATGGCGACGAATTTACGTCAGGAATTATTTGAGAATCGAAAACTTGATATAGATTTTATTGCCGGGCCCGATAGCTATAAAGTATTGCCGGATTTAATTGCTCAGGCATCCGGTGAAGGGGCTAAGCCTTTTGATTTAACATTATCTGAATTCGAAACCTATTCTGATATTTACCCAGCCCGTGAAAAAGGTGTGAATGCCTGGATTGCGGTTATGCGCGGCTGTAATAATTTCTGCACATTCTGTGTCGTGCCTTATACACGTGGCCGTGAGCGTAGTCGTTCAATTGAAAATGTCCTCGAAGAAGTAAAGCAATTGGCTAAAGACGGCTATAAACAAGTGACCTTGCTTGGGCAAAATGTGAATTCATATCATTATGAAGGGCGTGATTTTGCCGATCTCATGCAAGCTGTTGCCGATGTCGAGGGAATTGAGCGTATTCGTTTTACATCCCCACATCCAAAAGATTTCCCAGATCGCTTTATTGATTTAATGGCATCGAATCCAAAAATTTGTAAGCAAATTCATATTCCACTGCAAGCAGGAAATAATCGTGTCTTGGATATGATGAATCGTACCTACACCAAAGAAGAGTTTTTAGCTTTAGTTGAGAAGATGAAAGCCAAGATTCCCAATCTTTCTTTAAGTACAGATATTATTGTCGGTTTCCCAACAGAAGCAGATGCTGAATTTCAAGACACATTGGATGTGGTGAAAGAGGTTCAATTCGATTTTGCCTTCATGTTTAAGTATTCCGAGCGCAAAGGCACCATTGCGCATAAGAAGTTTCCGGATGATATTCCCGAAGCCATTAAAACCGAGCGTATTGTCAAATTAGTTGAAATGCAACGCGATATTACCACTAAAAAGCATCAGAGCTTGATCGGAAAGACGCTCAAAGTGCTTATTGAATTAGAAGCCACCACTAAATCCGCCGATGAATGCCAAGCGCGCACAGAGGAGAATCACATTGTGGTTTTGCCCAAAGGTGATTTAAGGCCAGGTGATATTGTGGATGTGGAAATCATTGGGGCTACATCCTCGGTACTCAAGGCCCAGGCAGTTTCCAACGCTTCTCTTGCCTAAAACACACTTTCCGTATATATTATCGAGATATTTTTGTTAACATTGACTTAAAATTGTCACCTAAAGGTGTATTTTTATATGGTTCATACTCAAATAACTCCACAAGATCTCTTCGACAAGCTTAAGAATATTAAGCTCGGGGGAACTGTTTGCCAATTTTCGTTAAAGAAATGCGAAGAATTAACGCCATTGATTAATGAAATCAATGAACTCAAAGAGCAGCAACACGCTGTTATCCTTGCACACTCTTATGTGTCTCCTGAAATCACCTACGGCGTCGCTGATTTTACCGGTGATTCCTATAAATTAAGCCGCGATGCCTTAAGCACGGATGCGAAGAAAATTGTTTTTGCCGCGGTACGTTTCATGGGCGAGACAGCCAAGATTTTAAATCCTGAAAAAGAAGTCTTGGTTCCAGGTTTATTAGATGGTTGTACTTTAGCTGATGCCATTGACGGCGAAACCGTTAAGAAATTACGCCTGCAATATCCTGATTATACTTTTGTCTGTTATATCAATACAACCGCCGATGTTAAAGCGAATTGCGATGTCTGTGTAACGTCGGCGAATGTGTATAAGATTTGTACCAATATTCCTAACGATAAGATTTATTTCTTACCCGATAAATACATGGGTCAGAATTTGCGGAATTACATGGAGCGTAATGGTATTAAGAAAGATATTCAATTCTTCGACGGGGCATGTTATGTGCATGAAGAATATAATATTGAAGATATTTTAAAAATCCGTTTGGAATATCCTGATGCTAAGATCGTCAGTCACCCTGAATGTAATAGTGTCGTCGTTGATAATTCTGACTTTGTAGGCTCAACCGAGCAAATGCTTGATTTCATGCGCACGACAAAGTCGAATCAATTTTTGATGTTAACCGAATGCGGTTTATCTGGCCGTTTACAGGCAGAGTTTCCGGAAAAACAATTAGTCGGAAGCTGTACGACGTGCAAATACATGAAATCAAATACGCTTCAAGATATTTTAAGAGTGTTGAAGAATCCATTAAAACGTGACCGCATTGAATTTAGTGAAGAGATCCGTTTAAAAGCATTGAAATCCATCGAGGCGATGTTTCTCTACAATAAATAATATGTCTGATAATGTTGTTGAAACCAAATATTTTACATTTGCCCATAAGCCCAATGAAATCACCTTAAAAAGTGGTGTCAAATTTGGGCCTATTACATTGGCATATGAAACGTATGGCACACTTAATAAAGACAAGAGTAATGCCATCTTGATTTTCCATGCCTTAACAGGTGATGCGCATGCGGCGGGTTTTCATAAAGGCGATAAGAATCCAGGCTGGTGGGACCCAATGATTGGTCCTGGTCGTGCCTTTGATACCAATAAATATTTCATGATTTGTGCCAATGTCATTGGTGGGTGCAAAGGATCAACAGGCCCATCGTCGACAAATCCTGCCACAGGCAAACCGTATGGCATGAGCTTTCCTGTCATCACCATCGAAGACATGGTTGAGACGCAAAAATATTTAATCGACCATTTAGGTATCAAGAAATTATTAGCGGTGGCAGGTGGTTCCATGGGTGGATTGCAAGCCCTGGAATGGTCTATCCGTTTTCCTGACACCGTGCATAGTGCTATTTTAATTGCGGCGAATTACAAACACACTGCCCAGCAAATTGCGTTGCACGAAGTTGCCCGCCAAGCCATTATGTCGGATCCCAATTGGAGTAAGGGGGATTATTATGGTAAGGAATTACCTGCCAATGGCATGGCTGTATCGCGGATGATTGGGCATATCACCTATATGTCTGAACGCTCGATGGAAGAAAAATTTGGCCGTAAATTACAGGGCAAAGAAAAATTAGGTTATGATTTTTCACATGACTTTGAAGTAGAAAGTTATTTGCAATACCGTGGCTCAAGTTTCGTCTCACGTTTTGATGCCAATAGTTATTTGTATTTATCCAAAGCCTTGGATTATTTTGATTTATCCGAGGAAGAAGGATTAGTCCGTGCGCTTAAAGGGGTGAAGGCAAAATGCTTGGTTGTGACATTTACTTCCGATTGGCTTTACCCGTCGTATCAAAGTAAGCAAATGGTCAAAGCCATGAAGACCAATGAAATTGATGTCTCTTTCATTGAGATCGATACATCCTATGGTCATGATTCATTTTTAGTTGAGATCGATGGTCAATCCATTTTAGTGAAAAGTTTCCTCGAGAATGTTGCTCAAAAGGCCAAATAATGTCTGACATACGCCCAGAACATCAATACATCTTAGACATGATCGAACCCAATGCCCATGTGCTTGACTTAGGCTGCGGGGATGGCGAGCTTTTGTCTTTATTGGTTGAGAAAAAGAATTGCCGTGCGACAGGTATTGAAATCGATGAGAAAAGTATTTACCGTTGTGTTGAGCGCGGTGTAACAGTTTCTCACGGTGATATTGATAGCGGTTTAACCGATTATTCGGATAAGCGTTTTGATTATGTAATCTTAAATGAAAGTTTGCAGGAAATCTTAAGTCCTGAAAAAGTGATTTTAGAAGCTCTAAGAGTAGGGAAGAAAGTCATCGTCGGTATTCCAAACTTCTGTAATTTATCCGCAAGGTTTCAAATATTCTTCTTAGGTCGTGTACCAGTTACTAAAGGCCTACCCTATAAATGGTACAACACCCCTAACTTGCGTTTTTTAAGCATCAAAGATTTCCGCGACTTCTGCCAAGAACGCCAAATCACCATTAACCGTGAACGTTCAATCGGAAGCAGAGGCGAAGTCTCCATCCTCAGAAACCTTTTTGCGTATATTGCTATTTTTGAAATTAGTAAATAGAGTAGGGACAAAAAAACTGGGACACACTAAGTTTTTGAAGAAAACTTAGTGTGTCCCAGTTTTTTTTTGCTTATTTACTCATCTTGCTATGAGTACCGTCACAGAATGGTTTTTTGCTTGTTGCTTTGCATCCGCACCACGCTACTTGTTTTTCTTCGGTAATTTCTTCAAATACAGGACGTAATCCAGTTGGACCATGCGATCCATCGCAGAAGGGTTGTTTGGTGGATTCGCCGCAGCTGCACCAGGCATAGCGGCCGGGTTTAACGGTCATGATATAGGGATGATTATTTGTGGGCATTTTTAGTACCTATGTTGAAGAGTCTTTGTTATAATTCGATTCTATTATTCTAATTTTAACGACGATTAAGGATTATTGCAATGAGCAAGAAATATGAATTTGTCATTATTGGGTCGGGGATTATTGGATTGACCATGGCGCATGCGCTAAAGACCCGTAAACGTAATGCAACAATTCTAATTGTAGATAAAGAAGAAGCTGAAGCTAAACATGCCTCTGGTCGAAATAGCGGCGTTTTGCATGCAGGTTTTTATTATACCGCAGATAGTTTAAAGGCCAAATTCACCGTCGATGGTAGTCGTGCGATGCGTGCTTATTGCAAAGCCAAAGGCTTACCCATTAATGAATGTGGAAAATTAGTCATTGCCCAAAATCCCGGAGAAGTAGCGCAATTAGACGAACTTCTAAAGCGTGGTTTAAGAAATGGTTCCAATGTAAAGTTGATTTCTGCATCGGAAGCCATGGAGTTAGAACCAAATGTTAAAACATTAGAGAAAGCTTTATATTCTCCAGATACAGCAACGATAGATCCTCAACGTGTCTGCACATCACTCAAAGAAGATTTGATTATGGACGGCGTCAGTTTTTTATACAATGCCAAATACCTCGGGCATGAAGGA
>CAYZPQ010000071.1:0-10068 GCA_964480185.1 uncultured Planctomycetales bacterium | reverse complement strand
ATGCCCAAGCCTTGCCTTTACCTGCACCTGGTCAAAAAGTCTCTTTAAGCCCTGTGTTTAATCCACCAGTGCTAAAAGGCATCAAAGTTTTTGCCGATAAACCTTTCAAATTCGACTTCATTTTAGCCCAAGGTGACGATATGTCATCCCCGAATGCTTTTGGCCCTCATGCCGGGCACTCACAGTTGTTTGTCGGGGATCCACAACAAGAACAACAAAAATCTGAAGCTAATAAACTCATCAAATATTTCCTAGCCGCCTTAACCACCCCAGAGGGCGACCTTTGGGTCAATTTATCGCCCTATGAGAAAAACCGTATTATCCCAACCGAATTCGGCCAAACCGCCATGGGCCGCGACCTACTCGCCCAAGACTATATCTTAAAACAAATCACCGCCAGCTTAATGGACCCGGATAGCGACATCGGTAGAAAATTTTGGGACAAAATATACAAAGAATCCGCCAAACGTTTTGGCACGACTAATGTTCCTGTGAATACATTTAATAAAGTTTGGATCGTACCAAACAAAGCTGAAGTGTATGAAGGACCAACTACAAATGGCCAAGCAACAGCCTATGTGACCCAAGCAACATTAAAGGTCATGCTAGAAGAAGATTACTTAGCAAGTGAGAAAAATAAAGCAATGTCAACGGGTCCTGTCCCTGCGGCACCCTACAAATCCTCGGAGCTTGGAAAACTCGCTCCTGCGGTTTATAGGGCACCCGCCTCCGGGCCACCCGTTCCCGTCTCTCATAAAATTGATAGTGAATTTTCTAAGACTATTATTCGTGAAATAATCATCCCCGAATTGACTAAAGAAATAAATGAAGGAAAAAACTTCGCTCAATTAAGGCAAGTCTATCATTCTTTAATTCTCGCTACATGGTACAAAAAGAAAATCAAAGACAGTATTATTACGAAACAGTTTGTTGATCACAAAAAAGTCAACAGTCTGTCATCCCCGAATGCTTTAGTCGGGGATCCAGAATTTATTAATCGCCAATATCTCCAAGCCTTCAAGAAAGGCACCATCAACTTAATCAAAGAAGAATTCGATCCAATCACTGGCCAAGTAATTCCCAAAAAATATTTCGCAGGGGGTGCAGTCTTAGACACTGATTTGGCTATCACCTCCCAGCAACCCCAGGAATTTGTAAAGGCTAATGTCATTCATACAGATTTTGTGATGAATGCATCAGAATCTGTGGGGTATAAGACAGTGGATATGGCGATGAGTGTTGATCAAAGAATTGTCCGAATGAATCAATATATGCTAAGAGGAGAATCTTTACGGGCTGAAGAGATTTTCAGAAGCCTTATGGTAAGAAGAGATTCTCGTGTCGAGGAATTAGCGAGATTTTATTTAACAAGACCATCTATACTGGGTACATTTAATCTGAATAATCTTTTTATTCAATATCTAGGACAATTTAGTTCATCGGAGAATATTGCCGTGGTGGCTAAAAGATTGTCAGCAACTAGTGCTACGGTGATTGAAGGGGTGGTTGATGCATTATTACAAATGCATACGCAAGAATCAGTCCAAGCTATAGTCAAATATATACGTGCGTATACCGCTGAAGAGAATCAGATGGAGGTTATTAATTATCTGATTAAGAAATATCAAATAATGAATGGTTACTTATTGCCCGTATATTACGCAGGTTTATTTAGTGATAATCGTTTTATTAGAAGAAAAGTAGCTGAATTCTTAGGTGAATTTAATCTCAGAGAAGTTCGTCAGCAGCTTGTCAGGGCTGTTAAAGATGATGATGGCGAAGTTGTTCGACATGCGCTTGAGTCATTGGGTAAGACTGGAAATTTAGAAACGGTAGCTCAGTTAAATGAAATATTGTCTACTGAACCTAAAGGAGCAGGTGTAGCCATTTTTGATGATCATAGCACAACGGTTTATTACCGACGAATTGTTAATATAGTGAGTTTTAGTGGAGGGAACTTTACTTTTCGTCAAACGCGTACAGGAGATACTTATTTTAGGGATCGTATCAGAGAGTGTATTGATAAAATTGAAGAACGGATGCATTCTCAACGTATACGGTATGAAGCACGCGTTAGAAATAAAACTAAATCACAAGAGCAGCTTAAAGAATTCTTACAGTGGTTAAAAGATGTAGGTTTAGATAAAGATATTGTGGTTATAGGTGGAGGAGTTAGAGATATTTTAACAGGAAAAGAAATTTCGGATATTGATATCTCAGTAGCGATACCTTTGAGTGATCGGCAGCGACTAAGAATGGCGGATACATTGTCCCAAGCAGATGAAAAATCGTGGAAGCATTCCATGAGGGTTCTTCGAAAATTAGCAAATGAGTTAAGAGTTCCTGTCCAAAACTTCCTTCCCCCTTTAAGTAAAAGGAAAGTGTTTTTTAAGGGAGTTGAGGTTCAGTATGCAGGTCCTATTCGTTTAACAAATAAAAATACAGGCGAATATGTGTACTTAAAACGTGTCTTAGTTGATCGAAATTCTAGGAATATATTATCGTCCAGTGCAGGGGCATCCCTATTACAAATGGGCGTGGATGCAAATGGCAATTTATATGGGCATGCGGATGCTATAGAAGATTTTGATGCGGGCGATGTGAGAATTATTGGCAATTCAAAGAATTTTACAATTGGAGATGTGTTAAGGGTATTACGGATTAAGCATGAACTAGGATTAGTTCTGAATGACGAAGATGAGCGCCTTATGAAAGAAACAATAGCTGCGTATCAACAAGGCCAGAAAGTAAAACCACAAAGGGCTGTTTTAAAAATTATGACGGGACAAGTAGATAAATTATTAAAGAAATCAAAGAATCGTCGTAAGGCTATTAAAGAATTAAAAGAGATGGGTATTTATTCATTGCTACAAAAATGGGGAGTAGTCGATTCAGCTATGAGTTCAAGAGGTCTTACATTTACATTAGTGAGTTTAATGACATTTGGTCCTTTCGTACGCCCTCAACATGTCGCGCGTGCTGCTGTTAATAATCCCCTCAGTCAAATTGAACAGGGTTTTAAAATTGACATCGATCAAATGGTCAATGAATGGTTAGAGAAAAATCCTACCATGGAGGTTGATAAGAAAGACAATATGCTTGCTGATTTGAAAGATTTATTCGGTGAAGAAAATCTACGCACAACAAACAGAGATGATTTGGAGAAAGTATTTCTAGCTTATCAAATGAATTATCGATCTGTATTTGTAGGATTGGTCAGAAAATTAACGGATTTATTAGGATATAGTTTTAAGAAGTTTTATTTACAGCATCCCTATGTACTGAATCCAAAAGTATTAAGAGGTGAATATGGATTGAAATCTGTCACTATAATACCCGATGATATCAACGACCTGATCAAATTAAAAGAAGAACATCCGTATCTATTTAATATTGATATAGCTGGTAATAGACAAGGCTTGCACCGTGATAAAATACGTGCGTATCTTGCTGGTTTGCCTGATTTAAGCGAACGATTGAGAGATAGAAAATTTGGAGACAGTTGGGCTAACGAAGATAAAATTCTGCGTAATTATTTTATTGCTGCGTCGGCACTTATAGCTTCAAGCGGTGTAGTGGATGAGGCGCTATATGAATCGATGTTGATACACAGCTTATTGTATGCCACCATCGGGCCTGGCCCTAATGCCAATGGGTTTTATGTTGGACTTAACCTTATCCAAGAAAGAGACAAAGTTGATTTGATTAGCACAATACTGCACGAGTTAGGGCATTTTGTGTATGTTAATGGAAAATTAATGGACCCTAATATGGGGATCATGTTTTCATTTTTTGATGAACAGAGAAAAGCGTCTGCTGAATTATATGCAGATTTGTTTGCGATTCGTATGTTACGTCTTTTGAGTCAAGCAGATGGTTTTATGGGTGGTGGAGATAACCCTGCCGATGATTATTTTGCTTCCTTGCCAGAATATCAAAATCAAATAATTTTCGCTGAGGGGCATTATCTGGCGCGCCAGCAACAAAAAATGATTGAACATGCATTTCAAATGGTTTTTCAAGAACGATTGCAATGGGACTACTACACGAAGGCTGCTGAAGCATTGCGCGAGATCGAAGCTAATAATCCAACGCTTCCTTTTAATGAACGTGTGCAAATGTTGATAAGAATATATTTAAAACTAATTGGCCGTAAAACGCTATCCGATGAGTTTGTTCAAATACACCCACGTTCTAATAGATTTTCTTTGTATTTTTATGATGACTTGGTTAAGGCCTTGCACCAAGCCCAACAACAGATTACACGTGATCCTGCGATGATTAATTGGGATGAGCCAATTAAAAGAATGTTAAGGAAAGGATATAAATTCTTAAAACAAAAAGTAAAGAACAATGCGTTTATGTATCGGGGGATTCAGTCAGGAGTTATCGAAGGGTTGATTAATGGGGAATTTGATTTTCAAAGCAGCTCAACACCATCTACAGAAAAGGACGCTTCGGAAAAAACACTAGGAGTTTATTATTTTTCTCATTCGATAGGTGAAACGATCATCTTTCATACAATGACTGCAGAAAATATTAGTAATTCAGGTGCGTTAGTTTTAAAGAAAGGTCTTTTTAATAATCTTATTAATAAGGGACAAGCAGCGATTCATGTTAATAGAGATGGTTTATATAGATTTCCCATGATGACACGTAAGCCCAGATTAGACGATATTGCTTATATTATTGTTCCCCCTCAGTTAAAAGAATATTTGGATCGAGTTAAAGCAAAACCAACACATGAATTAATAGGTAAAGAAGTAAAACTGCAAGCCGCTTTACTAGCACCAAGTGTACCTGAAATTATAGGTTTACCTCAAGATATGACCGGTTCTGATATGCAAAAATATTTGAAAGCAAAAAGTGGAATTGATTTTGATGACAATGATTCTGTTCCATCACATGTTTTTCCTACTCAAATAGGAATAGGGGACAGCACCCTATTATCTCAAGCCCCTGGTGGTATCGACTTAAATCCTATTGATCAACAATTGAAAACCTCTGGTCAAAGTTCATTTAGTTTTGAAGACCAAGCCATGAGTCACATACAAATTAATTCTCTGACACCCGTCATTACCAGCATCGAACCCCTCAAGAATCTGCAGGAATTTCTTTTGCATTGAACTTTCCTTCATGACATTATAGTGACCTTATGCTCGACATTTCCTTTCAAACAGCAGTGCAGGCGGTGCTTCAGATTTTTTTAATGGGGGCAATTGGTTTTGTTTTGGTTCGGCGTGGTGTTGTTGCTGAATCAGGCTTAAAGCTTTTGTCATTTTTAAGCATTAATATCTGTTTCCCGCTTTTTATCTTTAACCAAATCCTTCATAACTTTAACCCCAGCGAACAAAAGACCTGGTGGACATTTCCTTTAATTAATATTGGGTTGGGATTATTTGGTTTAGGTTTAGCGGGAATCATATCAAGTCTTATTAAAACAAAGAATCGTCGTCAATGGATGGCGGCCAGTGGATTTCATAATGCGGGGTATATACCGCTTTTATTAGCGACGACATTGCCGTTAGGTGATTTAACACCCATTGTTTATGCCAGTGTGATTTTATCGATTGTTGGTTTTGATTTATGTTTATGGTCATTGGGTGTTTGGTTAATTACGCGTCAGCGAGGGGGAATTACGATTAAGAATTTTCTTAATCCACCACTCATTGCCATGTTTGCAGCATTTGCTTTAGTATTAGTTGGGGGGAAGAATATTGTTCCGTCGATTATGATTCAGCCAATGAAAATTATGGGTGATAGTGCATTGGCATTGGCCATGCTGACGATTGGTGGAAATTTAGGCTTAACACGATTTAGTCGAGCGGGAATAGGGGAAATATTAGGGGCTGTATCATTGAAAGTATTGGTCATGCCCGTATGCGGGCTAGTCTTTTTGTCTCTTATTCAAGCGCCACCAATTTTCGCTTTCGTTTTTATGATTCAGTCCTGTATGCCAACATCCATTACCTTGTCCGTTATTGCCAGATACAATAATAGCGACGGGCAGGATTTTATTAATCAAACGATTTTTTATTCCCACGTCATCAGCATCATCACCATACCGCTATTTTTAGGGTTATATGGTATGCTTATTGTGAAGTAAAGGGCAGTATCAATTTTAATTAAAGGGTATATATGGGCTCACCCCCACTCGCAACAAATAAAAAAGCGTATCACAATTACCACCTGCTCGATAAATGGGAATGCGGTATTGAACTCATTGGGCCGGAGGTAAAGTCTTTGCGTGCAGGTGGTGCGTCATTTTCCGATAGCTATGCTCGTCTCGATAAAGGGCAAATTATGTTATACAGTTTCCATATCACACCGTATATGGAAGCATCCTATAATAATTTAGAAGCCACAAGACCACGTCGATTATTACTTAACAAAAAAGAAATCGAGCGTATCAGTGGCCGTTTAGCTAGCAGTGCATTGACTTTAGTTCCTACCAAGATTTACTTCAACAAACGCGGCTTCGCCAAAGTCGAATTAGCCTTAGCTCAAGGCAAGAATCTCTACGACAAACGCGACGACATCAAAAAACGCGACGCCAAACGCGAGATGGACCGCGGCATTAAAAAAACCAGATAAATCGTCGTAAAAGTGCTATAATTAGATTACGTCATTTCCGTACAAGCGGAAATCGACAATGTTCTTTGCTATATGGGGGGTGATCTGGTCTCGACTTGTGTTGTTCGGATTTAGGTCGCGTGCCGAGGAAGCTTGGTTGGCCTCGTAAATAATCCAAGTAAAAACTAAACGCAAAACCAGTAATGGTCAGCGACGCTTTTGCAGCTTTTAACAAAGCACCAGCCCCTATGGGCGGGTCTGCTTTGATGTTCGCGAAGCGTTAAGCCTTAGTTACACGCTAACTAAGCCCGTTTGCTTATAACGCCTGCTAATAGGATAAACGGACGACAGCAGGCTTCGCTCTTGCGACTGTCTTCGACGCAAGGGTAACATTTTAGAGGGCTAGCTTCATATTAACCTTGTTGGCTAGGGTAAGTGAAGCGAAACTCAAATAAACCAACTACGCATGTAGACGCTTAAGTTTTGAAACTCAAGGACCCGGGTTCGATCCCCGGCACCTCCACTTTTCGCCTGAATGGCGAAAAGTGCCCGCCGTAGCTCCGAATGAGCGAAGGAGGGCAACCCAAATACATCTACACAACCCTACAGCAAATCTCCAGAAAAATATGTAAGGCAATAAAATGTTTTACGTTTACTATCTACGCTCAGTCGAGTATCCCGAAGAATCATACATAGGTTTTACAACAGATATATCAAAACGTTTAGACTATCATAATGATGGTCGTGTACCTCATACCTCTCAATACAAACCTTGGAATCTACTAACCTATTTCGCTTTTCAAGATAAGCAAAAAGCTATAGAATTTGAGCGTTACCTTAAATCTGGCTCCGGCAGAGCTTTTGCAAAGAAACATTTCAAAAAGGAGTAAACATTTAATGTGTTCACAGTTTTTCAAAAAGATTACGTGTTTATTCTTCATATGTTCTATTTTAGGGTGCAGCACGTCGGCATCTTTACGGCATTCAACTTATTTCTCCCAAGACTTTATTGGGAAGAAGATGCTCACAAAAGAAGTGACTCTCTGTCAAACAAGGCCGGGGTATACCGATGATTTTTACAAGAAAATATTTCCTCGTCAGGATGTCTACTTTATGGATCAATTGCCTGGCACTAGTGGATGTCTGGATAGTCCCGTTACAATATCAAGTACATCAGAGTTAGAAATTAAAGATATTGTGCATGTAGGTAAGTTTGAAGGTGGTGTTACATATGCTGTTGGATTTATCTTTCATCCAATTCAAAACCGGCAGGTCCCATTCTATATTTTACTTTCTAGCCCTGGCTACTCAGGTTTATGCAATAATCCTAATGCGCCGTTTAGTCTAACAGCGACGAGTTGTAAAAAGTATTTCGATCATTTGAATTTTCCTTGGCAGTAACGGCTTAGCACCCACATAGTATCCGTCGAGCATGGTAAAGTTGGAAAATTGTAAAGGAATTAAGAATGTTAAAAAGAAAAATATGTGCCGTATTATTTAGTCTTATTGTTCCTGGTTCAGGGCATATTCATTTAGGATTATTTAAACGTGGATTCTTATTGTTTAGTATTTCATTATTTTGGCGTCTATTTGTGGCTTTTTATCTTAGTAATTCCACCACCAGAGCGTTGCCTGATTATATATCAATTTTTGAACTTATATTTTGTTTATATATAGCGTTTGATGCATATAAGCACGCCAATAAAGACTTCGAGCAAAAGAAATCCATTACGGGAAATGCTTTCTTAATGAGTGTTTTTATTTGTGGTTTCTTACTAGTGACTATTGGTTTAGCACTTTTAATAAGAACATATTTTATTCAACCTTTTAGAATTCCGGCAGCGTCAATGAGTCCGACTATCTTAGTTGACGACCGTGTATTAGTAAATAAGATGGCATATAAGAATTCAGCTCCTCAGCGAGGGGATGTCATTGCATTTATATTCCCTATGGATAGGACAAAGACTTTCCTTAAACGCGTCATCGGTTTACCCGGAGAATCCATTGAAATTAAAGATGGTAAGATTTATATCAATGGGAAAGAAATTACAGATGGTCGGATAAAAGACATTTATTATTACAATCGCGGTGATTATGGCATGGAAGGACAGATAATTGAAATTCCTGAGGGAAAATATTTTGTAATGGGGGATAATAGTTCAGCAAGTCATGATAGTCGATATTGGGGATTATTGTCTCGCAATGATATTAAAGGTAAAGCATACAAGATCTTCAATCCGGTCAATCGTTCTGGACCCATTGAATAAGTATAATTATTTATTATGGTCACTTCAACGGAGGTGCGTATGGATATAATCATCACAATACTCATTATCGCCATGTTAGCCTTATGTTGCGGTTTTATGGGCGCATGGACGGGAGCAGGGGGTTCTAAACTGTGGCGACGTTTTGGAATTCCTTTTCTGTATACACTCGCAGCATTTTTAAGTATTGCGAATTGGTGGGTGCTCACGATTTTGTTAATGTTTGGTGTTTTATCTTTAGGCTATGGAATACCAACTCCACCCTCGGATAATGGATCCCCCTTAGGTCGTTTTTGGTATGACCTAGTTCACGGCGATGAAAAATTGGCCACAGCCTTGACGCGCACGACATTGGGTATTCTCATGCTCATCACATTATTATCGGTGCCTATCCTCACATCAGCCTGGGGAATATTTAGTATTTTTGTAGGGGTATTTATCTTTAACCAAATTTTATGGACAACCCTTCTCACCGGTCTTGGCATGTTCTCTTTTATGGGGAAATCATTAAATGTCGAGGAGTTTTGTTTGTATACAACCGATGCCATTTTAGTTTTAACGATGATCCATTTGGCGTAGTATTCAAGAAGAGCAGGCTATTAAATTTTGATGAATCAACAAAATTCCCTTCTCAAAAAACCATCTTCATGCTAGTATTTTAAGCAGTAATCGTAAGTCTTAACCCGTTTTAAGGAGGACATTGTGATGAAAAAATTGATTCTTATTGCATTATTTGTTGCAGGCATGAGCAGCGCTGCGTTCGCGCGTGATGTGCAAGAAGGAAAGTGGGCGTTGAGCGTGCAGAGTGCGGCAGTGATGCCACGCGATGATGATAATGATGACACCATTTATTATGGTGGTCGTCTGACCTATGATATTACCCCTAATGTGGCTGTGGGTGTTGAATCAGGTTGGATGAATTTTGAACAAGAAGCCGATGGGATCGATTTCGGTGATCAACGCGGTATTCCATTACTCGCGGATATCGTTCTTAAATTACCCATTGAGGCAACGGATAATAAACTTGTTCCCTATGTGCTAGGTGGTGTTGGGGTCGTATTCTGGGATTATCAAGAAAGTTCAATCTTAAAAGACAATGGATTTTCTGTAGATAGCGATACGGCTTTTGCGGCACGCATTGGTGGCGGGGTGGAATATTATGTCAGTAATAATGTGGCACTCTTTTTGGAAGGGTCCTATTTATTCTCAACCTATGATGCAAAAGTTAGAT
>CAYZPQ010000070.1:8647-10078 GCA_964480185.1 uncultured Planctomycetales bacterium | reverse complement strand
AATGTGATCGAGCATGGTGGTACCGCATAAGGTCTTGATAATGCCACCTTCAATCTTACGATTTCTCACCAAATGCAAAATCAATAAACCTAAAATTTTCTGAGGTGATACAAATTCACCACCAGGCATGACTGCCGCAATACGGTCGGCATCGCCATCGAGAACATGACCGAAATCAAACTTCTCTTTTTTCATGCGACTCATCATAGTTTGCAAACATTCTGGAATAGGCTCAGGTTTGCTGCCATCAAAGGAAGGATTCACATCTTCACGCATGAGGGTTAATTTGATATTAGTGCCCTTTAAAATATCATTCATCAAATCACGACCAGAACCATGCATAATATCCGCCAAGACTTTGTATTTGGCCGACTTGATGCGTTTTAAATCTAAATAATTGCGGATAAATTTCACATAAGCTGGCTTAAAGTCATAGGGAACAACTAACCCTTTGCTGCTAGCTTCAATAGCACTCAATGTTTTAACAGGATTTTGGCCTAAGAAATTCTCTACGACATTGGTAATGTCTTTTGGCGCAGCCCCACCCACCGCGGTTTTGATTTTGATCCCATTAAACTTCGCCGGATTGTGAGAGGCGGTAATCATGATACCGCAGACATTTTTTAATTGAACAACACCAAAACTTAATGCAGGTGTTGGGAGTGATGTATTAGAGAGATAGGATTTAATGCCATTAGCGGCAAAAACTTCCGCAACGGTTTGGGCAAATTCAGCGGATAAAAAACGATTGTCATAACCAATTGATGCACTCTTTGTGCTGAAACTGTCATTCTTTGTATTGATCCAGTCAGCTGTAGCTTGCGCAACAATACGCACATTTTCAAATGTAAAAGTATCTGCAATGACAGCTCGCCAGCCATCTGTACCAAATTTAATCTGAGAACGAATATCCATGCTGTCTCCTAAAAATGATTACTGTAGGTATAACTTGCGACGATTAATATAATCAATAACATTGTCCGGCGTCAAATAGGTAATTGTTTTTTTTGATTTGACCTTTTTTCTAATATCGCTCGAGGCAAAAGCCATAGCTGGCATATCAATGTCTTTATGCGCAAACTTGCTTTTAATGGGTGTATCAAAACCTGGTCGATTAACAACGACAACTGTCGCAAAATCTAAAATTTCTTCCGGATTCTTCCATTTATCAAAATCCGCGAATGTATCGCGGCCCATGATCAAATAATATTTGGTTGAGGTATTTTGTTCAATCAATTCACGCAAGGTTTCAACGGTATAAGAAACCCCGCCCCGTTTAATTTCCCCGTCGTAAATACCAAATTGACCACGTGTTTGGGTCGCTAAACGCAACATGTCCAAACGCTCCATGGGAGTCGCGGTCATTTTAACGGCTTTAAAAGGCGAACTAAAGGCCGGAACAAATAATACTTTATCAAGCTTTAATGCTTC